>RECX01000166.1 GCA_007693825.1 Balneolaceae bacterium
TGATGTGCAACTTCAAAAAAAATTTCAGATTACATTGATTACCTCCTGAATTACAGATTAAATTATCTGAAAAATAACTCAGATTCAATCCAAATAGAGACCTGAAACCTTTTGAAAACATGACCAAAGGCCGATTAACGGCCTTCTGCGGCAGGTACTATTCCCGGATGAGATGATGAACCTCCCTGAGCGAACCATCGTTGGGTGCCGGTTCCAGGTCCAGCAGGTAGCAGATCATCTCGTAAATATGGACCAGCTCAAACGGTCCGACGCGTTTTCCTTCGTGGAAATCCGGTCCGCGTGCCAGAAATATGGTCCGCATTTCGGGCTCCCTGTGGTCCCAGCCGTGGTTGCCTGCCAGCACACCCCTGCGTTCAAAAAAGGACCGGCTGGTGATGCTCCAGGGCAGGTCAGCCACCATAATGATTTCCGGAGTGCGGCGGTGATTGCCGATGCGGTACGCTTCTGGCAGTTCCTCGCGATAGTAGACACGGTAGTTGTCCTCAGCTTCCTTGAGCAGATGGTATACCGTTTCCCGTTTGCCTTCGGCGGGACGTATCATGGATACCGGGCCCCATCCGACGACGCGAACATCATCCAGGTCGATAATCTCATCCAGAAAAATCACTTTCTCTTCGGAAGGAGCTGCCATCCCGTGATCTGAGACAATGATCAGATTGGTCGAATCCCAGAGGCCGGTCCGCTCCAGTTCCGATATGAAATATCCGAAATCGGCATCCATATCGGCAATGGCCCGGGTGACTTCCTCGCTGTCGGGACCGTGCCTGTGTCCCTCGGAATCGATCCGGCTGAAATAGAGCGTGATGAAATCGGGACGGGTCTCGTCCTCCAGGGAAAGCCAGGTAATCACCGAGTCGATGCGCTGTTCGTGAGGAAGCCGACTGTCGTAATCATTCCAACGGGTTGGACGAACACCGGAAATTTCGGCTTCACTGCCGACCCAGAACATGGAGGCGGTGCGCACACCCTGGTTCTCTGCTGTCACCCAGAGCGGCTCGCCCTCGTACCAGCGTCCCTTGACCAGTTCCTCCCTGTTTCCCAGGCTGAACGTCACCTCCCACTCCGGATCGTACATCGTGTTGGACAATATCCCGTGGTTTTCAGGGTACAATCCGGTTACGATGGAGTAGTGGTTGGTGAATGTCAGTGTGGGGAATACGGGGATCAGATAGTCCGCGAGAACCCCCTCCTGTATCAGCCGGTCAAAATGCGGAGTGTCCGTCCGCTCAAAATAGTCAGGTTTGAAGCCGTCGACAGAGATCAGGACAACGGCGTTTCGCTCCTGTGCTGATGCGGAGAGAGCGATGGAAAGCAGGACCAGCAGGACCGCCAGGCGTTTCGAAATTATTATCATTATAGGCATGTCAACTATTGTAGATGTAGTTATAAGTGGATTGCGAAAAAGAGGAGTTATCCGTGTGCGTTGTTATAAGTCCGCAAGGTATCCAGAATTTCACTCAATGGATTCGAAATCCAATGACAGCTTCCATTCCGGGGTCAAATCCTGTCTCTTTTCGGGATGCCTGCTCCGGCTTGCCGACGTGGTCTCGTTACCTCTGTTGTCACGCATTTAGGAATATAGTATCTTTTTGCTGACTTATGACGTGTTTTTCTGTCTCGAATTTCATCTGTTTAAATTAATTCGATTCATATCGTCAGACTGAATTCACATGACAGATTTTAATCATCCTCCTGTGTGTCGGATTGCCGTCATGGGCATAGCACTTCGTGACCTTCGGTTCATGTGCTTCCTTCGGCGACAGATACGGTTGGAAATCCTTGTCAAACTATTGCTCATTCCAGAAATATCAACTCATCAAACAAAATCAACGAATCAAAATACTACTACCACTATGAAAAAGCTTTTATTACTCCTTATCCTCACCACATTTTTTGCAGTTTCAGCGGATGCCCAGGGAACGCAACGAAGCAAGGGGCTGGGCGCGATAATCGGTGACCCGACCGGTGTAAGTGCCGCTTTATGGACCTCAAGCTCCAACGCATTCAGTGCCGGGGCAGCATGGTATTTGGTTGGCGATTCCTCGCTGCATCTGCATGTGGACTATCTCTTCTACCGATTCGATATTATTGATGTCACCAAGGGTGATCTTCCGCTTTATTTCGGCCTGGGTGGACGGGTACGGTTTGATAAAGAGGACAAATTCGGGGTGCGTTTTCCACTCGGAATTGCCTATCACTTCGAAAACGACCCGATCGAGCTCTTCCTGGAAATTGTCCCTGTGCTTGACCTGGTTCCCGGAACCGGCATAAGTGGCAACAGCGGTATCGGAATCCGCTACTACTTCTGACCCTGGCAATCACGCTTCACATCGACAGCCGGCGCCGGAACTGCCCCGCACCGGCATGACCAATTGCTGATTGTGGCTATTTGCTGATTGTGATCAAGTGCCCTTCGCCCTGAAGGGCATTCCGTTTTTATCCGGACATGTGAATGGTGTGGCCTTCCCGGGCAAGCTCAGCGTGCATCTGCGAATCCTTTGCCATTTTCTTGACCTTCTCATCCACCTTCAGCAATTCATCATCCGTGAAATCAGGTCCAAAGTGCGTCAGAACGAGGTGTTTCACCCCATTCTTTTTGGCCCGCTCCACAACCAGCTCCCATGCCGAGTGACCCCGGTTTTCCATGGACCGGTACTCTTCAAGATCAAATTGTGCATTGTGGATAAGCACATCCGCTTCTGACACAAAAGCGTCGAACTGCTTGAGGTACGGGAGGTTCTTGCCCCTCATGCTGCTGTTTTCAAGTGTATTGAGTTCGTTATCCGGACAGAAAACAATTTTCTTTCTGCCGATTTCGAATTTGTAGATAGCCGTTTCGACCGGATGGTTGGCAGAGATATAACGGACACTGTAGCCCTCGAAATTTTGCCCTTCCCGCTTGATCGGATGATAATCCAGATGCGCTTTGAACATCTGGGAAGTAATCGGAGAATAGGTGTAGGAAACCTGATCCACCAGAACCTCCTTGGTTGAACCGGTAATCTGCTGCGGCATGTACACATCGAACTTGTTCCGTTCCGAAAAAAGCGGCTTGAAAAACGGGAAGCCCTGGATATGATCCCAGTGCGGATGTGTGAGGAAGATGCGTCCGGTAACCGGCTCCTCTTCTTCAATCAACTGGCTGCCCAGATTCCGGATCCCGGTACCGGCATCCAGTATCAGCAGCTGTTTTTGAGCGGGTACCTTGATCTGGACACAGGTAGTGTTTCCGCCAAAATGCGAGAACTCTTTGCCCGGACATGGAATAGATCCGCGAACCCCCCAGAAAGAGATCTGGATGGCATCCCCCAGGACCTCCTCGATCTTTTCGGCAAGTTTGCTGTAAACCATCGGCTTATGAAAGAAATCTGTTACACCCGCCTTGAGGGCGATATCTTTCTCGACTGGATAATCACGGCCCGTCAGCACCAGTATGGGAAGGTTTTCAAAGTTTTCATCATCTTTCAGCTGCTTGCAAAGATGAAGCCCATTGCCGTCAGGGAAATGAAGGTCCATGATGATCAGGTCGGGCCTGATATCATACACACTTTGAATTGCGCCCTCGAACGTATTATGCTGATAGAATTTGTATCCTTTTTTTCTGAGAAATGAGCCGACCAGTTCGCAAAGCGTGAGGTCGTCTTCAATCATCAGAATTTTCATTCCCCTTTCAGTCTTCGCCATATAGCCTATCCGTTTGTTTAATGGGTCGGGTAGAAATTTACACTTGATAAAATATTGCAGGCAATATAAGAGATTACCCGAAAAAAAAGCGCTTATTTTTCAAGCAAATTATCAACGTCTGCAACCTAATCTTCCATTTTTTGTCGAATCTCTTCCAGTTTATCCTGTTTTTTATCCAGCTTCTTCTGAGCATCGTCAATTTTTTGCTGAATCTCGTCAATCAGATCGTTTCCTTTTCCTCCCGGATTGATGAATGTTTTCGTATCCCCATACCTCATTATTTCTTCATGAAGATTATCGCATTCTTTTTTGAGCTTGAAATATTCGGCACGAATCGATTTGTCAGCTGATACCTGGTGATCACGCGCCGGACCGGCTTTCCTGCCCGACCCGCGATGCCTCTGGTAGATCCGGTCGCAGGCTTCCTTGTATTCCTTCTCTATCTTCTGTTTCTTTTTGATTGGAACAAAGCCAATGCTGCGAAACTTCTCCTGGATCTGCTTGGCCTGCTGTACAGCCTCTTCCGGGTTTTCATGGTCGCCAAGTTTCACCAGCTCAGCCACAATTTCTTTTTTCTTCTCGTAATTCTCTTTTTGCTCATCCCGCACTGTCTTGAAGTGGTTTCTGCGGGCGTCATAAAAAGCATCCATCGCTTTTTTGAACCGTTTCCAGAGCTTGCCTGCTCTTCTGCGCGGAATGGGTCCCGCCTCTTTCCACGCCTTCATCAAAGCATCCATCTCCGCCGTTGCCTCACTCCAATCGGTACGCCCGGAGAGTGCCTCTGCCTTTTCACATAAAGCCACCTTTTCGTCCAGGTTTTCCTGCTCCTGTTCACGGATCACATCAAGGTTTTCACTCTTTCGCTCATTGAACTTCTTTGTGGCTTCATTGAACCTATCCCAGAGCTCATCATTTTTTTCTTTGGGAATCGGCCCGATTTTCTTCCATTTCTTGTGGAGATTGTTTATCTCCCTCACGGCAACAGCCAGATCCTCTTCTTCCAAGAGTTCTTCCGCAAGTTCACACAATCGGGTTTTCTTGCGGATGTTCTTCATGGTCTGTGCCCGAAACTCCTTGTTGTACTCCATTTTTTTGCTGAAGTACTCATCGCGGACAGCTTTGAAACGCTCCCAAATCGTATCAGACTGTTCACTTGGAACATGGCCGATCTTTCGCCACTGGCGGGACAGCTCCTCAATCTCCTTGTCCCGCTGCTCCCAATTCTCCGTATCCGGTCCGACGGATGATATGACCTGATTGAGTTTGTCGAGCACTGTCAGCTTACCGACCAGGTTCTCTTCTTCTTTTTGTGCCTTTCTGACGAGGAAATTCACCTTCTTTTCATTGAACTCCTTGATCAGATCCTCGAATTTCTTTTCCTGCTCTTCGGCCTCAGGCTCATTGGGCACATCTTTTATATCTTCCCAGCGATTTGACAGATTGCCGACCTGCTTGAATACCTGCCATTTTTTCCTGTCGATGATATCCTGAAGCTGATCAATGATCTTCGCACGTTTGGCCAGGTTTTCCTTGCGGCGCTCCCGACGCTTTTCAAGCCATTCCGCTTTTCTTTCAGACACTTTTTCCCGGACGGCTTCCACGCGATCTTCAAGCTCCCTGTAATCCGTCTCGGAAGCAAGCGCCGCATCCTCCTCCAAAAGCTTATCCCACTTGAACCGGATATTATCCAGTTCCGACTGCATCTGCTGCCAATTGCCCCCTCGGGCAATTTCTTCGGCTTTATCGGCAAGTTCAACAAGTGCAGACAATGATTCCGGATATTCTTTCACCTTATCATTCTCCGCCGGCTTGACTTCCGGCTCCGGCTCTTCTTGTTCCGGCGCTTCGGCTTTCGGATCCGGTGCCTGTTGTCCCGCCGGCTTGACTTCCGGCTCCGGCTCTTCTTGTTCCGGCGCTTCGGCTTCCGGCTCCGGTGCCTCTTGTTCCGCCGGATTGGCTTCCGGCTCCGGTGCCTCTTGTTCCGCCGGCTTGACTTCCGGCTCCGGCTCTTCTTGTTCCGGCGCTTCGGCTTTCGGATCCGGTGCCTGTTGTCCCGCCGGCTTGACTTCCGGCTCCGGCTCTTCTTGTTCCGGCGCTTCGGCTTCCGGCTCCGGTGCCTCTTGTTCCGCCGGATTGGCTTCCGGCTCCGGTGCCTCTTGTTCCGCCGGCTTGACTTCCGGCTCCGGCTCTTCTTGTTCCGGCGCTTCGGCTTTCGGATCCGGTGCCTCTTGTTCCGCCGGCTCGTCCACCGGTTCAGGCCTGTGCGCTACTTCCACCGCTGTATCCTCAGCCTCGATCTCCGTATCATCCGCGCCACATTCCCGGATTACCTCATCAATTTTTGCAACAAGCGTTTCAAAGTCACCAACAGCCCTTGCGGAGATTACTTCTTCCCGAAGCCCCTGCAGCTTTTCAAGAAGCTCCGGTCCGCGAACTTCATCACGGATTGAATCAAGAGAGGTCTCTACATGTTTCTCGATTCCTGAAAACTGGTTTTTGAAATAACGAAGAGCCTCCTCCGCATCGGCGGAATCCACATATGCCAGCTCTTTCCCCTGAAAGATCGCATTGTCCTTCTGCAGGATGCGACCATCATTCGTAACGATAGCGTGCTCGTTTTCCATTAATATCACTGAGAGACAGATTATAATAATACAGCACTTATGCCTGATCAGTCACACGGCACCCGCTGTTGGCCGGTAATTGCTTTTGGCGGACCGGGATCAGGTTCAAGGCATAAACTGATAAATTTTTGAGCTTAAAAGAATAATAAAAAAAACAGCAATAGTAAATTATTTTCCTGTTTTGGACAGAGATGGACCTATTTTTTCATGGCCAGGCCACCGATCATCAGTCCGAGGCGCACCGGAACCCACTTGCTGAGCAGATACGCGATGCGTAAAAATGATCGTGAGACTTTAAGGGGAGCGTTTTCTGCCAGCCCCCTCAGGCCACGGGATGCCACCGATTCCGGGGTCTGCATCCCCCGGAAAGCCGCTTTTTTCCTGTCCACCCGTGCCACATCCATGAACTCCGTATCCACAGGGCCGGGACACAGTGCGCTCACATGGACTCCGGTGCCCTGCAACTCTTTCCAAAGGCTCCAGCTGATGTTAATGACAAATTGTTTGGTGGCAGAATAGACCGCAAAATAGGGGATCGGCAGAAATCCGGCCATGGATGAGACATTCAAAATCCCTCCGTTTCCCCTGCGTACCATATCGGGCAGCAAAAGGCGCGTCAGCATGACAAGCGAAGCCATGTTCACCTGCATCATCTGCTGATACTTTTCAGGCGATCCGTCCAGAAAGGCTCCGTTAAATCCAAATCCGGCATTGTTGATGAGTATATCGACAGAAATCTCCTTGTCGCGCACGGCCCGTACCAGCGACCCGGGTCCGGACGGGTCCGAAAGGTCACACGGGATAACCGTTACCTCACAGTCATAGCTGGTTCTCAACTGTCTGGCGAGGGCGTCAAGACGGTCTTCTCTTCTGGCGGTCAGAACCAGATTGGCACCATATGATGCCAATTGATTGCAAAAAGCGACCCCGATTCCCGATGAAGCACCGGAAACCAGGACCGTTTTATCATGATAATACTGCATTGCTGCTGAAAAAAGTTAATTGATGATCGCGTTTTCTTGATGTGATCTCTACTTCTGGCCTTTCTCTTCCTGGAACAGATGCACATCACGCTGCGGGAACGGAATGGAAATGCCTTCCTTGTCAAAGCGCTCTTTGATATCCTTGATCAGCCCAAAACGTGTGGGCCAGAGATCGGAAGCTTTGGACCACGGCCGCACAAAAATATCGACGGAACTGTCACCGAGTTCACCGACAGCCACCATGGGTTCGGGATCCTTGAGGACACGTTCATCGGCATCCAGCGCTTCCCGGATGATCTTCATGGCTTTGTTGATGTCATCTGTGTAACTGATACCGAAGACCATATCGATCCGGCGAGTGGGATTGGTTGAAAAGTTCGAAATATTGGCACCCCAAATATTGCTATTCGGGACGATCATGAAAATATTGTCAAACGTATGCATTTGCGTAGAAAACAGGCCGATTTCATCCACCACGCCCATAACCCCGCTGATATTGACGGCATCACCGACATTGAACGGGCGGAAGAGCATCAGCATCACCCCGGCAGAAAAGTTGCTCAGGGTGCCTTGCAAGGCCAGGCCAACGGCAAGTCCGGCCACACCCAAAAGTGCCACAAGGCTCGTGGTTTCCACACCGAACCGGTTGAGTACGGCAATCACTGTGGCGATCAGAATGAGGACTTTCACCGACTGCGAAAGAATAGGCGTCAGGGTTTTGTCGATACGTTCCGATTTTTCACAGGCCTTTCTGACACGCTTGCTCGCCCAGCTGGCAATCAGCCAACCGATGATCAGTATGACTATTGCGCCTACGATATTGAGACCATAAGGAACTATTACCTCGGCAACGATTCCATCAATGTTTTCCATGGTATTTTCCTATAAATGAAGGGGTTTTCTGTTTTTTTTCAATCCAGTGACGCCATCCTTCCTATGGAAACAGGGCCACTATGTCCAAACCTGCTTTCTCCTTCTGGTGACACCTTCCGCGATCAAACAGGATTTGCAAGAAAATGTAAGCCATATTGCCGGATTTATCCAAGCAGATTATTGTTTTTTTTAAACGGCAGGAACTCGATACAAAAAAAGACAGGCCAACAATGTCAGCCTGCCTTTTTTTTGAATCCGTATTGAGTCACAAGGTTTCAATGCACAGATTCCTCGTATTCTGGAATATCACTGAAGATGGCTGCGCAGCATCCATGCTACTTTCGAGTGGGTACGGATCCGCTCGGTCACCAGATCAAGGGTGGCCTCATCTCCCGCTTCTTCGCAAGCCGGCAAAGCCTTGCGGGCCGTACGGATTACTGCCTCGTTGGCCTCCTGCAGTTTTTTTACCATGGTGCGGTCATCCGGCAACCCCTCTTCTTCCGTGATCGTGCTCATTTTGGAATACTCCTTGAAGGACCCCGGAGCAAAATGTCCCAGCGAGCGGATCTGCTCGGCAATGTCATCGATGGCCTGGGCAAGTTCCGTGTACTGCTCTTCAAACATGGCGTGCAGGGACTGGAAATTCATCCCGGTCACGTTCCAGTGATAGTTGTGCGTCTTCAGGTAGAGCATGTAGGAGTCGGCCAGCAGGTGGCCAAGGGCTTCTGAAATTTCGCTGCGCTGCTCATCGGTGATTCCAATATTGATACTTTCGGACTTATCCAGTAGTGTACTCATAATCGTCTCCTTTTTTCTGCTTGTTTCAGTTAATAATTACAGGTTGAAACTTACTTGTTCAGAGCTGTCATTCGTTCAACATTTGCCAAGGTCAATTCGTTCTGACACTTCTTCTCACCTGCTTCTATAATACGCGATAAGCCGCTTAAAATCTTTGGGTATTTCGGCCTCCAAACCAACAATCTCTCCCGTTGCCGGGTGGTGGAATTCCAGCCGGGACGCATGAAGCGCCTGACGGTCGATCAGCTTTTCCTCCTGCTCGTCACTGGCATAATGGCGGTCACCGACAGTGGGGTGGCCGATTTCCGCAAGTTGCACCCGGATCTGGTTTTTCAGGCCGGTATCCAGGGCCACCTCCACCAGTGACGTATCACGAAACGGCTCGATAACCCGGTATAACAGCCGTGCTCTCGTACCGTCGGGATCCCCTTCCGGAACAATGACATTGCGAAACCCGTCCTTGATGCGTTTCATATAGTGAACGAGCTCTCCCTCGGGTGGATCCGGGACGCCGCGCACCAGGGCCAGGTAGATCCTGGCCGGCTGATGATTCCGGAACTGTTCCATCAGGCGGGTCCGCGCCCGGGAGCTCTTGGCAAACAGCACCACTCCGCTTGTATACCTGTCAATGCGATGCACTGTCTGAGCCCTGCGCTTTTGAGGCTCAAGATAAAGGTCCAGGGCTTCCTGCATGTTAGCTGACTTCATACCGGAAATGGGTACCGTAAGTATACCGGCCGGCTTGTTGACCGCTATCACCTGGGAGTCCTCGTACAGGATCTCGGCCCGGTTGCGGGCATTCAGCGTCACATACCTTTTCTTCTTTTTCATCTGTTTAAATCATTTCGATTCATATGGTCAGAATGATCTCACATGACAGGATATGATCATGCTTCTGTGAGTCAGCCGGAGGCTGGTGTTCGGTTCATTATATCGGCCTTTAGCTCGAAACAGGCGGGTCAAGCTGCTTCAAAAAAGCCCGGCCCTCAACGTCATCGGGAAACCGGGCGGTACAGTTGATCATCATGATCCTTGCCTCATTGATCCTTTTCAGGTGCACCAGCACAGCAGCGAGATTCCGGAGTATGAGCGGCGTTTCGCCGCCATGACGGATACTTTGCCGGATCACCGTTTCTGCTTCGGCATATTTGCGCTGCGCCACCAGGGCGTCAAACAATTCGTTGAGCAGGCCAACGTGGTCGGGCCAGGTTTCAAGTGCTCCCCGGTAGGAGGATTCCGCCTGTTCCCAAAACCCGAGAAGGCTGCAGACAGATCCCATCATGAACCGTGCAAAAGCCAGATCGTCGCCGGCGGCCTGCTCCAGGCAATCCACCAGTTCATCACCGATGCTGCGCAGCCGTTTCACGCAGTGGTGCGCCTCCCGGTCTTCATTTGCTGCTTCCGCTTCTTCAAGGCGGTCGGACAAGTCCACAATCTCCTCGGAAAGAGCGAGAAGCCTGGGCTTTAACAGATCGGGCCGTTCGGCGGTCATGGATTTCAGATACTCATTTCCACATTATGGACATTTCTCAGGATCTCAACGGCGTTCTTGTCCTTGTCCTGCATCACCCGATGCTCAAGATTGGTGATGAGTCCGGCCCGCGCCTCCTCAAAAGCCCCCTCACGGGCATCATCCGGTGATCCGGTCCGGATAAGGATATAGATGTCATCGGCGCGGATCACACTGTAAAGTCCGTCCTCATTAAAGGCGTGCGAGCGAAGCTGTTCGTACTTTTCGAAGAGCTGTGAGAATTCTGCCGAGTCCGCTGCCTTCTGGACGATATCGACGTCTTTTGGACTTTCGGCACTCAATGGCACATGACAGAGATAATAAAATTTTTCCTGGTAAAGCATGGGTTGAAACCTGGGTTTATCGTTGAATCATTATAATCTTGTAAAATACGAAAATATCAGATCAAATACCTTGACCGGACTGTTCAAGCCATCGGACCATGATGTCGTGAACGCGGGCGATATCCTTCAGATACACCGACTCGTTTTTCTGGTGGTAGGGGAATATGGCCGGCTCCAGAGCCAGCGAAGGAATATCTGTTTGTCCACCCCTGTTCAGCTCTGCCCCGTAGTGAAGGTAATCATTCGTGTTGTTGGACAGATACAGGTCGGGATCGATGGAAAGAAACTGGTCACGGACCCGCTCGGTGCGTTCACGCTCCCTGTCTGTCGGCTGCTGTCCGGTGAACTCCCAGTGTCCGCTGTACAGCGCCACTCCCGGATCCCCCTTGAACAGTGGTGTGGTATCCAGCGTGATCACTGCAGAAGGCAACAGACCCTCCCGCTTCAGGTAACGAGCGATGCGCTCGGCACCCATGCCATTATAAAGCCCCTTACCCTCGTTTTTGAGCAGGTGTGGATGATTTTTCAGGCCGAAACTCTCTTCCATTTCCGAGAAAAGCAGCATGAGTGGCGGGAACGATCGCCCGGCGCTGATCCGTGCAAGGGCAATGCAAAGAGCCAGTCCAACGGCATTATCCAGCTGCCCGGTAAGCCGCTCTTCGTCCTGTTCAAACGGCAGTACCTCTGGTGGAGAAGCGCCAAAATGATTGATCTTGTCAAGATGGGCCGTAAGCGCCACCGGAGCCCTGCTGTCATCCCCGGGCACCTGAAAAACAAGGTTGTTGTCGGGAACACGCTCTCCATCCGCTCCGGGAACGGATTCCATGGAGCGGAATATCAGATCGTGGATATGCTCCTCATACGAGGAAAAGGAGGGGACTTTGGCTATGTCGCGGATTAGTGAGATCAGTTTTTCCATAGGCACAAAGCTACAAAACAAACAACAGAAATGCATTTTCAATCGAAAGCTCCCGCACGAACGCCGCTATATTTCAAAATACATCTGCTTCTGTATCGTTTCCATCGGGAACACAATGATTTGTTGCATATCTTCACTGCCGGATGTATTTTCGGAATCAAACGTATGCCTTCAATAAGCGTGTGCCCTGAACAGATTCAACAAACATTTCAGCACTCAGAAAAATGAATATAGATAACCGTAACAGAATCATCAGCGCCGTACTTACCGTCGTCATTATTGTACTCGCCTGGTTGCTTTATGATTCCATCACATCACCGTACAAAAAAATTGAGCAGCAGCGTGAAGTAACCGAACAGGTCCGGAACCGCCTCACCGTCACACGTGATGCGCTTGTTGAGCACCAGCGCAGGAACAATCACTTCCCGCAAACCCTTGACGATCTGGTTGAATGGCTTAAAACCGACGAGGATATGGTTAACAAAGGTGATTCCCTGTTCGCTTTTCGTCCTCCTCACCAGTACAATCCCGACTCGCTGATCTTTTCTCCCAGAACCGGCAACCGTTTCCAGTACGCCCTGAACGATACGTTACGGCCAAACATCTATCGGCTGGAAGATCCCGATAGCGATGATGCCATCGGTTCCCTGGAGCGTACCACCCTACTGAACGCAACCAACTGGAACTAATCGGAATGCCATGCCGGAACCGGATGCGCGACTTGGTGTTGCCTTCGATGCCAACAAGCTCTGCTATGCCGTATCTGCTTCGACGAAACCGGCTTTCGTGGAGCGGATCGGGCAGATTGATTTCAATTTTGACCTGATTGACTCCCTCGTCCGTCGCGATCCGGACACCTTTCCGGGTCTTTGCGATGCCGTTGGAAAGCTGATACGAGAGGAGGATGCGTCCGATATAAGCGTGCTGTACCCGCCGCAGCTCGAATGCTGGAGCATAGTACCGAAGTCGGTCTTCGATCAGGAAGATGAGCGTCGGGCACATCTCAACATACTCATGCAGGGAACGGAGATGAGGCGCATCGCGCCTGACTGGCACGCGATCAGCAACCGTGATTTCAAGTTGCTAAAAGTCCGCAAAAAAAAGCATCTGGAATCGTTTTCCTTCCTCCTCAATGGCCCTGTCAACGGCAATCTTTATTCCGATTTTCAGATTGGTGAAAAGTGGATGGGAATCAGCCATTTCCATGGCTCATTCCTGACCGTTTCCTGCGGTAAAGATGTTTTGAGCATCACATCATTCCTGCTGGGTAAACTGCGGGCTGCCACCCATATCACTTTCGACGACATTTCTGACCTGCCCTACCTCTGGCTCCAGCACGCATCCCACCTTAACTGGCTGCTTGGCATGCATGAACAGGTCCTCGTCTATGGTGGAGAAGCCGGTCGTGTTACAGAAGAACTTCAGGCGTACTGGGATGATGCCTCGGAGATCATTGTGATGGATTCCCTGGAGAAAATGGGCCTCTCATCCCAGGAAAAAACGTTCAGCTTCCCACTTGAGCGAGCATTTCCGGCCACACTGTTATCAGTCTACTGACCCATGCGGATCATCACCGGAACACTGAAAGGCAGAAAGATCACCGTTCCTGCGCATGTCGACATGCGGCCCACTTCAGACCGTGCCAAAGAGAGTATCTTCTCAATGATCGAAGTGCGCAAGCATTTCTCCGGCAGCATTATCCTGGATCTTTTTGCAGGCTCGGGCAACCTGGGCTTTGAAGCCATCTCCCGAGGTGCGGCGAAGGTGATCTTCGTGGAGTCCTCCTCCGCTGCCACAGACCATATTGAAAAAACCGCGCGGCAATTCGGCGTGGAAAAACAGGCGCATGCCATCTGTTTATCCGTCGAGTCCTTCCTCGGCGGACCGCCCCGTCCATTCGACATCGTCTTCGCAGACCCCCCTTACGAATATCCTGAAATGACCAGACTCCCGGAGATCGTCCTGCAAGAGGGCTGGCTCAAGCCGGATGGCTGGTTCATCCTTGAGCACGACAAAAGGCATGATTTCGGGGAACACCCCAATTGTGTCTTCGCCAAAGCATACGGCCGCACCATCGCAACCATTTTTCGGTCCGACCAGGACCACGGGAGCGGATAACCCCTGAACACCCGTATTATCCTTATACATGATCACAAAATCCTGAGGAACCCATCGTGCAAGTTATTTATCCCGGCTCTTTCGACCCCATCACTTTCGGGCACCTTGACGTCCTGGAGCGCGCCACGAACCTGTTTGACAAAGTCATTATCACTATCGCCGTCAACACCCGTAAAAACGCTATTTTCACTCCCGATGAACGGATTTCCCTGATCCGGGAAAGTATCAGCCAGGAAACCTGGTCCGAGAAAGTCGACATCCGAAAGTTCACGGGACTTCTTGTGGATTTCGCGCATGAGAGCAACGTAAAAACCCTGATTCGGGGCGTCCGGCAGTTTTCCGATTATGAGTATGAATTTCGCATGGCACTCATGAACCGCAAGCTCGGGCGGGATATCGACACCATCTTCCTGATGCCCAGCGAGCACCTGACCTTCGTTTCCGGCTCGCTGGTCCGCGAAATCGCCTACTGGGGAGGCGACGTCAGCCATTTTGTCCCGGCAAATGTAGCCGAGGCGCTGAAAAACAAGTACCGCTGACGAATCGCACACCTCCGAATCACACCCTTCCGAATCACACCCTCCCGGCTGCTCCAAAGCAATGCATCTGCATTTTCCCGTAATTTTCAGGCAGCCTTGGAAACTGCTTGTCTACTTTTGTATCTTGCCTCGGATTTGCACACTGTGTGCCGGACTGTATTCCCTTCTCTTCACAAACATTATTAATCGGTTGTACTAACAGGATCATTCTGCCATGATTGCGAAACGCGTTCAGGCCATCGCGCCTTCGGAAACAATGAAAATATCAGGTCGCGCCAAAGAACTTCAGCGCGAAGGAAAATCGGTCATCTCCCTGAGTCAGGGCGAGCCCGATTTCAAGACCCCGCAGCATATTTGTGACGCTGCGGTACAGGCCATCCGTGACGGACACCACGGATACACCATGAACACCGGAAATCCCGAGCTTCGCAAAATCATATGCGACAAGCTGAAAGAGGAAAACGGGCTGGAATACACCCCCGACCAGATCATCCTCTCCAACGGCGCAAAACAGTCCATCGGTTTTTCACTGCTCGCCACCATCGATCCGGGCGACGAGGTGATCATCCCCGCCCCCTACTGGGTTTCCTATCCCGAAATGGTCAAACTGGCGGAAGGCAAACCGGTGATCGTGTCCACCGCTTTTGAAAACGACTTCAAGATGACGGCCGACCAGCTGCGGGACGCCATAACGCCCCGGACACGGATGCTCATTCTCTGCTCCCCGTCCAACCCCACCGGCAGCTGCTATACCGCGGAAGAGCTCAAGGCCCTGGCGGAAGTCCTGCTGGAGCACCCCGGCATCCTGGTGCTATCGGATGAAATCTATGAGTACATCGTTTTTGAGGAGAAGCACGTCAGCATCGCACAGGCCGCCCCGGTCCTGATGGACCGCATCCTTGTCATCAACGGTTTTTCCAAAGGATTTGCCATGACCGGCTGGCGCCTCGGGTACCTTGCCGGCCCCGCTTCCATAGTCAAAGCCGTGGCAAAAATCCAGAGCCAGGAAACCTCCGGACCCAGTTCCATCTCACAGAAAGCCGGAGAGGCCGCCTACCTCAGCCCCCGCAGTGCCGTCACTGAAATGGTCGCCGCCTTCCGTGAGCGGCGTGACTATCTGGTGGATGCGCTCAACCGCATAGACGGCGTGAAGTGCTTCAACCCCGGCGGGGCTTTTTACGCATTCCCCGATATCTCGGCATACCTGAACTCCGAAACACCATCCGGCAACCGTATCCGGAACAGTACCGATCTGTGCCTGTTCCTGCTGGAAGAGCGCGGACTGGCAGCCGTTCCCGGCGATGCCTTTGGTGAACCTGCCGGGATCCGCCTCTCTTACGCAGCTTCCATGGAGCATCTGAAGGAGGCGGTAAAACGATTGAGCGAAGGACTGGCCGCCTTGAAAAAGGAGTAAACGTTTTTCTTTTTTCCGGCGTTATCTTAACCGGTTTTCAGCAACACAAATTCAAATCAGGACAAGCAATCAGGACAATCATGCCTACGTATGAGTACAAAAGGGAAGATGGCACCATGTTCGAGATCGTGCAAAAGATATCGGACGAAGCGCTAATAACCTGTCCGGAGACCGGGCAGAAGGTGAAACGCGTGATCTCAGGTGGCGGTGGCGTGGTATACAAGGGAAGCGGATGGTATGTCACCGATTACAAAAACCGCTCCGCAAACGGTGCCGGCGGCACGGACGGCAAAACCAGTGGCAACGGCAAGGCATCTGCCGCCGGTACGGAGTCCGCGGCCGGGAGCACAAGCAGCAAAGCATCCACCGAAGGCAAGGCAAACGGCAACGGTGCCGCCGCCGGTACTTCGGAACCGGCATCATCTTCTCCATCACGGAAAAGCGGCAGCTGATCCGCTCTATCATCTGAAACCATGAACCACGTGGAGCTCGGCAGGCTGGGCGAGGAGCGCGCCGCCGAACATCTCTCATCCAGTGGATATCTGATCCTGGACCGCAATTACCGGTTTATGCGTGCCGAAGTGGATATTGTGGCCGCAACGGACCGGGAAATCGTCTTTGTAGAAGTGAAGACGCGGAACAGCACCAGCTTTGGCGAGCCGGAGGAGCACGTTGACGACAGGAAAAAGCGGCAGCTTTTCAAAGTGGCCGAGGCCTGGCTCCATGAACGTCGCATGGAGGGATCACCCGTCCGTTTCGACGTCATCTCCATCCTCAGACCCGGCAAAAGCGATGAGAAGATCAACCATCTCGAGGGGGCTTTCTGGCGTCTGTGAATTATTCAAACCTGCGGATGCGTAATAGCATAAAATAAATTATTTTAAGGGGAATCATTTCATTCATGTTCGAACCCCTTGCCCATGAGCCTCCGTTTTCTCAATCCACTCCGCTGGCGAAGACCTTTTCTGCTTTCCGTGCTGCTGTTGATGCTGGTGATCTGGTTTGGCTTCATTGACACCTACAGTGTCCGTACGCGGATCCTGCTCAACAATGAAAAAGAGGAGTTGGTCAGGGAAACGGAGCGTTTGCAGGAGGAAACCGCTGAATTCCAGCAGAAAATGGAGGCGCTCGAATCCGATCCCGGATTGCTCGAGCAGATGGCCCGGGAAGAGTACGGCATGCGAAAGCCCGGCGAAACCATTTATCGTGTGCAGGAATGATGCGCTCCACATGTCAATTCAATGCAAACAATTATTTATCTCACCCGGTCATTTATTCCGGTTTTCAGTCACCAGCGGTCGCCTGATATCTCATTCTTAACACGATTAACTGATATCTCATTCTTAACACGATTACCTGATATCTCACTCTCAACGCGATTGCCTGACAGCCATTTTCATCCAACCCGTTACCAAAACACGTAAAAGCGCATGATCTCCATAGGAATTGACCTTGGCGGCACCAATATCAAATCGGCGGTTGTCGATCGTGAAAAAGGACTGCTCGCCACCTCATCTGTTCCTACGCAGGCCGATAAAGGCCCGG
>RECX01000112.1 GCA_007693825.1 Balneolaceae bacterium
CCTTCAGCATCGCTGCCCGTTGCGCTGCCGCCCCGAAGATCCCGGATCAGCATGTCGGCCCCCCGCCGAAGGGCTTCGTCCGCAGCCCGCCGGCCCAGATCCCTGGCCAGGTCGCGCGTCTCCGACATTTGAAACGAAAGAAACCCGGTACCATCCGGGTAGACGGTAGCCAGGAGTAAATGCACAACGTCCCTCGCAACCGTGACGAGCGCTCCGACCGGCGCACTGCATCCCCCCTCAAGGGCATGGAGCACATCCCGTTCGATGCCGGTGCACAGGGCAGAATCCGGATCGTGGACGGATGTGAGCGCCTTGCGGATGCGTTCATCGTCTGCCCGGATCATCACCGCCATGGCTCCCTGCGCCGGTGCCGGCAGCATCCAGTCCAGCCGGACGGACATGACATCCTGCAATCCGAGCCGTACGAGTCCCGCCGCCGCAAATATCGCCCCGTCCCAGTCGCTTTCCGCCAGCTTGCGCAAACGGGTCTGCACATTGCCGCGAATGTCGGTAACCTGGTGCAGGGGGTAGCGCGACAGCCACTGTCCGATCCGCCGGTTGCTGCTGCTGGCGATCACGGCCCGGTACTCCGGGTCTTTCAGGTACTGTGGCGGGGCGGTGTCGGGGATCCGCAATCCCGAAGAACCGGGACTCGATGCGGTGTGCGGCGATGCGGTATCAGTCGATGCGGCATCCGGTGATGCGGTGCCCGGTGATGCGGTGCCCGGCGGCCCGGAACCGGTGCCGGAAGAAACCCCGGTGCCGGCAAGGTACGCCCTGGCAGCTTCACGCGTCACAAGCACGTCGGCCGGATCCTCCCGTTCACTTACGGCGCCAATGGCAAGCCCGGCAGGCAGCCGGGTGGGGATGTCCTTGAGCGAATGCACGGCCAGATCGATCTCGCCGGAAAGCAGCGCATCGTCCAGCGCCTTGGTGAAAACACCCTTGCCTCCCATCAGCGGCAGCGGCGTATCGAGGACCCGGTCACCTTCGGTTTTGATGAAGTGGAGCCCGGACGGGCAGCCGGCGCGCATCAGACGCTCCTGAACGAAACGGGCCTGCCAGGTTGCCAGGATACTGTCACGTGTTCCGATGCGGAGCGGTTTTCCGGTCACGGCGATCCTCCGTTCTGGTTGCGGAATGGTCGGTTGGACGGGGTATCAGGTGCCACGGGATGCCTCATTGCCCGACATCCGACTCCGACTCCGATTTCAATTTGAACATGGAGTGCACCAGGCGGGTGATATCCTCTGGCGCTTCGTGGTTTTCCTTGAGGTGATCGATCGAGTGCGCCATGATCTTGTTGACGATACGGCGGGTAAGATGATCCACATCCTCAAGGGAAGAGTCGGGTATTTTGGATCGGAATTTCTCGATCTCACGGCTGCGGATATCATGCAGTTTCTCGTTCAGGGCACGGATGGTCGGCACCACTTTCTGCTCCGAAAGCCAGGTTTTGAAGTTGGCGATCTCCTGGTCAATGATCGCTTCCACTTTTGGGATGTTTCTTTCGCGGCGGCGGTAGGCCTCATCGGTGGTGTCGTTGAGCTGATCCATGTTGACCAGTTCCACGTTGGGATGTCCATCCAATGCCGGGTCGATATTCCGGGGCACCGAAAGGTCGAGCATCACCGTCCTGTGGTCCGTGCCCTCAAGCCCGGACAGCTGCTCGCGGCCTATGACGGGACGGTCAGCACCGGTGGCAACGATCACCAGATCGGCGCGTGCCAGTTCGGTATTGATATCTTCCAGTCCTGCGACCGGCAGATGGAACCGCTCGCCCAGGTTTTCCGCCCGCTGGCGGTTGCGGTTGAGGAGCACCACATTGCGCGCCCCCATGGAGATGAGATTCTTGCAGGTGATCTTGCCGATCTTGCCGGTTCCCACCAGCAGAATGTTTTTGTCGCGAAGAGAAGAGAGCCGGTTTTTGGCAAACTGCACTGCGGCATAGGCCGTGGTGGCCGCCCCGCTCGCCAGATCCGTTTCGGTGCGCGAGCGCTTGTGGGTACGCAGCACAAATTGCATCAGGCGGTGAAGCAAGGTGTCGGCCATGCCCAGCGCGTGCGTATATTCGTAGGCTTCCTTGACCTGCTTGATGATCTGCAGGTCGCCCAGGATCTGCGCATCAAGTCCAACCGCCACCCGCAGCAGATGACGCACCGCCTCTTCGCCTTCAAAGACGAAACCGAAATCGTCGAACTGCTCACGGATACTGCCGGTGTGCTTGACCAGCAGCTCGATCAGGATGCCCGGCGTGGTTGTGCGGGCAAAGATCTCGGTCCGGTTGCAGGTGGAGATAATGATGACATCCCGCAGCCCGATCACGCGCGCATCCTCCAGATAAGCCTTCTTCTGCTCCCCGGAGAGGCTGAAGCACTCCCTGAGAGCCACATCGGCTTTCCAGTGATTGATGCCGACCGCGGAAAATTCGCTGATCTGCGGGGTTGTTGCCTTCATCTTTTTTGCTATGCGATCCAATGCCTTGTGGGTACCGATGTTCCGGTTATTCCTCTGATTCCGGGACTGTTTGCGCTTTGGCATCAACCGGTACAGGAGTGTCTGTAATATGCCTTATTTTTTTGGAAATTTCATCCTCCAATGCGGCCAAAAAATCGGGATGGTCATTCAGTCCGCGGCTGACCACCATCTTCTCCACATGTTTGTTCTCTTCTTCAATAACTTCGCGGAGCTCGATATCCAGCTCATGAGCCGTTTCAATATGATCTGTCACAAAAGCAACGGGAATCAGAACCATGTGTTTTATGCCGTAGTCAATAAGGCGCAGGACCAGCTCCTCGGTGTTGGGCTGGGTCCATTTGGCCGGACCTACCTTTGACTGGTACCCCAGCCAGTGCGTTTCCCGGTAGTTGCGCATCTTCATGATCGCATCCACCGTCTCTTCAATCTGCCTGGTGTAGGGGTCGCCTTTGTTCACCTCGCTGAGCGGGGTGCCGTGCGCGGTGAAGACCAGGTGGACCTTTGAGCGCTCCTCATCGGTGAAATCCTCGTGGAGCCGTTCGTCGATGCGCTTGTTTACGGCCGAAAGATAGTGCGGATTGAGGTGGTACTGCCCCACCAGGTACTCTTCCCATGCAGGCGCGGGGCTGTCGGCGGGACGATCCTTGCGGATGGCTTCCCAATTGCGGAAACTGCTGCCCGTGGTGGTAAAGGAGAATTGCGGATAGAGCGGGAGCAGTACGAGATGCTCGATGTTGTCGGATACGGCCTCCTCGAAAACATCATAGTCAAACGGCACCCAGTACCGCATCGCCGTGTAAACTTTCACGAAATGTTCCGGCCAGGCTTCCTTCAGCTGTTTTTCAAGCGACCGGCGCTGCTGTTCGGTGAGCGCATTGATGGGCGAACAACAGTCGGAAACAACCTTGTCCCGCCGGTTGGGACAATATTTGCTGCCCTGGCATCCGTTCGGACAGGCATTGATCTCACGGTATTTTTCAGCAACGCTCTTGTACCGGAACTTCGCGATCACTTTTGCCAGCCGGCCCTGAAACTTTCCGCCGCCCAGGTTGATGATATCCTGGTCTCCAAAAAGGTTCTCAAGAAAAGAGCGGACCGCCAGCTCCGAGGTGGGTCCGCCGAGGTTCAGTAAGACTATTCCGATTCGTTTTCCGCTTTGACTCATGTACAGATCAGGGATTATTTATGCCGTCGCGCAACCGTTCACTTTCGCCGGTCCGGATGTGGAAAGGGTGATAAAAGCAATATTGAAAATACGCATTTTTCTGAAAAAAACGCAGTGTTTCGAGCGGATTGCCTGAGTTTATGGGTAGCAGCGCTTTCCGGTCACATGAGCTGCCGGCGCCGGTCCAAAAGCTGTGACAGTGACGATATGCGGCGGCATGGCGGCACGGCGGCAGCGTGGCATGGTGGCACGGCGGCATCACGGTGCGGATGCAGCGCCACGCGGATGCGGCCGCTCCTGTTCCTGGTCAGACGCCATCAGGTAAAAATAGAAACGGCTTCCCCTGCCCACATCACTTTCCACGTGGATGTCGCTTTTGTGTGCCTTGAGGATGCCTTTGACAACCGACAGTCCAAGCCCGGTTCCGCCTTTGTCCCTGGATCGCGCCTTGTCGGTGCGGTAGAAACGGTCAAACAACCGGGGCCAGTGCGCCTCCGGTATGCCGATTCCGCTGTCGCGGACAGAAACTTCCACTTTTTCACCGACATGGCTGTAGCTGATGGATATGGATCCGCTGTTGGTGAATTTTATGGCATTGGAGACCAGATTGTCCAGTACCTGCTCAATCTTGCCGGGATCGGCGTACACCATGCAGGAATGGGTGTCTGTTTTGAGCTCCACACCCTTGTTTTTGGCGGCTTCCCGGTACCACTCCGAAACGTTATCCACCAGTTCTGAGAGATTGACATGCTCCCTGATCACGAAGTTATCGTCGGAATCATACCGCTGCAATGTCATCAGATCCTTGAACAACCGGCCGATCCGTTCTGCCTGGCCCCGGACGTTGCGCACGTATTTGCGGCGTTTTTCATCGTCCAGCGCGGGCAGCTCCAGCATTTCCAGCGATCCCATGATGGTGTGCAGGGGGTTGCGGACCTCATGCGTGATATCGGCAAAAAACTGGGTCTGTTTCTCATTGATTTTCTGCAGGTGCTGATAATCCGACCTCAGTTTCTGGGCCATTTTGTTGACGGATTCGGAGAGTGTTCCGATCTCGTCAGACCGTTCCATGTGTATCACATGCTGGGTATCCCCCTCTGCAATACGCTCCACATCCCTGGTAAGCTTCAGGAGCGGGCGGGCCATATAGTATGCCAGCAGGGCGCTTAAGACCAGGATGAGCAGAATGGCAACAATCAGTCCAATCGTAATGATATTCCGGATTGCGGTCACCGGCTGAAAAATCTGGCTTTTCGGCTGATTGATGACAAAAAAACGGGCCTGGTTCCTGCTTTCCCGGATGGTGGCGTACACCCAGATGTTGTCATCATCCGGCTGATTGATGGTCTGCATCACCTTCGTCTCGTCCAGAAGGAGGCGCAATTGATCGGCACGCAGGTGCAGATGAGGTGACCGTCGGGTTCCGGCCGGATAGGAGGCAAGGATTGCCCCGCTGGAATCGTACAGTGCGATGTGATAATTCGAAATCTCCCCCACGCGCTCCAGCTCTTCCTGCAGCTGCAGTCCTTCGGGCAGGAATGTGAGGGTATGCATCATCCAGTAGGCATCGCTTTCCATGTCGGCAACAGCCTCTTCCAGGATGTAGGCACGTATGTAAAACAACGCATAGCCGCTTCCGGCCGTGACCGTTACGATCAGGATGATCGTCAGGGTGAGCGCCAGTTTGGAGCGTATGTTCATCAGGAAAAGGCCAGCTCTTTATTCATTCCGTATCCCATGCCCCGGTAGGTCTTGATAAGTTCACCGTCCTCCCTGAGCTTCAGCCGCAGATTCTTGATGTGCACATCCACGGTCCGGTCAAATACGTATTTCTCCTCATCCGTGATATACTCGAGTATTTCCTGCCGCGTGTATACCCGTTTGGGATTCTCGAAAAAGAGTTTGAGAAGCTTGAACTCGGTGTTGGTAAGCTCGATTTTTTCCCCGTTCTGCCAGGCCTCCATGCTCTCGGGAGCGACGAAAACGTTGCGGAAGGAGATCCAGTTCCCCTTTACACGCGGACGCCGGCGCAGCGTGGATTCCACATGGGCCTTGACCAGGTTAAGGCTGGCGGGTTTGGGGATGTAATCGTCCGCCCCCAGATCGAGGCCGGCGATTTCATCTTTTTCCTTGTCCTTTGCCGTTAAAAAAATTACCGGGACATCACTGAGAACCGGGTGTTTTCGCAGATAACTGCAGATCTCGTATCCGTCCTTTTCCGGGACCATGATATCCAGTATCGCCAGGTCGATGAGCTGGGCATTCTTGTCGATCAAGTCAATGGCACGGTTGCCATCCATCGCCAGAAGCACATCATAGCCATGCATTTCAAGATAACTTGAAAGCATTTCTGCCGGTTCTGCTTCGTCTTCTACAAGTAATATGGTGCGTTTGAAATTCACAGTCTGAAACCGTTTTCCCGGGAGATACCCGGGCTGTTCGCTTAATTATGAAGAGAATTTGAAAAAATGAAATGCCCATGACCGGGCCGGAGTCCAATCACAAGAGCATGAGTAAACACGGTCACGGCATTCTTATGTGACATGATAAATCCAATCATGCAGATACATGAAATAGTGCGAAAGATAAGAAAAAAATCCGAATTCGGATTTCCCGGGTGCGTGGTGCTGACCGGGCTGGATACTTGCCTGCGAGGCGCTGACCGGGCTGGATACTTGCCTGCCGGATGCTGACCGGGTTGAGCCCGGCCCCGCCATCGATCACTTGACATACTGCTTGTACCGCTTCCAGCGTATCAGGTGAAAGACGACAAAAATCAGAAAGATCACTGAAAACAGAAAAATATAGTCATATACCAGCTCTATGGGCTTTTCCTCCCAGCCGGGCCAGGAGTCGAGGATGAAGATTTCAGCAAGGAGGATGACCAGGGGCAGAAACACCGCCATTTTCAGGCTCTCAACAAACACGTAGTTCCATTTTTTCTTCTGCTTGTCCGGGCCCGGCTTGCTCACATCAGCCTCCGTCGCTTGTTTAAAAAAGCGAGAAGGGCATATTCAAACGGATCCTGTGTATCCACTTGCTCATATGCAATTTTCGCTTCGCTGCATGTAATATGAAAATCCCTGGTGTACTCGGCCATTTTTTTCTGATAGTCCCTGCGTATCTGACCCGGGATCACATCCATCTCCCCGCCGGTTTCCATGTCGCGGAAAACAAAGCGCTCGTCCGGGAAGTCGAGCTCCCGCTCACTTTTCTTTTCGAGCAGATGAAACAGAATGACCTCATGCTTTTTGTGGCGAAGGTGCTTGAGCGCCGACACCAGCTCCTCCTGTTTCTGCACATTTTCAAACAGGTCGGTGAGCAGCACAACCAGGCTCCTTCGGTTGATGCGCTCGGCAAGCTGGTGGATGGCATCCGCCGATGCCGTCTGCCGTATCTCCGGCGACTCCCCGTCGTAATCCTCCAGGATCCGGTCCAGGTTGCGGTAGAGATGCATCAGATGGGCATAAGACGATTTGGCCGGGAGGATCTCGCCGAGCTGCCGGTCAAACGGCACCAGTCCGCAGCCATCGC
Source organism: Balneolaceae bacterium (assembly GCA_007693825.1). Classification (GTDB taxonomy): domain Bacteria; phylum Bacteroidota; class Rhodothermia; order Balneolales; family Natronogracilivirgulaceae; genus SKNL01. Next base: position 7,178 of record RECX01000112.1, read on the forward strand.
GCTGCCGGTGCAGCATGTAGGCCATGGCCGCCCCCAGGTGCACGGCATAACGCAGCTTGGACCAGTCCGCAAAATAGCGGAACTGCATGGAGCTGCTCACATCCAGAAGGATATAGCAGCGCAGGTTCGTCTCCTCCTCATACTGCTTGACATAGTGACGCTCGGTCTTGCCGTACACTTTCCAGTCCATGTGCTTCAGATCGTCACCGGGATTGTAGGGCCGGTGTTCGGCAAATTCCACACTGAACCCGAAATACGGACTCTTGTGAAGGCCACTGATAAATCCCTCCACAATTTGCCGGGCCTTGATTTCCAGGGGTGCGAGCCGGTTGATGAGTTCTGGTGTAAGCAGCATGGATTGTTTGTTTGAAACTGAAAACGGGACCGTAAGAGCCCGAACACTTATGATTTACGCAGGATATACTACCGCTTTTTATACAACACTCAAACTTCTTCAAAGTTTTTTTATTTTGCAGAGTTCCCATTACAACAAACCCTCACGGCCATGGCTGAAATAATCACCGGCAAGGAAACGCTCGTTCAGGTACTGAAAGAAGCGGACTCCATGCCCGCACCCCGCGAAGTGCTGATGGTAACACCGAGCCATTTTTCGGTGGAATACGTGATCAATCCACACATGGAGGGCAACATTGGCACGGTCGACAAGAAAAAAGCCCGCTGGCAGTGGGAAGTGATCCGGGACAAATTCCGGATGCTGGGGCTCCGTGTCCACGAGATGGAAGGAGAACCCGGCTTTCCCGACATGGTCTTCAGCGCCAATCAGAGCCTTCCGTACATCGACCCGGACGGACAGAAACACGCCCTAATGAGCATCATGCACTCCGAGCAGCGCAAAGACGAGGTTCCCTACTTCGAGCAGTGGTACCGTCAGCACGGCTACGGACTACATTATCTGGATACCAATGGGATCACCGATTTTGAAGGCATGGGAGATGCCATCTGGCATTTCAAAAAACGGATTCTCTGGGGTGGATACGGATACCGGTCGTCGCGACAAGCTTACGAAGCGGTATCAGGGACCTTCAATGTACCGGTCGCCCTGCTGGAGCTCGTCCATCCCGCATTTTACCACCTGGATACCTGCTTTTGCACACTTAACGAGGAGAGCGTGCTGATCTATCCGCCCGCATTCACACAAGAGGGCCTGGAACTGATCCATGCCGCTTTTCCTGTGGTCATCGAGGCCCCGGAAAAAGAAGCTCAGGAACTTTTTGCCTGCAATGCGTGCTGTCCGGATGGGAAAAACGTAATCATCCAGAAAGGGTGTCAGGAGGTCAACAAGGCCCTGAAAAAAAACGGATTCGCCTTCCATGAAGTGGATACCGGCGAGTTCCTCAAAAGTGGCGGAAGTGTTTTCTGCATGAAGCTGATGCTCTGGTAACGTGTCTGTCACTCAAGTGAAACACAAGCGGACCCTTCTTCCTGCCCGATAATCAGCCCTGTAAAGCTGATTTCGGGTTGATTCGATATCGTATCCCAAACCATTTTTAAAAAAACCTTAAACATATAACAGAAGTACATGAGCAATCACTTAGGAGCTCCTCCCAAAAAGAGAGACTGGTTTACCCGGTTTCTGGACGTTATTGAATGGCTGGGCAATCTTCTCCCGCATCCTGTCACGCTGTTCGCCATTTTTGCCGTAGGGATCATCTTCATCAGCGGTCTGGCTGATTTTTTTCAGTTGTCGGTACCCGATCCGCGTCCCGAAGGCTCCGCCGGACGCTCGCCTGACGGCACCATCGAAGCCGTGAGCCTGATGAACGGCGACGGCCTGCGCATGATCCTGGAAAACCTGGTCACCAACTTCACGGGTTTTGCCCCGCTTGGCGTGGTGCTTGTGGCCCTTCTCGGTGTGGGCGTGGCCGAGCACTCCGGCCTGATCAGCGCCATGATCCGCGGAATCGTACTCAAGGCCGCCGCCGTGAGACCCATGAAACTGGAAAACACCAGCGGTCTCAGTCTTGGGAAGAAGACCTGGTACTACAGCAAGCGTCCGTTTGCCATGATACTGGAGCCCAAAATACTGGTCACTGTGGCTGTGGTCTTTACGGGGATCATTTCCAATACGGCATCGGAGATCGGCTATGTGGTGCTCGTGCCGCTTGGCGCAATTGTGTTCATGTCGCTGGGAAGGCATCCCCTGGCCGGACTCGCGGCCGCGTTTGCCGGTGTTTCCGGCGGCTACAGCGCCAACCTGCTGCTTGGCACCATTGACCCGCTGCTGGCCGGTCTCACCCAGGAAGCCGCGCAGCTGCTGGCTCCCGAGTATACCGTCCACGCTGCCGTTAATTACTACTTCATGGTGGTCAGCGTGTTTCTGATCACGATTGTCGGAACCTGGGTGACCATACGGATCGTAGAGCCCAAACTGGGCCCGTACGACCCCTCCATCGCCATGGAGGATGTCAGCGACGAACAGTCCATGGAACCGGTCTCGGCAATTGAGAAGAAGGGGATTGTCTGGGCTTCCGTATCGTTTTTAATCATGATCGGCATCATGCTGCTCGGCGTCATCCCGGAAAACGGCGTGCTGCGCAATCCGCAGACCGGCGAGATCCTGAACTCACCCTTCCTGAATGGTATCGTACCCATCATTTTCATCGCCTTCCTGATCCCCGGTTTCGTTTTCGGCCGGGTCACCGGATCGATGCGCAACGACCGGGACATCATCGACGGCATGGCCAAATCGATGTCCACCCTCGGGTTGTATATCGTGATCACCTTTTTTGCGGCACAGTTCGTGGCCTTTTTCGGCTGGACCAACCTCGGGCAGATCGTGGCCGTCACCGGCGCCCTTTTCCTCGAGAACATCGGGTTCACCGGTCCGCTCGCGATTATCGGCTTTATCTTCGTATCCAGTTTCGTCAACCTGATGATGGGCTCCTCCTCGGCCAAGTGGGCCGTCACCGCTCCGGTGTTCGTGCCCATGCTGATGCTGATCGGGTACAGCCCGGAGATCATCCAGGCCGCCTACCGCATCGGCGATTCGGTGACCAACGTGATCACACCCATGATGAGCTACTTCGGGCTGATCCTGGCCTTCGCCAACAAATACGACAAGAACCTGGGCATCGGCACCATCATAAGCACCATGCTGCCGTTCACCATCTTCTTCCTGATCGGATGGGTGATCCTGTTCTACGTATGGGTCTTCTTCCTGGGGCTGCCGGTCGGACCCGAAGCGCCGACCTACTACACACCGTAAGCGCCGTCCTACTACACTCCGTAAACGCCGACGTACTACACTCCCTGACTAAATCAGGTCAATTCACAATATATGATAGAACTTTCTTGTCCGGCTGCATGCAAATTGCATCGTTAACCGCATCCTGAAAGCTCCCGATTGCACTGCGCAGTTATTTGCGATCCGACATTCCATCGGTATGAATGATCGGCCAACCAGCCGAAGTCCCATTCTATATCCGTAGATTTTTCATGTAGACCGCATTCTCTCTGACCGCATCCAGCGGAGTGGTGCCGGTATAGGCCTCCTGTTCCACGATAAAGTATTTCATGCCTTTTTCTTTGGCAAGTTTCAGTATTCGTGGAAAATCGATGGTACCAGTGCCCAGAATGGTGGATTCCATATCACCTCCCTCATCGCCATCATTGCCGAATATTCCATCCTTCACATGAGAGGAAGTAAACCGATTTGGATATGCACGGATCCATTCTTCGGGATCGTGTCCGGCTGCCACTACCCAGTAGATATCCATCTGATATTCAACCAGCTCCGGATCCGTATTGTCCATCAGGATCTTTTGCGGCACCTCCCCGTCCATTTCATGGAATGAATAATCATGGTTGTGATAGGCAAATTTGATTCCTGCTTTTTTAGCAACCCGGCCAATTTCATTGAACGTATCAGCCATTTCGCGGTAGGCATCCAGATTGCCCAGGGAGCCAATCCACGGACATACCAGATACGCAACCCCAATCTCGGCTGCCTCTGCAGCTTTCCGTTCAAAATCGCTGAACACATCGGCATGTGATGATATCAAGGTCAGATCAAGATCATCCATCAATTTTTTAAAACCGGTATTTCCCATACCCCAGTACATCCCCAGCGGACCTTCATAACTTTCAATTTGCTTGTACCCAAACCCCGCAACCTGCCGGATGACCTCTTCAGGGTTATCGACGATGACATCCCGAAGCGTATACAGCTGCAAACCAAACTTCATCTGTCGTCGATTGGCAGCATTGCAAAAACTTAAAAATGGCGTACTTGCCAGGGCGGCTCCCGCTGCAAGAAAACCGGAAGCCTTTAGAAATGATCTTCGGGAAGAGCTCATGAGATATCGGATTACGTTAATAATGTCTGTGAATGGTTTTATTCATCAAAAGTCATAATCGGCTGTTCAGAAAGTGTGCCGTTTCTGCATGTGTTCCCACTTTTCAAACCCGGTTTGTTTATTTGCCAAATAGCGTAAAATTAAACGCTATTTGTATTTCATCGCTTGTTACCAATGCCCCTCTCATAAATTCAGGCGGATCGATATTGAAATCCGACATTTTCAGGTCGATTTCTCCGGATACAGTGATAAATCCCCCATCTGTTCGAGTAAGTTGCACGGTATGCTCAACATCATGGTCCTTTCCCGCGGCCCGGGAGGTACCCAAAACAGTCAGCATCAGCGTACCGGCATGGTCACCCTCCTGAATGTTTCTGACCTCTGACAGCTTGTAGCTTATCAATGGATGCCGGTCCGCTAACAGGTGCCTGTACATCGTCTCATTCATGAGACTGATTCCAGAATCAAGCGATATGGCAGGTAAAGAAAAATGGACTTCATCCATCCAGTGTGATCCCGAAATCGCCCCGTTTTCCACTTGTTGGACGCGTTTGGTCGCACCATTAACCCAATCAGCAACTTCAGGTCCAAAAACTATTGTTGCACGAACTGTATTTGTGGTAACCTCCCAGTCTCTCACATTTGAGGTGCCGGAAATTACAAATGCATATTCATCGGCAAGTAGATATGAACCCGAATGAATGTCGCTCTGCCCGACCGCAGCAGAAGGATGTCCACACAATAATGCGATGCAAATCAGGATTGCATATTTATACATACATAATAAGTACTTTCCCGGCTTTTTCAGGGAATGGATAAATCATTGTGCCATTTTTTAAATAAAACCGCCTTGCACCCGGAAAAACATCAAAAAAACTCAATCCATTTGCAGGATTTTTATATTCCGGAACCAGACATCATCGCCATGATCCTGAAGGGCAATATATCCCGGACGATTAATTCCGAATTCAGGAAACTCGGCGAATTTTGATTCAGCTATCATTCTGTCCCAGGTGGATGTCCCCAGGTGGTATTCAACCACCGGCTCTCCATTTTGGAAATGGACCACTGTTCCCCGGTAAACCAACACTTCTGCATGGTTCCATTCACCGGCAGGCCTGGTGTTTTGAGGATCCGCTGGTATAAGGTCATAGAGCGCACCGGCTTTCCGGTTTCCGTCCACTCCAAGCATGGCATCCGGATGTCGGTCATTATCCAGAATCTGCATTTCCGGAGCCGATTTCCAAACGGGTTCCCCCTCGATTTCCTGACCCAGATAAAAGATACCGGAATTGCCTCCTTCGGATATCTTCCATTCGAGGGAAAGCCGGAAATTGTGGAATTTTTGATCATATATGATGTCGCCGCCTTCTCCGCCGGCTTCTCCCATGCCGGTACCAATACAGCGAAGGGTTCCGTCTTCTACTTCCCATCCACCGGCCGGAAACTCGGGCTGATTATACCCGCGCCAGCCATCGGTGGTTTCACCGTCAAAAAGCAGCATCCAGCCCTGCTGGATTTCTTCATCGGTAAGCGTATTGTGAGCAACGGGCCTTTCGTCTTTGGAGCCGCATGCGACAGCAAATCCGCAGAGTAAAAGCATAAGAATTACATGCTTGAAAGTGAAATGGTTACGTACGTTGTTATAGTTGTTCATGGATATAACCATTAATGTTTATGTGTGTAAGATTAGTTAGGTGATCGTATCAGGATATTCGTCAAGAGGGCATATCCGGCAGATCCCATCCCGCCCGATATTCGTGTTTGATGAGACCCTCGGCAAATTGACGCGCATTGATCGGATCCGTTAGTTCCTGCTCAAACGTCGGGTGTCCGTCTTCAATGACGAAACCATCCTTAATAATGATTCTGAGCGATTCATGATCGGAAATATTGGTGAATTGCATCTTGTCACCATCCCATTCAAGGACTTTGTGCAATTCCTGAAGCCGAACCGCCAGCACTCCCATTACAACCATCTCATTAAATGGACCTGCTTCTTTGAAATAGGATTTGGCTTCTACCCTGGATTCAGGGCTTTCTTTGCATGCCCGCACCCAGTCCAATTCATGATTGGTCTCAACCCTCCGTTCCGTTTTGGGAACCGACGGTACGTTACCAGACAGCAGCCATGGATCCAGGCCATAGCAACCGCATACAAGCGTATCTTTCGACCCATAAAACAGCACTCCTCCTCCCTCGTGGTTCATGTTTCTTCCGGCTGGCCAGCCGTCGGGCTTGAGAGGTTCAATACCACCGTCGAACCAGTGCACGTCAACTTCCGGCAAAGCAATTTTAAGATTACTCTTGCGCTCAGGGAATGTCAACTTCACTTTTTGAGCTACCGGGGCGGAATCCATGAGAAGCATTGTGGAGCTGCCCTGTACTTTGCTGGGATATCCCAGCTGAAGCGCCTTGAAGACAGGATGAACAATATGACAAGCCATATCACCGAGTGCTCCGGTTCCGAAATCCCACCATCCTCGGAAATTCCATGGGGTATAGGCTTCATTATAAGGACGCATTTTTGCTGGTCCGATGAATAAATCCCAATTCAATGTATCTGGAACTTGTTGTACCTCTTTGGGAGTATTCAGGCCTTGTGGCCAGATCGGCCGGTCGGTAAATGTTTCTACCCGGGTTACTTCTCCGATCACTCCTTCGGCGATCCATTCGGTCATCAGGTTAACACCTTCATCGGATGCCCCCTGATTGCCCATTTGCGTAGCCACACCATATTTTTCAGCAAGTTTGGTTAGCAGACGGGATTCATAAACAGTATGTGTAAGCGGTTTTTCCACATAAACATGTTTCCCCATGGTCATGGCATGTGCCGCAATTGCTGCGTGAGTATGATCGGATGTTGCCACAACTACAGCGTCAATATCACTGGCCATTTCATCATACATTTTTCGCCAGTCCCAATATTTTTTTGCATCGGGGAAATGCTCAAAACAATTTCTGGCATAGCGCCAGTCTACATCACACAGCGCAACAATATTTTCGGTTACTTCCATCTCGCGGAGCAGGCGAAAGCCCTTGCCACCGACACCTACACCGGCTATATTCAGTTTATCGCTCGGGGCGCGATGTCCGAGTCCGCTAACCACATAACTTGGCAAAATTGTGAAAGCGGCGGTTGTTGCAGCGGATTTGGCGATAAAATCCCGACGGGTGATCCCCCCCATCTTTAGTTTCTTTTCCATATTGCCCCTATTATTATTTGAAGTAATATTTATTTTTGGAGTCGACCCATGGTGCCAATTAATTTTAAAAAAAAATTTATTTAAAAAACATGGGGTACTTGTATACCAAGGCATTTAGCAGCAGTTTCTTACTGAAAGTACTCTTTGTGCTATTTATTTCCAATACGAATGTAGTAAAGGCGGAAACGGCTGGAAATGGCTCCCGTTTCACTTTTGAATCACAGCAAATGGGGACGCTCTTTCGTATTACGTTGTACTCGGACGACCCGCAAGTTGCCCGAATGGCTGCAGATTCAGCTTTTCAAAGAGTGGCGGTTCTGAACTCCATTTTCAGCGATTATATCCCTGACAGTGAACTCCAGATGCTGTCTGATATGTCTGGAAGCGATCGTCATCTCCCGGTAAGTGATGAATTGTTTGACATACTGAAAATCGCACACGAAGTATCACTTCAAACTGGTGGATCTTTTGATGTCACAGCCGGACCCTTTACGCATGAATGGCGCGCGGTGATCCGGGGGTTGCGCGCAGTTGTACCCGGTCAGGATGAAATAGAGACGCTGTCTGGATCTGTAGGGTATGAATACATATCGTTCCAGGATAGTACTCGCTCCATCGCTCTCAAGGCGCCCGATATGCAACTGGACCTTGGAGGAATCGGCAAGGGATTTGCGGCAATGGAAATCTGGAAGGTAATGCAGCATTTCAACCTTTTTCATGTGTTGATCAACGCAGGAGGGGATATCATGGCTGGTGATCCGCCTCCCCACAGAGATTTCTGGGTGGTGACACTTCCGGAGTATATCGGAGCGGGGGGCTTTGGAAAAAATGATTCCGCCACCGTTTCACTGAAACTGTCAAAAAAGGCGATTACAACCTCCGGCGACTTTTATCAGTATGCAGAAATTAATGGCAAACGGTTTTCACATATTGTCAATCCACATACCGGTTTGGGAATAACACAACCGACCTACGCCACCGTCATTGGGCATGATGCCACACTGACCGATGCTTATGCAACTGCCCTTAGCATTTTGCCGCCTGATGAGGGGATTGCTCTTATAAACCGGATTGACGGCTTCGAAGCCCGTATCCTGACACTGACACAGGATGAACTTCAGATACTTTATTCTGACGGTTTTAAATTATTTTTAATTCCATCTTCCGATGCAGATAATTAAACCCTGATTTTTTTTCATATTTATCTCAAAAACAATGAATACAACCGCTGACCCTGATAAAAATCTCATAACAAGACGCGATTTTGTGAAATCCACAAGCCTGACAGCCAGCGGTTTGTTATTGAGCACAATGCCGCTGGGCGCAGCCTATGCAGCAGGAAGTGATACACTTAAAGTGGCACTTGTCGGATGTGGCAACAGGGGTACGGGCGCGGCATTCCAGGCTCTCAATACCGGTGACGGCATCAAACTGGTTGCCATGGCTGATATTCTTGAAGACCGGCTTCAGAGCAGCTATGAACGGCTCTCCACAAGATATGGGGATACAGACAAGCTGGATGTTCCGGAAGAGCACAGGTTTATCGGATTTGACGGATATAAGCACGCCATTGCATTAGCTGATGTTGTGCTGTTGGCTACCCCAACATATTTCCGGCCTCTTCATTTTGAAGAAGCCGTTAATAGCGGTAAACAGGTATTCATGGAAAAACCCGTTGCCAGCGATCCCGCCGGGGTTCGCCGTGTCCTGAAAGCCGCAGAAACAGCACGTGAAAAAAACCTTAATGTCGTCGTCGGTTTACAGCGCCGGTACCAGAATTGCTACCGGGAAGTTTATAAGCGCATCCAAAATGGCGAAGTGGGGGATTTCATTTCCGGTCAGGTATACTGGAATCAGGGTTTGTTTCGTGCGGCCGTGCGCGAACCTCATTACAGTGAACTGGAATATCAGATAAGAGGCTGGTACTATTTTATCTGGCTGGCGGGAGATCAGGTGCTGGATCAGCTCATTCACAATCTTGATGTGGCCAATTGGTTCCTCGGAGAATATCCGGTTTCGGCTCAGGGCATGGGCGGCTCCGAAGTCCGGACAGGAAAAGAGTTCGGGGAAAACTTTGATCACCATGCCATCGAGTTTACGTATCCCGGCGGCGTGGTGATCAGCAGTCAATGCAGGCAGATCCCGGGGGTTCATAACCGTGTAGATGAACTGTTTCAGGGTACGAAAGGAACTGCGTATACCCGTGGCGGATCTTCAGAGGGAATTATCAGGGATCGCAGCAATAATGTTCGTTATGATCATCAGGGAATGGATGATCCCAGTCCTTATCAAACCGAACTTGATGAACTGATTGCTTCGATCCGGTCAGGAAACGTAATAAATGATGCGGACTTCGGGGCAAAATCATCAATGACTTCCATAATGGGTTTCATGGCCAGCCATACCGGACAAGTGATCGAATGGGATAAAGCCATAAATTCGAACGGAAAACTGGTGCCGGAACCGGAAGACTTTAGCTGGGACACCCCCCCTCCCGTTTTACCGGATGAAAACGGATTCTATGCAAAGCCAATTCCCGGGCAAACCAGAACATTTTTGTAATCCATCGATCAAATCGATGTCCTGTACTGTAATTGTCCTTTGTTGACTTAAAAATCC
>RECX01000030.1 GCA_007693825.1 Balneolaceae bacterium
GAACGAAAAGGTCGTGGTGTATGGCGATTACGATGTGGACGGAACCACGGCCACAGCCATCATCTACACCTTCCTCAAAAATTTCGGCCTGCAGGTGCGCTACTACATCCCGCACCGCTTCAAGGAAGGATACGGAATCGGCACGGATGGCATTGATTTTGCAAGTGAAATCGGTGCCACCCTCATCGTTTCCGTGGACTGCGGCATCACCGCGGTCGATGAGACCGAGTATGCCAAAAGCAAGGGCATCGACCTTGTCATCTGCGACCACCACAACGCCGGTGAAGTGATCCCCGATGCCGTGGCCGTACTCGACCCCAAACAGCCCGGATGCCCCTATCCTTTCAAAGGACTCTCCGGTGCCGGTGTGGGCTTCAAACTGGTACAGGCAACGCTGGTGCGGCTCGGCCTGCAGCCCGATGTCGCGCACCCCTATCTGGATCTTGTCGCCATTTCCATCGCCTCGGATATTGTCCCCATCGTGGATGAAAACCGCATCCTCATGCGTGAGGGCCTGCAGCGCATCAATGCCCAACCACGTCCGGGCGTCAAAGCGCTGCTCGACCGCATCCAGCTTAAAAATACCGAGGTATCCACATCACATATCGTTTTTTCACTCGGTCCCCGCATCAATGCGGCCGGACGTATGGGCGATGCCGCCGTTGCAGTGGCCCTTCTGATTGCCGAAAGTGAAGATGAGGCCAACGAATATGCCGCACGCCTGGAAAAAATCAACTTCCTGAGGCGCGATACCGATACCAAAACCATGGACGAAGCGCTGCAGCAGCTCAAGGAGCAGATAGATCCGGATACCTGCTCCTGCCTGGTGCTTCACGACCCGGACTGGCACCTGGGAGTGATCGGCATCGTCGCTTCCCGTCTTGTGGACCTCTACTGCCGTCCCACCATCATGCTCAGTACCGTTGACGGTCTCATAAAAGGATCCGCCAGAAGCATCCACGGTTTCAACATTTACGATGCGCTCAAACAGTGCGATGACCTCCTGGTTCAGTTCGGCGGACACAAATACGCTGCCGGACTCACTATTGCGGAAGATCAGCTTGAAAGTTTTATTGAGCGCTTTCAAGAGATCACCAACGACATGCTTTCCGAGCAGGACTTCAAACCGGAGCTCATGATCGATGCCGAACTGCCGTTTTCTGAAATCACACCGCGCTTCTGGAAACTGCTGAAACAGTTTGAACCGTACGGACCCAATAACCTGAAACCGGTTTTTGTCAGCCGGAACATTCACATTGCAGGACGCCTTTCCATCGTTGGACAGGGACATCTGAAGATGCGGGTCCGGCAGGATGGGACCGGTGCCCTGGAAGCCATCGGTTTCAACATGAAAAAATTCGCGGAACCCCTGCGTAATGCCGGCCAGGAACCTGTTGACATTGCCTATACACTCGAAGAAAACAACTGGAACAACAGGACCACACTGCAAATCAGGATCAAAGATATCCACATAAATGGCGAACACGTGGCCTGAGCGCGATGTCCCGGCACGATTAAGTTGCAGAAAAACGAACCGGACAGTTTCCTGAAACGAAAAAACACCGTATATTTCGTTTCTTCCAGAAAGTGGAGGGACTGTAGCTCAGTTGGTAGAGCAATGGACTGAAAATCCATGTGTCGGCGGTTCGATTCCGCCCGGTCCCACACCTATTCAAAAGCCTTGTATCGCAGTATTTGCGCGGTGCAAGGCTTTTTTTTTCAAGCAATGTAAGCTGCTGCTGATTTTTTCCGGTAAAATTCCTGATTATATTACCGGTATGTTGCAATTCCAGGTAATCATCATTCAAGAAGGGTACAGCCATGAAAAAAAACGCTTTTCTAACTAAAGCAGCAACATCCATCGCCATCATCTCATTATTTGCACTTACAATGGGAATTGGTGGATGCGGAACAAGTGAGCCTGCCACCGGCATCACTCTTACCGAGGAACAACAAAATTTGCGGGAGAACCTGTTTCAGGAAGTTGATACCAAGCTGGAAACTCTCCAGGATCTCAATGCCAGTGTCCTGAGTCCGCGCAACTATGAAACCGGCATGGACCACTACAAGCAGGCAGAACAGCACCTGATCCGGGGCAGGGGCGTTGACCGGATCGAATCCGAATTGCAGCGGGCCATGCAAGCCTTCAATCGTGCCGAAGAAACAGCAGACCTGGCACAGGTTACCTTTCGGAGTGCGATAGAGGCCAGAAATGACGCTTTGGAAGCCAAAGCTCCCGTATTCAGTTCCGATAACTGGCTGCAGGCCGATGCCCAATTCCGCACAGCGGCTCAATCCCTTGAAGCCGGAAACGTGAACCGTGCCCGCGGACAGGCAGAGACGGCAGAGGGCATGTTCCGGGCCGTGGAACTGGAAGCCATCAAGGCCAACTACCTGGATGATGCAAGGGAAACACTGAGCATAGCCGCACAGGAAGAGGCACAACGCACGGCACCAAGAACTTTTGCAAGGGCCAAAGAGGAAATCGAGAACGTGGAACAGATGCTGGCCGAAGACCGGTATGACACGGAAGAAGCCGGCCGTCTTGCAGAACTTGCCGCTTACCGGGCCTCCTATGCCCGCTACCTGCATCGTGAGATCACACGTATGCGCAACGAAAACGCCACTTTTGAGGACCTGTTCCTGGAAGCGGAGAAACCGCTGAACCGGATTGCCGAAACACTGGACGTCCACGTCCGCTTCGACTCTGGTTTCGATGCGCCAGCCGAAACCATCATCAGTGAAATCGAAACCACGCTTGCCGACAAAGAGTCCCGTCTTGAATCCGCACAGCAGCAGATTCAGAACCTCCGGATGGAAAACGAAAGCCAGGCGGCACGCATCCGGGAACAACAGAGTGATATTGCCACGCTTCGTTCACAAGTTGATGCAACAGGCGATCTGGCAGAAATGCTTGAAGTGCAAAGACGGCGCGATGAAGCGATCCAGAACGTTCGCAACCTCATCCCGCCAAGCGACGGCGATGTGTTTCTGGATGGCGAACTCATCCTGATCCGCCTGCACGGCCTGACGTTTCCGGTCGGACAATCAACCATTGAACCCGCGTATTTTGATATTTTAAGGCGGGTTCAGGATGCTATCCGGTTATTCCCTGACGGCAGGGTTGCCATTGAGGGACACACCGATTCACGTGGCAGCCTGGAACTGAACCAGCGATTGTCCGAGGAGCGGGCCGATGCCGTGATGCAGTATATCCGTGCCAACATCGGCACCGATATCCCCCTTGCATCCATGGGCTTTGGGCCGGAACGCCCGGTCGCCAGCAATGAAACGGAAGTCGGACGTGCACGGAACCGCCGGATAGATGTGGTAATTACTCCTGGCTGGGTTAACTGATGAATCATGCCCCGTGCAGCATAGACTGATGAGTCTTGTCCCGGACAGGATAGACTGATGAATCATCTCCCGGACAGGACAGACTGATAAATCCTGCCCCGGGCAGGGTTGACCGATAAACTATGCCCCGGGCAGGTCCGCCTGTCCCGGGATTACTCCCTTTTTTCGTCCTGAAACCAGAACCGCATCGGCTTATTCCGTATCCATCCGGTGCCGCAGCCCTTTCTGAAGCAGCCTTGTGACGGGACCGGGATGTCCCGCGCCGATTTTGTGCCCGTCAATGCTTATCACCGGCTGGATATCCGTGATGGTTCCCGTGAGCATGACCTCATCCGCCGTTCGTATATCCTCTT
>RECX01000029.1 GCA_007693825.1 Balneolaceae bacterium
ATGTATGTCCGCCGTCCCGTCAATGCCCGCGATCCGTTTTTCGCACTCTGGGCCGACGGCGACACCGAACAGGCGAGTCCTTCGCGTTTTTATTTCAGCAACAGCGACGGCACCCGCGTATGGCGACTGCCTTACACGATGACGGAAGACTGGGAAGCCCCGGAGGAAGTCGGCTCCGCCGCGAAGGAGTGAAATGATTTCAGGCTGACCCGTAACTGAAGTTTCTGTCATGTTCCTTTAATATTCTGTCATCTTGCTATGATATCCTGTCTGTTTTTTTTACGTTCTTCAGGGCATTAGTGTTATCTTCTCAACCATGCAACAAAAAGCAGGAATCATCCCATTGGCAACGAAAAAAGAGAAGAGAATCCCTTGTTAGAAGACGCATCCAATCCGGAAAGAAGACAAAAGAATCGGAATGATGGCCCCGGAGTCCCTGAAAACGGTGTAGAGAAGAGTGAAGTTGATAACACCGGCGGTGTTGGGGGAGAGGCGCTGGTCGGGAATTCCCCGGTGGATCCGCTTGAGAAAGACCTTACCCGTCCGCGTGAAATGCCGTTCCTCTACCTGAAGGGCTTCGCCATGGGCTCGGCCGACGTGGTGCCCGGTGTGAGCGGCGGGACCATGGCCCTCATCCTCGGCATCTATTCCCGGCTGGTATTCGGCATCAAGAGCGTTGACCTGAAAGCCATACGACACTTTTTTTCGCTTAACCTGGTGGAGATGTTCGACCGCATCCACTGGAAATTCCTCATATCCGTGTTTCTCGGCGGGATATCGGCCGTTTTTTTCTTTACCCGTGTGGTGTCGCTTCCGGTGCTGATGCACACCCATCCGGAAGGCATCTACGGACTCTTTTTCGGACTGATTACCGGATCCATCCTGTTGCTGCTCAAAGCGATCGGCGATGTGGGATGGAGGGAGGTGTTCACGGTCGTTGCCGGAGCCGCTATCGGTATCCGCATCGTCACGCTGGTGCCCACCGAAACCCCGGAAACCACGTTGTTCGTATTCCTCAGCGGCAGCCTCTCCATCACGGCGATGGTGCTCCCGGGCATCTCCGGCTCGTTCATCCTGCTGATCCTGCGAAAATACGAGTACATCCTTGGCAATATCGCGCTGCTGGGGACCGAACGTACCATGGAAGCCATGTCGGTGCTCATTCCGTTCGGTTTCGGCATGGTGGTGGGACTGGTCCTGTTTGTGCGCCTGCTGTCATGGCTGATCAAACGCTACCATATTCTCACATTATGTCTGCTGGTCGGATTCATGGCCGGATCCCTGTACGTGATCTGGCCTTATCAGGAGCGCGAATATGATGAAATCGCGGACGCGCAGGTGCTGCCGCTGGATCATCCACGTGTGCAGGAACTGAGAGCCCGTCAGCAGGAGGGAAAGGAGCCTGAACGCAGACGTCCGGAGTATTGGGAACTCGGGCCGGTGGTGAATCCCGGGGTACCGCCCCCGGACCAGAAAGTGGAAGTGGTCCATGTGCGGCGGCGCATGACAAGCAGCTCGCCGTACTGGCCGGACTGGACCGCTCCCTCCCGCGATGAACGGCTTCGCAAAGGTGCGCAATCCCTGTATGGCGGAGTGGGCACCATGCTGATCGGGTTCCTGCTCGTCGGCTGGCTGGGACGTCTTTCCCGAAGTAAAGACCCGCACGGCACCGGTTTGCCCTGACAGCGAGGCACGGCCCTTCGTTGACGGCGAGGCACGTCCATGCCCGGCCGCCAAGCCTCATCCATCCAGAAGAAAACAACACATCCCCCGAAATCCGCTCAATATCAGCAGTCAGAGCGAAGAATATCCGGTTCAAATCGGGCCGGATAAATACTATATTGTCAATAGATAAACCGATACCTGAAGACACTTCAGAACAGAGGGCGAGTATGAAAAAATTGAATCGGATTCTGGTTCCCACGGATTTTTCTGACGGTTCGCGCAAGGCGTACTCCTACGCGGAGCATTTACTGCGGTTCTTTGGCGGCAAGGTGGATATGATCAACATTGTCCCGACGATAAAGTACCTGCAGGAAAACATGAAAAAACTCGGCTATCCTTTTTCGCTGGATAATGACGTTTATCCCCAGATCATGGAGCAGGCGCATGACAGCGTGCGCAAGGAGATGGAGGATCATCTCTCCGAAGAGCACAGGGGGGAGCCGCTGGTCAAAATCGGGCGGAAGGCCTACGAGATCATCCTGGAACATGCCCACAGGGAGCGCTATGACCTTATTGTGATGGGGGCCCAGGGGTTGCATGCCGACAAGATCATTCGCGGACACGTCACCGAGAAGGTCATCCGCCACAGCAGGATTCCGGTGCTTTCCGTCTCCGGATCAGTGATGCCGGAAATCACCCAGAACATTCTGGTCCCCACGGATTTCTCGGATTTTTCGATGCGTGCCATTCTGCCGGCGGCCATCATGGCCGGACGGTTGAAATCACGGATCACCCTGTTCAACGTCAACGAACTCCATGGATCCGAGCCTGAGGAGGATCAGAATGCAGAAAACGACGCCATCCGCAAATTCCGCAAAAAGGTGGCAAAAAAAGTCCACGACTTCTTTGCTGAGCGCCCGAAGGCCAGAATTCAGATCAGTTCGGTCGAAGATGACGAGCTGTTCCTTAACCTGGATCGCGAAGACGAACAGTACAAGATCCCGTTCCATGTCGAGCGTGTCCGCGGCATTTCCGCGCATTATGAAATTGTCGACTATGCCGAGCAGCATGCCGACATGATCGTGATCGCCACCCATGGCCGGAGCGGCCTGTCACATCTGTTCATGGGATCCACATCCGAGAAGGTGGTCCAGTGGGCCAAGATACCGGTGCTCACCGTGCGTCCGAAGCAGGCACAGGAGCAGAAAAAATGATCACCGGGGGATACCGCGTCGAAGCTGTCGGTCGGTGAAGAAATCATCGGGGATCGGCACGTCAAACGTGCGCTCTTTCCAGCGCAGCTCGGTTTTGCGCCCGTTCTCAAGGTCGAACATGACCATGTAATACGGCCGCCACAAGTCGCCGGTCACATTCTGGTACTCGTCCGGCTCCAGCCGTTTGAAGATCTCGCCGTCATCGTTGAAATATTCGGCCTTCAGCAGGATATAGTCCTGCGGGTCGATGTGGAAATGGATGCGCGCGTACTGGCTTTCGCGTCGGGGCACGGCTTCCAGCAGGATGCGCTCCGAATCCCGGTCCATTTCCGTGAAATCGAAATTATCCGGGTTCTGCTGACCGAGGTCCTCGTAGGTAAAATCGCTGCCCATGAACCGGTCGCTGCGCTGTGATGCGCCGATGGTCTGCACACGTCCGACAGCCGGCAGGTACACGCGCTGGGTCTCATCGCCGTTTTCGTTGACGGTAAGAAGTCCGGTATCGCGCACGTCGGCGGGCGCCTCGAAAAATACCAGTTGCATGGTTAGGTTATCCCGGTGGATGTTCCATGTCCGCAGCTCGCGGGTGCGTGTGCGTCCGCGCGCATTGTGGATGGTCATGGTCATGGCGGCCGTTTCATACTCGGCATTGCTGCGGCGCCGGTCCAGCTCCTCGAAAACGGACCTTGCGGTTTCGTCAGGCGGATCGTTCCGGGTGGATGCGCTGGCTGCCGGGAGCAACGGAAATATGGCAAGAAGGAACAGGAGGATAAACGTCGTGATCATGGTGGTATATAATGTGGTGTATGATGCAATATATGATAATG
>RECX01000126.1 GCA_007693825.1 Balneolaceae bacterium
GGATCTGCGTTCACTTCCTGTTCCGCTTCCGAACCCGCAACCGGTTCTGGATCTGTGTTCAACTCCTGCTCGGTCACAGAACTGCTCTCCTGCCCGGTCTCCGATTCAATTTGCGGAGGCGGTGCCATCTGTGCGGCGGCCCGCTCGGACCGGACCAGCAGCCCGGTGGATTCTTCCGTGATTTCCACAGCTTCTCCGGCTTTCAGTCCTTCAAACTGACCGCTTTCCCGGTTGTACGCGTCCGCATAGGCAAAGGAGTCTTCCTCCCAGGTGGAGAGCGCCACACCTTCACGAACCGCATCCAGCAGTACATGCGGACCGGCCACACGCGGCAAATAATTCAACCCGGCAATGTTCTCGAGAAGTTTCTGCAGCGGTACATGATCCTCATTCCACAGGGACAGTTCATCAAGATAGACCTGCAGTGTGGGGGCGTCCAGAGCCGACAGCATCAGCATTTTGTCGCGAAGTGTAAGCGCGGCGGCTTCGGCAAGCGTATCGGCCCGGTCCAGGCCAATAGCTTTCCAGCTCACGGGCTGTTCCGGATCGGCCTTGGTTGGCACAAGCACCCATTTGTAAGCTGCATGGATCCACGTGGTGATTTTTTTGTCCGTTGTGCGATGATGATCCGCAACCAGCTTCATCTGTTCTTCATCCAGCTTCAGTTCCTCTTTTTCCTGGAGAATGGCGTCCCAGGCCATGTGCATGCGTACGGTCTCGTCCAGATCCCCGATACCCGACTCGTCCGCTGCCAGGAAGACAAGCGTATTACGGCAAGTTCTTGGTGTTTCACCGCAATTTTCCAGGATGCTGTTGGCAGTATACACTGCGGGATTGTCCGTATCGCTGCTGAAGGCCTGATCCACGGGAAGTACGACCAGCCGGCAGGCCGGTTCATCAGGGACGACCTCACCGGGTCCGCTGGCCAGATGTATTCCGGCGAAATCCGTATGCGACCCAAGTTGTGCTGAGAGGCGTTTTTCCAATTCTGCCGCAACCGTATCGGCTTCGCCCTGCTGCGATTCGTCCAGCAGCGCCCTGGCGCGTTCCAGGGCCATTTTTGTGACGGATGGACGTGTTGCGTACCACAACTGTGCCTCGTCCTGATTCAGATAGGTGGATTCTGCGACAAGATGTTGAATGGCGTCATTGAAGATGGCCGGAGATTCGCCCGGCATCACGCATCCAAGCATGACGCGAAGCTCGTCAATGCCTTGCTGCAGGCCTTCCGCCACCGGCGACGAGCCGATGTAGATGGTCCGTGCAACCCGCCGGGCCGCGTGGAGCTGCCCCAGATGGGCATGATCCGAGTCAATCTTGCGGGATACGGCTTCCGGTCCGTCTACATCGCTGCCGATCACTTTCACCCAGTCTTTGTGCTGGTAACGGGTAATTTCCGACTGCACCCGTGAGTCGTTGATCGGCATTGTGGAAGGAAGGATGATCGGATTGCGGTCTTTTTTCTCCCAGAGGCAATGGATGACCGTTGCCATGAGCCGCAGTACGCCGCGGGTGCGCTGGAAGCGGATCAGTGACGACCAGTCATGGTACAGACGGTCGAAAATCTCCGGGTGGATAGGGTAGGCGGCCTGCATCCGGCTCTTGTACAGGCTTGTTTGAGCCTCTGCCGGAAACTCCAGCCTTTTTTGAATGTAGAGCTCGGTGAAGGCCATTGCCGTCATTTTGATGAACTTGTCCCGCTCGGGAGCGACGGGTTCAAACAGACGGCGCCGTACGATTACAAGGTCCTCTTCCGGTGTGGCGGGTTTCCAGGAAGACTCGGCTTTTCCGATCTCGTTCCGCAGGTAGGTAAGGGCTTCCATTCCGTGGATGCCGCCCACTTCCACGTCATCGGTTTTTGAGGCGGAGGATCCCACAACTGTTGCAACCGGCAGTGAGATAACCACCAGACAGTTTTTTGACTGTTTTGCAGCAGAAACAAGATTATTGGCAAAGGTTACCTGGGCTTCAAGTGTGCCGCCCGGCAAATCCTTCTGGTCATTGAGCTGCCGTGCGTAGGCTACCCACTCGTCCACAAGAATCAGGCACGGTCCAAATGATGAGAACAGGTCCCGAAGCTTTTTGTCACCGGGAGAAGTTCCTTTTTTGTCATGATCGCGGATTTTTTCAAAGGCTTTTTTGCCACCCAGCTGATAGGCCATTTCGCCCCAGAGGGTGCGGATGGTCAAACCGTTCGGTTTCACATCAGGGGTGCTTGGGGAGATTTTATTTCCCACCAGTACCGCACGCTTGACAATGGGGAACGAATATACATCGGCTTGCTTCATCAGGGGTTCCACGCCGGACAGTTCGCTGGCGTTGACGCCTGAAAAAAGATGGTAGAGAGTCAGCAGGGCGTGCGTCTTGCCGCCGCCGAAACCGGATTCCAGCAAGACCACAGGGTCGCCGTCCATATTGGATATGCGCTGGATGGAACTGACCATCAGTTTTTTGATGCTGTCGGTGAGGAAAGTCCGTTGGAAAAACTCTGCCGGATCCCGGTATTCATCCGTTGCCTCACCCTGGTGAACCTGCCAGAGATCCGCGGCAAATTCCGTTTCAAGATAGCGGCCACCAATGATATCCGGCAGCGGGGTGACAACATCCCGCCATGATTTGAGGGTTTCCGTTGCACCCGTTTTTACAAGATCATATTTTTCTGCTTCCTCAGGGTCTTCCGGGTCTTTCAACGCTTCCAGCTCCTCGCTTTGTTTTTCAGAGCGCATTTGTTCTTCGTAGAGGAATTTTCGGAACTCTTTTTTCATGCGCTCGGCATCGGCGGCCACATCGGCGGCATTGATAGCATTGAGAAAGCGGACAACGGAATCCAGGACGCGGTCCGTGTCGTCATTGCTGAAGGATGTCTGGTTGTCCCATTTGAAAAGCCATTCGCGCAGTTCCCCCAGGACGGAGTGCTCCGAAAAGCCGAGGGTGTTCTGGAATAACACGTTCCATGAGTCATCCATGAGTTTCAGCAATGGGGCAAGTTCCCATTGGGCTATTTCCTTTTTCAGCAGTAGGGGGTCTTCAACGTAGTCATGGATCAGATGGCCGGAAATGTATCCTCGCTTCACGGCCGATTTTATTTCCCGCCCAATGTAGGGCGCGACTCCCATTTTGAGCAGTTCCAGGGCCAGTCCGATGCGTTTATGGTTGCTGATTACCATTTGAGTGAATCCTCCGGGATACGTTTTTTTGATTGCCTGTGCGATTGCTGCGTGTTGCCAAACGGAGCCTGAGTACCTGTCAGGCTTGCCGTCTGTGTTTCCTTAATCTGTGTTTCCTGAAATTTTCCGCCTGTCAAACCAGCCTGAGTGAACGGATCATAATATTTGCAGTATGGATCAGAATACCTGTTGAACTATGAAAAATCATGCCGGCTGAGAACGTATCAGCGCTTCCGGGATACTGCTTTTGTCATGCAGGGATAGCAGCTTCTTTCGGCGCTGTCTATATAGGAGTGAGAAGGGCGGGTTTTGTGACAGCAGGAAAGGGCAGAAAAGCCGAAAAATGTGAATAAATAATTGGGGAACAATTGGCTTTGAGCATCAAAGCTAAATAATTGAAAAATAATGGCGGTTTTGAGGAGCTTTTGTCTCCGGAAAAAGATTTCCACAGTTGTGGAAAAACAAAAAAAAGGCCGGATCCGGCAGTTGTTGCTGCTGAATCCGGCCCTGTGGTTTTATATTC
>RECX01000169.1 GCA_007693825.1 Balneolaceae bacterium
CGCCGGTCAGGCCCGAGGATATCGCCAACCTGCAGCAGATCCCGCTGGTGCCGGGTCTGGCACGCCTGATCAACCTCGAGAACCTGGAAGTGGACGATGCCGGCCTGTTCTATGAGCTCAACGGCAGCGCCGAGGTCGAATTCACGATGAACTATCTCGATGCGCCGGTCCGGGCGGGAGTGAGTGTACACGGTCTGACCATCCAAAAAAGCGGACTGGAAAACCCGGTGGTAACCGGAGGTCGCGTTTCGATTTACGTGGAACAGATTGCCGATGTCCTTATCGGTGAAAACCAGTGGATAACCCTCCAGAATTTTCAATACCGTTTCGGGGTGGGAATTTCCGGAACGGCCCGGTTCCAGCATGACCTTTTCGGCACGCTCAGCGCCGTCGGGGACCTCTCCCTGACCCACAGCGGACTGCAGGGCACCTTGCGGGCCGAAGGGGAAGACCTGTTTGAATTTGAGCACGAACTGTTCCGCATCTCCGTCAACCGCATCGTGGCCATGCTGCCTGACCAGGCGATATACGCAGACGCCAGCATGGAACTGCTGGGCCGCCGCTCGCCCTGCAACCTGACCGGCATGGATCTGACCAGGGAAGTCATTTCAGCAGGATGGGTTTGCGATCAGCTCAGCCCGATCAGCCTGAGCGGTGACTCCGAGCTGTTTGTGTTCATGCTCAACCGTACCTCCGGCTCGGTATCAATCGACACCGAAGACATGTCCATGGAGTTTTCCGCCACGGTCCGGGGTGAGGCGCAGTTTGACTTCATGAACAGCCCGCCCTGCGGCATACGGATGAAAGGCGATTTCGGCCACGACACCGATCCCGCATTCACGCTGCTTGGCAACTCCTGCACCATGCCCGAGCCAAAAATCGATCTCGGATTTGCCCGCCTTGGCCTGCATAACATCGAAATCGAGTCTTTTGGATACGATCCTGCCAACGATCGATGGGATTTCGCCGTCCCCTTCGAGGCATCCGTCTACTTTCCGCTTTTTGACGACTGGTCGTTTGAACACACCCAACCGTTCCGCCTCACCCGGAACGGCATCGACATCCCGGAATTCTCGCTTGACGCCAACCTGCCGTCCTACGACCATGACGCCCTGCGCGTGGCACTGCACTCCCTTGTCCTCGACCGCTTCCGGTTCCCGTGGTTCGATTGGGATCCCGCCGACCCCGGACCATGGAATCTCGAATTTGAAGCCGAAGCATCCATTGGCGAAACCACGGGACTTCCATCCTGCCTGAGAAATGCCGTGCTGGCCATCGACAACGGGCGCGTCACCAACGGCTCGCTGTCGGCCGACCTGCTCCTGTCGCCGCTCTCCGATTGCAGCATCCCCTTCGCACCCGGTCACAGCATCATCATATCCTCCATCGGAGGCTCGTTCTTCTCGCAGTACCTCGCCGACCGCGAAAACCCGTTCTCCACCACGGCGGATTTCTTCATGGAAAGCCGCTATGAGCCCGGCACCCCCCTGTTCTGCCAGGATGACGGAGCAACGCAGCAGACGACCGCCGACCTTGGTTTTTCCGAAGGAAAGCTGGCCGGAACCCTCTCCATGGATGACACCGGATGCCGAATCCCTGTCGGGATGATGGAAGCGGTGCTTGACCGTGCGGAGCTGCAGCTATTTGTGGATGCCGGTTCGCAGCAGGCACGCCTGTCGAGCGACGCAACCCTGATCCTGTCGCAGCAGAATTCCATCCAGGGAAGTTTTGTCTTTGATGTAATGGACAGAAAATTCCTGTCCCTGGATTTCGCCATCACCGATCCGTTCCGATGGGACATCCCCAACGAACAGGAGCCGGTCCTTTCGTTTCTCATCAACCAGGCCTCGCTCAGCCTGGACGGACTTTTTGTGGATGGGCGCCAGCAGGTGGAAGTGGGCGACCGCACCTTTGGAGTGACGTTTGACAATGTGACGGTGGATCTCTACGACTGGCGCATCAGGTCCGGTGAAATCTTCTTCGACCAGCACTTTGCCCTTGCCGTCTCGTTTGACGACGGGCTGTCCGCCCCGAAATTCACGGCCGTTCCGATTGCCGGCGAAGGTGAGCCGATACCGCGTCCGGAATACGGACTCTACCTGGAACTGGGCGCCGACATCGTCGTCGACAGCACCGGCTTCCGGACCTCGGGTACCGCCGATGCCTCCGTTTCCATCGGTGATTTTTCCTTCGAGAACCTCAGCGTCGTCTTTACCGATGATTTTGCCCTGGAGCTCAAGCCGTTTGGCGTCGGCGATGGACGCGTCGACTTCTACTACAATGACTCGCGCGTGGCCTACTTTGATGCGGCCGGGTTCACCCCGCTGCTGAGCGGGTTCGCCAACGAAATCCTCCCGGAAAAACTGCCGCTGCCGACCACCAATGTGGCCTATCTGCTGCTGCGCGATGCCAACGGCGACCTGGTCGTCAATTTCACCGAACCCGAACCCGGTATCATCGGGCTCAGCACCCGCCCGGACAAACCCCTGCAGCTGGTGCTCCCGATTCTCGACGCCCAAAACCCGCCTGTAGTCGGCGGCGTGGAATTCGAGGATTTCACCATCACGGCCACACCGGGCAACTTCCGGGTGGAGACGGGACAGGCCTGGGTGGTCCTGCCGGAAGACGATGTCATTTCCGGGCTGCTAGAGCAGCTGGGCATTCCGTTCGACCTGTCGGAGATCCGCTACGGCTACACCGAGCTGATGTCCGATGCGGGCGATTACCTGCAGCTGGCCGGCAACCTGAAGCTGTTCGAACACACGGTGGTCGCCGATGACAACATGCTGCTCAAGATTTCCGGCAGCGGACTTGTCTCCGCCCAATTTGACTTCCCGGACCTGGACACGTCCATCCCGATGTTCCCCCACACGGATCTGCTGCAGCTCGGACTCACGAGTTTGTCCGGCTCGCTGATCATGCCCGTGCTTGGGGGCGGCGGCGTCTCCTATGACATTGATCTGGAGGCCGATCTCTTGCTGGGATCGGGCGAAGAATCAAGGGCGCTCTCTTCTTTCGGGATGCGGCTCCAGCCCGGCTTCCTTTCCTTCTCCGCTTTTTCCAGCATCGAGCTTGAGGAACCGCTGAGTGTGGGACTGGCCGGCTTTTCCATGAACCTCAATTCCATCACATCCATCCCGGTATTTGAATACAACAGTGTTGACGGGTGGAATTTCCTGTTCTCGCTGGATGCCGATTTCCAGTTCACCATGCCGGGGCATCGCCCGTTTGAACTGCCGATGAACGGCCTGCAGCTTGCGACAACCGGCTTTACGATCCCCCCGCAGGAGATCAACAACAGCACGCTCAATGGCTACGAACTGCCGTCGTTTGAGCTGGCCGGATTTACCTTCCAGCCGCTGGCGCTCCGGACCCACGAGGCGGTCACCTTCAACTGGTTCGAGGGCGAGCTCTCCCCGATCCAGCCCTACTTCGATTTTGAAGTCCGGCTGCCCGAAATCACCAGTGAGCATCTGGAACCGCCCGAAGGCTTCACCTTCACCAATGTGACGTTCCAGGATGGATTCCTGACAGGCAGCATGGAACCGTTCGAGCCCATCGGCGGACTGGTCATCCCGGCCGGACCGCCTGCGCTCAATCCGCCCAATCTGCGGATCAACAAAATCGAAGGCCTGCTGGGCTCGCTGGAGGAAGCCGGCGACTACATCCAGAATGTGGCCATTTCGCTGACGGGCACCATCGAACACATCCCGTTTTTTGAGGATGAGGATCCCGGTTGCGACATGGATGCCGTTTTTGCACTCTATCTTGAGCGGGGCGTGGGCTTCAGCGGGTCTGTGGAAAACCTGGTGCCGTGCGGATCGCTCGACCTTGGGCCGGTTTCGCTGTCGGCGGGATCCGGATCGCTCAACTTCTCGTTTGAAAACGGACAGCAGCACGCCGTGTTTGCCGGTTCGCTGAGAGCGGCGCTCGAAGGCCCGCAGGGCCCGTTCACCGCAGAGGGATCGGTGGAACTGGATCTCATTGCGGGACGTGTCCTGAGCGGACAGGTGGACATCACCACGCCGTTCAATCTCGCCCTGCCGGTCCGGGCCGCCACGCCCTTCATGGAGTTTCAGGTCAACAACGCCCGGCTGGACCGTGACGGGTTCATGATCGATGCCACCGGTCTGGTCAAGGCCGGTCAAGTGGACATCAATGTCACCTTCGACGAACTGACGTTTGGCCTGCCGGGACTGGATATCACCTCAGGACAGGCCCGCATTGCATCCGGAATGGGCTTGCAGGTAGGGTTTTCACCCCTGGCGGCATCCATAACAGGACAGGGCGACCAGGAGCCGCCGCCTTCGGACGCGCTGCTGATCTCCGCGGAGAGCGAAGTGATCCTGGACGCTGACGGCCTCAAATTCGATGGCCAGGCCGGGGCCTCGCTGCGTCTTTCCGACCAGGAATTTGCCAGTCTGCGGACGGTATTCGAGGAGGATTTCACGTTCCGGCTTACCAGTCCGAGCGTGAAAAGCGGGCGGGCACTGGTCTACTGGGACCGGGACGGTCCGGCCGAAGAACCGCTGGTGATCTTTGACAGCAACGGTTTCCGCTTCGGAGGCGGACTGGTGGCCATGATTCCCGACAGGCTTGGCCTTCCTACGGAAAATATCGCCTATGCGGTTATCCGGGATGAGGACGGGAACATGCTTTTGAACCTGGACGAAACCGATGACGGCGGATACGTCCTGCAAACCGGTGAGGCTCCGCTGCCCATATACATTCCTGCACTGGCAGCAGCTGACGGCACCATACCCGAAGTGCTGGCCCACTTCAACCTGACCACCGATGGCAACTACGTGCCGAACGGGGGATCCATTTCGGTCACCACGGCGTTGGACCTGGAGCCGTACCTCGGCGCGCCGGTAAGCATCGAATCCATCGGTATTGATGCAGGCGAGGGGATGATGCTCACCACCGTGCTTTCGGTGGCGCTTCCCGAAGTGTTCGGCGGACAGAAAGCCACGGCCCAGACAACAATAGGCCCCGATGGTTTCCAGGAGGCCATTATCACAGCCGGGACATTTACCGAGACCTATGATCCCGCACTGGAGCATCTTATCGAGCGGGACATCATGGCCATGCTCACCGGCGATGAGGCCCAGAGCGAATTTGTGCTCGGACTGTACGGCGCACGGCTCAGTATCAACTCCCCGGCGGACCTGCAGCTGGCAGGATCGGTATCCACATCCCTCCTGAAACAGGAAGATGAGGAGAATTTCACCCTTTTCTACACGGTTGGATACGGTCCGGATGGATGGGATTTCAATGTGGAAACCCAGGGAACCGTCCCGAGTGTCAGGCTCGGCCAGGCAAGGCTGCGCTTTGACGAGCATCTGCCATTCGATTTCGACATCACCCGCGAAAATTTCATTGTCAAAGTGAGCGGCACGGTATCTTTTGAGGAGATGATCGGCGAGGCGCTGTCCTTCTCCGTGGAGGATCTGGAATTCGGCGCCACGAACCTGCAGTCGAGTCCGCAGCTCGTGCTCCGGCTCGGGGCGGCCACGGCGCAATTGCCCGACCAGACCTTCGATTTCTTCTCCGGCGCCCTGACAGGAAGTATCAGCGGTCCCGCGCTTTCTTTTACCGGACGCACTTTTGCGGCGTCGGTTTCCAGCGGCGATCTGACTTTCCTCGAGAAAACGCTGCGGTACGAAGATCTCTACGTGGACACGCAGGGCAGTTTCAGCATCGGAGCTGTTTCATCGCCGACAGTGTCAAAGATCTGGATCATTGAAGACTATCTGGAGCTCAGCTCGCTGGGCATCAGTCGTGAAGAAGAGACCGGGATGAGCCTCAGCGGCGCACTGGGCTTCCAGCTTCCCGATCCGCTCGACATCTCGGGCGAGGTCGTTCTGCGTGTGGGCAGGGATGCCCAAAAGGCGGTCTATTTCCGCGCCGAAGAGTTCAATGTGGATTCGGGATTTGATCCGGAGGAAGAGTATGCCTTCAATCTGGGTCCGAATGTCACGGTTACGCTGGTCGACCATCTCTTCAAAATCGACCCGTGGCAGTTGTCGCAAACCGAAATCGCCGTGGCGGCGAAAGTCACCCTGTTCGGCGAGGACCGGATTCATTTCGGTGAGCCGGGCAATCTGGCTGAAAACCCGGGCATCTCCGTCAGGCTGGATCCCGAGGCCACTCCCGGTCAGATTCCAAGGCCGGTTATCCGGTATAATGTAACCGGAAATGTGGAATTCAGTTTCAAACACAGCTTTTTTGAAATTGATATCGGAGGCCAGGTGGCTTCTTCCAATGATGAGGCGTTTATCATCACCCTCAACGGCCAGGCCGGTATTGATATCGGTGTTGTTGGAGGCAAGGCGGGTTTTTCCGGCACGACCATCACCAGAGACGGCCTCACGGACATTGGCAACTTCAGCGGCGAAGCCAAATTCACACTGATGGAAATCGGCACCCTGGAACTCGGCCGCTTTGTCCGGAAGCAGGATGATGCCGGGTTCAGTATCACCATGGCGGGCGGTTTTGATGACGGGCCGACCGATCTCGCGGGTGCGGAAGAGACAACGGAGACGGTCGATAATGTGATCGAATTCATCTGTTTCGGTCCGTGCACGGAGGCGGGTTTGGCGGAGGGGAATAACAGCGGGTCGCCCGGCAATACGGGACAAGGCGAAGCAATGGCCGCCCTCGCCATATCGCTTGGCGGATCCAGCAACAACGAAACCGGCTCTTTCAGCGGCGGTATCCGTCAGATCATGTTTTACAGAACCGCAACAGGTGATGTAGCATTCAGCGTCGATCAATTCCATGTGGGCCTTGGGGACATGTTCCAGGCCCATGCCAGCCTGTACTACAAGTCCGGGGTGCAGGGCATGTCGCTGATGGCGGCCGGTTCCGGCATGTTCAACGTCGCCGGCAATGAAGCCGGCGCAATGATCGCCGGAAGCTTCTCGAATATCAATGACAACCTGTCGTTCGGCGTTTTTGCCGCGGTTCGCGCCGATGTGGGGCTGGAAGTGGTGCCGGGCATCATTCGTATCACCGGTTTCGGCGGCGGATTTTTCTACAATCCGATTGACGCACATCTTGATATGGTGATCGATGCCGTGAAGGAATTCAGGAAACCTCCGCCGACTGGAATTGAGCGAGGCCAGGCACAAAGGCCGGGTGACGCGCGAATTGCATTTGCCGTGCTTCTTTATGCAGAAATTGAGCTGGTAGGCGCGGGAAATGTAAATATGCTGGCCGGCAGTACGTTCATGGAGATCACCAACCAGTATTACTTTATGGATGTCGATGGATTCATCATGGGGATGGACGGACCGGGAATGGTGGCCGGTGCTGCCATGTCGGCACAAATTGGCCGGGATTCCGGAAATCCGCAGGATATTTCCATGAGGGTCAACCTGCAGGCAAGTCTCGGCATGCTTCCAGTAATGTCTGTCAACACCATTCCACCTGGAGTCCAATTCTTCCTTGCAAGTACGGCAACGGGCGTGGTTTGGGGCATTGCGGGAGAGGCAGAAATGTGGTTTTATGACAGGTTGATTGAAGGGGAAGCAAAGATTCTTGCCAGCGCTGACGGATTTCTACTTGAAGTGAATTTGTGGGCGGATCTGGACCCGCCCATCATAACCGTAAAAGCAGATCTCGAAGGGGCTGTCTGGTACCTCACCTACGATGGCGCAGATATGCCGCTTGGCGCGTATGTCATTGGCAACGGGGAAATCAGCGCGCTCATAACCGTTACAGCCACGCTGCAAGCAGCGTTTGTACAACGCGGCAGCCGGTACGAGCTGTTCGGAATGGGTGAAGGCTGTGTCGGTGGAGGTAAATTTGAAGCCTGTCTGGCCGGATGGTTCCAGGTTAAGACCAACCCGATAGAAGTGGATGGGGGACTCAATCCCGGCGACCGATCGCAGCTTTTTGAAGATGCCAAGGCCCAGCGGGATGAGTTTGAGCAAATGGTTCAGGATGCGATTGCCAATCTTCCGGTTGATCTGACCTTGCCGCAAGTGCCGGGGGTTGATCTGAGCGATGAACTTCTCGCCGAGGCAGGGTACAACCTGAGGATGCTCAGCGACGCACAGCGCAGCAGCTGGCACGATACCATGATACGGAACGAAGAAGCTTCCGGGCATGACGCGCCTTCTGTTCTGCGAGGCATCCACGCCAGTGAACTGCTGGTTTTCCTGACATCAGACACGTACCGGAATGACAACCAGCTCAATGCCAGTTCCGCCACTTCCTGGTCCCAGGCCGAAAACGATCTGCAGACCCGGCTCTCCCATGTTGAAAGGCTCGCCCAGCAAACGGCAGACCGGCTTGATGCCGGCGTCCTCAGGGCCATAGAATATGAATCGGAAGCGGCCCGGGCCATGGATGATATGGTTTCCGCAATGACCGAATCGCCGGTCAGGCATGTTTTCAGGCCGCAGGGAGACCTGAATGAAAACAACCTCCCGTCCTTCGAGATCGATGAAGACAAGGCGATCAAACAGTCCCAAACCATCGACAATCTGGTCGAGGCCATAGAAGCACTCGACGAGCAGGTCCGTGAGGTGGTCGGGGCCATCGAGCATAACCTCCAGGAAATGGATAACATGCTGGACGCCAGGTACCGGAGGCTGGAAGGAAGTGCTTCGTCTGATGTACAGGTTTCGGGTCCCGGTCCGGCGTATTCCGCTCCGGAGATCTTCCTGCTTGAAGAACCGGCCATCAATTCGGTGCTGCAGATGTCAGGATATGCCCTGGAGGCTGCAGACCGGTACTACAGCCTGAAGGCCAACAGCTACTGGCACAAAATCAATGTGGCCGGCCTCATCAACAATTCGTTTGATGCGATGACACCGGAACTCGAGGCAGCCGTGACGGAACTCTTTGGGCGATTGCTGCAGGCATATCAGAACAGGGGTTCCCGTCCGTCACAATTTGAACAGGAGCGGTTGATGGCAGGAAGGCGGGTGTGGTTTGTTCATGCGCTTGCCGGCGATGCCACAAACATCACCTATCCGGCAAATGCATCTGCATTGTCAGGATACCCTGATGCACAGCAGGCCTACTCGGACCTTGCCGGCGCGGAAATCGCCGATCTCAGCAAATACCGTGATAATATCCGCCAATTGTGGATCGATCTCCGAACGCTCGGGAACCGGGAATACATGGAACATAAAGCCAGGTTTGTGGCCGAAGACTTCACGGACAGCTATCTCGGGACAAGAAACGCCCTGCTGGATGTGATGGAAGTCCAGACAGGCCTCCTCGGGGATTTCTATGACCTGAAGGCCCGTATCCTGGGCACGCTCTACCACATCATCGATAATTATGTGGAAGTGAGGATGCAGGTCGACAAAGGGGGACCGGACGACCAACTCTCCGCCTACCAGACCCGCCGCCAGGAGATCCTGCAGCTACTGGAGCCTCCCGTGCTGTCGTCCATTACCGTGGATACGGAGCATCAGACGCCGCACTACTTCGGCAGGGCGGAGATCCTGTGGGAAGCACAGCATCCCGCAGGCATTGTCGAGGCAGGCATCCGCATCAACCGGGAAGATCTCGGGGGGTCGGGACCGTCCGGCCAGGGCGGATATGTCAGTATTGGCAATGCCAGCAGCTACCGTTACACGGCCTTCAAGCGTGATTTCCAGGAACAGAACGTGCTTTCGGATGCCGTCGGCAATACCGCGTCGGTCAACGTGGACCTCAGGCTCCGGGGTGAAGGCGGAATCGTATCCACCAGACAGGCCACCTTCAACATGCAGCTTGCCGCGGGCGGGGTTTCCACATCGCCGGGGCAGGAACTCCTTCCACCCGTCACTTCCCCGCCGGAAAGGATCCTGGTGGATATGGACTACTTCTACAACCAGGGAATGATGGAATGGACCGGTATGTCCGTGGACCGGTTTGGACGTGAAAGCTTCACGGAGCATGAGACATCCGCCTACTGGACCGGCCGGCCGGAATTCATCAACCTCCGGGTGCTGGTACGGGAGGAATCCGACATCCGGAAGTACGAATATGCGGTCGGGTCTGCACCCGGGGCCGCCGATATCATCGGGTGGACGGACCTGGTCGGCGTGAGGACGAACCTGATACAGCAGCCTGTGGCTGATCCCCGGGCAAGAAGCGGGGTGTATACCGAAGCCATGGAAGGGCAAACGCGTATCCTGAACATGTCGCCGGGCGAGCGGTACTATGTGAGCGCACGGGCCTGCAATGTGAGCGACCACTGTATCGAAACAAGCCATCAGAGCCCCGTTGTCTATGATGATGTGCCGCCGACCACCCCGACCCGCGGGGCCAGGATGCTCGCGGCGGACTACAGCGTGACGCAGGACACGAGGCTGGTGGACAGAACGCTTGTTGATGTGCCGCTTCTGCCGGAAGTGGAACCTCTCGCTTTTGTCGGCCGCGTGCCGGTCTATTCGCTTTCCATGAGCGAGCAGGAAAGGAGGATGACCCAGACCGACATCCGTCCGTCTCTCGGCACCGTCCGCTGGGGAGCTTCGGTGGATGAGCAGTCGGGGCTCTGGCGCTATGAATACCTGGTTACCCCGGATGAAGATGTCACCGACATGCATTTTGCACAGGGAGCGTTTACCACGCAAAATACGGCAACGGTGATCACAAGCGGTGAGGGGGCGCATCAGAATGTGGCTTTTGATTTCATGGATGAGAGGTATGTCCATGTCAGGGCGGTGAACCATGCGCGGCTTGCCAGCGGTATCCACAGAGTTGGGCCTCTGATTGCCGGGGATCCCACGCGGCCCACCCGGCCGGTTGCTGTCGGAAAAGCCGAGCCGTCGGAGATCAAAATCTACTTCCTTGAGCGTTCGTATGATCCGGAAAGCGGGATGAAGGGACATCAGTATTCGATCGGGACGAGTCCGGGAGCGGCGGATGTGCGCCCGTGGCCGGCTGATGATGTCATGGATTTCACGGAAGCATCGATCATTCCGAGAAAAGCTTCGGATACGCCGCACATAAGCGTACCCGTGGACAATCTGCCACTCCGGACCGATCTCTACTTCAATGTCAGAGGGGTCAATGGCATGGATGACAAATCCCATATCGGGTCCACTGGCCCGTATTATCGTGAATGGATCCGCGTTTATGAGCCCATACTCACGCTCAACAGCCGGTATGGGGACTATCTCGATGTGAAGGTTGATGGTCTTGCAACGGATGACATGCTGCACGACGTTGCCAGGGTGGAAGCCCGGGTGCGCTATCATGATGGCACAAAATCCACTACGATGTACGACTGGCAGACCATTGGAGGCACCGAAACGGATGGCGTCAAGACCAAGTCCGTGACATCCGGTTTCTTTATCGGCGACGATCATGAGATGGACAACGTGACGGTGGACATTCGGGTCACGGATAGCAGCGGGCACACAACCGTTGTTTCTGAAACGCATACCTCCGGATCGCTGAAAGACCTGGGATCTACAAGCACGCTTGACGGGTCGACTACAACGTTCGAATCAACAAGGATCTTTTTCCCGTGACCTCTAACCACACCGAGCAATGAATACCTCGAAAGCATTTGGTACTTTTGTGACACGAAACGCCCTGTGGCAGTCCATGATGGCCCTGCTGGCCGTGCTGCTGCTGTTTTCTGTACCGGTGAAGGGCCAGGAGTTCATGACGATCCTGACTCCGGAAGACGGCCTGTATATCTACCAGGACCAGCAGCCCCGCCTGGGCAGCGGCTTCAATGTCTACCGGACGGTCGACGGCGTGGAGCAGCTTCTCACGGAACAACCCTTCTTCCCGGCGGCGAACGGGGTGGAATTCCAGGCTATGGCCGGTGACCTGTACCAGCAGCTTGCCGACGATCTTGAGGCCGAAAGTGCTCAGGAGGTGTTTTTTAGCCTGCGAGGCAACCGGTCCCTGAGCCTGGTCCTGAGCCTGGTCTACCCGGAGATTGCCCTGGCGCTCGGCCATCTCTACATTGATTCCGATCCGGTGGTCGGGCGGCGGGTGGCCTATCGCCTTGAGTGGGTCAACAGCCGCGGCATGCCGACCGGAGAGGAGCTGGTGGATCAGCTTGTGGTCGATCCGGCACCCATGGAGATCCCGCTGGCGACGCGGATCGAGGCGGAACGCACAGGCAACCGGGTGCGGGTTTCGTGGCAATACCCCGAGACGTCCGTTGCCGGCAGCCAGGTGGTACGGTTTGAAGTATTCGTGCGTCCGGCCGGCGCGGCAAGCTATCGCAGGGTGACCGAGCGGAGCGTCATGCGTCAAACAGGCATGACCCGGTTCAGCTACGCTTTCGTGCTGGATGTCGGTGTGCAGGAGGCCGATTTTGTGATCCAGGCGATCGATCACACCGGGAAAAACCAGCGGGCCAGCCAGCCGGTCCGGCTGGATTTGATCGACGCCAGCGTACCATCGGCCGTCAACGAGGTCTATTCCGCCAAGCGGGACCGCAATATCGTCCGACTGACCTGGCCGGTGAGTCCGGAGCCGTTCGTTGCCGGCTATCATGTGGACCGGCTGGATCCCGAAACCGGCGAGCGGGTGCGGCTGACCGTGGAGCTGATCGACCTCCTGAACCCGGCGTTCGTGGATGATACCGCGGAAGGCGGACAAAGCTGGTACTATTATGTGATTGCCGTGAGCCAGACCGGTGTGGAAAGCGAGGAGGGGAATCCGGCCATTGTATTCATAGAACGGCTGGTGCCGCCGAATCCGCCATCGAACCTGAGGGCGACCGTTCAGCCCGATGAAGGGGTTGTGCGCCTGGACTGGGCCGCTTCGGAGAAAGACAACCTGTTCAACACCTACGTGGTATTGCGGCGCATCCACACCGAACAGCGGAACAACCCGTTTTCACAGGTGAACCGGAGCAGGGTGACCGGCACGCGCTACATCGACGAGGGTATTGCGGGAATCGGGCTCACCGAAGGCGTTTTTTACGAATACGCCGTAGCCGCCGCCAACGTGCACGGCCTGCGCAGTGACACCGTGTTTGCCGTCATGCAGATGCCCGATACCACCCCGCCGGACCCGCCCGCCACGTTCCGGGCCGAAATAGACGAGGGCGTCCGGATGAACCTCAGCTGGGGAGCCTCGCCTTCGCCGGATGTCGTCGCCTATCACATATACAAGATTCCCGCCGGGGAAGATACGGTAATGGTGCCGATGCCGCGCAGCCGAAGGTTTATTGTGGATGAGAACGTAGTCCCCGGAAATTATTACCGCTACTACGCCACCGCCGTTGATTCCGCCGGAAACGAAAGTATGCCGTCACGGAAAGTGGACATCATGATGCGTGACTTCGCCGCCCCGCCGTCTGTCCGCAATGTTCAGGCCGTGGAAGTTGATGGGGGGGTGCATCTGCGATGGGAGGCCTCGCCATCCAACGATATCGTGGGTTACGTCGTAATGCGATCGGAGCTTTCGAACGGCCGGTACATGGCTCTGACGCAGGAGCCGGTGGAGGATGTCAACTGGGTGGATACGGGTGGACGCGCCGGGAAATGGTATCAGGTCCATGCCGTGGATGTGTCCGGGAACCGGAGCCGTCCCAGTGCACCAAGACAGGCGGTGCGAAACAACTGACCGGCGATGTGAGAAGTTATTGACCGCTAAAGTGAGAAAGAACGGAGAAGCAATGCGAGAAGCGACTTGTCCGGTATTGTGAGAAACAACGGACCGGTGATAGTAGAAATACGGCCGTACGTATTATTGAGTATATGATATCGAAAACCATTTGCATCCACAGGAGTAACATCCTCGGGAATAGCACCCTGGGGAGAAGAAGTAAATCGCTGCCGAAACGGCCGTTATTGACCTTCTTGTGGATTGCCTGCCTGGCACTCCACGCGTGGCCGGTGACAGGCGAAGCGCACGGCCAGCCGGTCCGGGCAGTAAATCAACTGGTGTCCCTGACCAACTCGACATCCCCGGTGCTCTCGATGGTCTCTGAAGTCTCGACGGTCTCTGAAGTCTCGCCGGTCTCTGAAGTCTCGCCGGTCTCTGAAGTCTCGCCGGTCTCTGAAGTCTCGACGGTCTCTGAAGTCTCGACGGTCTCCGAGGTCTCAATATCCACGACAGCCCCAACGCTGACACCCGACCCTGACCGTACGGTGGCCGAGCGCGCGTTTGAAAAATTTTCACTCGGGCGTTTTGATGAAGTGATCGCCCTTCTGGAACCGGAACTGGCCCGTGATTATATCCCCGAGGAAACCTATCGCCTTCTTGGCTCCGCCTATCTGATGGACGCGCAGCATCGCCGCGCCCTGGATGTTGCCGGTGAAGCAGTGGCGCACTATCCACGAAGCCCGGAACTGCGGATTTTGCAAATGGATGCCCTTGCCAGGATCGATGCCGCAAAAGCACTGGCGGAGCTGGATCGCATGAAGAGGGACCTTGAACTGGGCGAGCTGGCGTCCAACCCTTTCAGTCAGCCCGAGTGGGAGCAGTTCCAGGCCGGGTTGTACACGCTTGCCGGTCGAGCGGCTCTGGAGCAGTCCGATTATCCGTCCGCCATCCGGCATTTTGAGCAGGCCGCCGACCTGCGTCCGGGCGAGCCGGAAGTGCACAGGCAGCTGCTGTATGCCCACCTGATGGCAGGAGAGTACCCCGGTCTTCTGGCCGCTTACGAACGGGTTCCGGCCTGGCTGCGGGACGACCGGGCCCTGGTCACACTGAAAAGCCAGGCACTGCTGGAACTTGGGGACCTGGAAGAGCTTCTTGATATATACCGGGCCAGATACGAAAAGGATCCGGGCGACATTGAAAGCGCCGTGGTGTATGGACAGCTCCTGATGGCAGACAATAAGCTGCTGAAAGCCAATGAGTTGTTCAATGACCTGATCGACAGGCATCCGCGCGACCGCAGGGTGTATGATTTGCTGATGGATGTGAACCGGCGCCAGATGAATTATCACGGAATGGAAGTGCTGCTGGAAGAGATGGTCAGGAATTTCCCGGAGGATGAGGAGTTGCCTCTGGAGCTGGCCCGGGTGAGAGAACTGCGAGGCGAGTATGACCAGGCCATCGCCGTCTATGATTCACTGATCCGTCACAGGGGTCCGGAGTACCGCTATGTACGGAAGAAAGCGGCCTTGTTGTACCGTAAGGGTGAAATCGGCCTGGCGTATCAGACACTGGGCGGGACAGGGGAGCCGGTTGCCATCCAACCCGAAAATCGAATTGATCCGGCCGATACGTTTCCCGTGGCAGATCATGAAGCAGATCCCGTGGCAGAGCCCCGCTACCTTCCAGACCAGCATTCCCTTCCAGACCAGCATTCCCTTCCAGACCAGCATTCCCTTCCAGACCACCACTCCCTTCCGGACCAGCAATTCTCGCTGGACCCACACTCTTCGCACGACCCAACAACACGTCGATTTGACCTGGCGGTTCTCGAATTCCAGAAAGAGCAGACGCATGTGGCTGAGCGCCTGCTGCGCTCCTATCTGGAGCATCAACCGGGGGATTCGCTGGCCTGGATGGTCTATGGCAGGGTGCTTGAAAAGGAGGCCAATCCGGAAGAGGCGCTTGCTGCATACAGGCGGGCGGCTGCGTCTGGACTTCGATGGCCGGAGATGGCGATCCTGGAGGTCACGGGGTCAGGATTCGTCGATCCGTCAGGGTCAGGTGATCCGTCGGGATCCCTCGATTCCCTGGATCTCATGGAGCATTTGCTGGATGCTCTGGATCATGCGGTCACGGATATTGAGAAGCAGATGGCTCGCCTGCGACTCAAGGCCGGTATGGCTATGTACGGACAGCCCGGAGAGGAGTTGCAGCCGTTCTATCCCATGGAAAACCAGCTCAGGGACGTCATATCCTCGTTTGAACGGCTGTTTGATTTCGCGGTCGATATCCTGTCGGAGGAGCGCGTCCGGTATCTGCTGGACCGCCTGATGGAGAGGCACACCGGCAATGCCAGGGTGTTGGATATGGCGGCAAGGTTTTACCGTGGAAGCGGCCAGCCAATGCAGGCTTTGCAATACTATAAGACAGCGGCCGAACTGAATCCGAATGATTTTGGTATTCATGTTTCGATCGCTGAAATCATGGAAGAGAGGGAAGAGTGGCAGCGAGCCGTATTATGGTATGAGCGTGCACTGGGTGCCGGGGCTTCGTCCGATGTGTACGGTGCACTGATCCGGGTCCACCGGGAAAACGGGACGCTGGATCAGCTCATTGACCGGTGGCTTGTCCGGTACCGTGCCGTTCGCTCGGATCCGGAATTGCGGGAATATCTTATAGATGCCCTGCACCGTGCCGGTCGCAGGGAGGAGGCACGGGAAATTGCCCGTGAATGATAACGTAAATATTCTTCATCAGAGAGGATTCACACCACAAATATATTCCTAAGGGATTTCTATCCAATTGATATTATTGATTTTTCAGTCTTAACAAAAAATTCACATTTTCCCCTTTCTCTTTATAATCATTTTTTTTATCCTATTACGCACAGGCACAGTTTTAACACAACATTATGCTTGATGCAGTAAAGGGGTTGCCTCAACAGGGTTGATATCTGAGGTTGTGTTAACAAAAATCATAGAGAAAACGCCAACATCAAATACCCAGGTTATATGATCACCAGACTGGTCGTACTATTGATTCTGAGCGCGGGAGTGGGTCAGGCTTTTGGCCAGGGCGTGCAGGACCGGCGGGTGGCCGACACCGACATCCGGGTGTTCACCGCCTCGGGAAGCATATCGACCGAAGCGCACGGCTATACGACCACGCGCGATGTGAGCCGCCGTGCCCCGCTGGGCAACGTGACCACGGCCAACGCCAACTTCTCGGTGCTGGGAATCCGCTCGGGGCTGAGCCTGCGCTACAACACCGACGACTCGCGCCTTCGCCAGTCGATGAACCAGATCGCTTTCAACGGCAGCTGGCGGTGGGTGCGCCTTTCCGCCGGTGACGTGAGCCCGTCATGGTCGCGCTACAGCCTTTCGGGCACGCGGATCCGCGGAGGCCAGCTGCAGCTGACGCCCGGGACACTGACCCTGGAGCTGACAGGGGGACGTGCGGCGCGTGCGATCGGTCCGCGCGAGGACGAGCCGGTGCGGCGGCTGAGCTACGAGCGGATGCTCTACGGGGCGCGTGTGGGCGTGGGCCGGACCAGCGGCTCGTTCTTCATGCTGTCGGGCTTCTATGCGCGCGACGACAAGGACTCGATCACCCTTCCCGAGGAGTTCGGCGGGACCGGTGATGGCGGCGG
>RECX01000028.1 GCA_007693825.1 Balneolaceae bacterium
TTATAATCATGCTCCTGTGTGACGGGTTGCCGTCATGGCCATAGCACTTCGTGACCTTCGGTTCATCTGTTTGCTGTAAAATTTTGATTCGCATGGTCTTACGGTTGCAACCGCTGATTGCTCTGTTGCTGATATCCGCACTTTCAACATAGACTGACAAAGATACCATATTTGCATCATTTATTCAAGGACAGTCAATCACAATGCTTATGAAGTGTCAGATGCAAGCCGGACCGGGAACACGGATCATGTAATGTGGAATGCCTTCTCTTTACGTACAGAAGCATGTCCGGCTGCTGCAGCATGCCAGCGGTTACACGCATTGCTCAGGAGGACGGCGTGCCCAGGGCCTGTGCCTTGAGCCAGGTCTCCTCCCACTCCTCGCGTGGCTCCGAATCGGCGGTGATCGCTCCGCCCACCGGGTAAAAAAGGGTATCGTCTTTGATAATGGCCGTGCGGATTACCACGTTCAGGTCGAAATTATCGTCCGGCGTGAAATAGCCGATCGCCCCGGAATACAGTCCCCGCCGGTACGATTCCAGCTCCTCAATGATCTGCATGGTCCTGATTTTGGGAGCTCCGGTCATCGATCCCATGGGAAAGCAGGATCTGATCACATCCACCGAGGGTGTGCCTGCCGGCAATTCCGCCGATATGGTGGATACGAGCTGATGCACCGTGGCAAAAGTCTGCACTTCCAGCAGCGCGTCGGTGCGCACGGTCCCTGTTTTGGCCAGCTGTCCCAGGTCGTGCCGCACCAGGTCGACAATCATTACATTTTCCGCGCGGTTTTTTTCTTTCTTGAGGATGTCGTTTATGATGCGCCTGTCTTCTTCGGGATTGGCACCCCTCGGTGACGTGCCCTTGATGGGTTGCGAGCGCACCCTGAGCCCCTTGCGCTCCAGAAACCGTTCCGGTGAAGCACAACACACATCCACCCCATCATGTGACAGCCAGGCGGCAAACGGTACCGGACCGGCCTCCCTCATCGAGGCGAACAAGGCCAGCGAATCCCCTTCAAACCGGGCTTTAAGCGGATGTGTGAGATTGACCTCATAAGTATCGCCACGGGTGATATACTCCTTGATCCGCAATACGTTCCGGCGATAGCGATCCCATCCGTCCACGGACTGCAACGCTCCCAATTGGTAAGATCCCGGCGCTCCCGGCGGCAGCACGGTAAAGGGCAGGATTTCGGGAAACGACTCCCCTTTTATCATCCTGATCTCCAGAGAATTCCTGTCCGTTTCAAGCAGGATTCCCGGGACAAAAAAGTAGAGATCCGGGAGCCCTACCGGGTCGGGATGACCGGAAACAAGCTGTTCGATTTCGTTTTTCAAGTCGTAGGAAAACCAGCCGAACATCCATTCGGGATATTTTTCACGGAACTGCCGGAGCGTCTCCCATGCCCGCATGCCGGCAGCAACCCTGACGGAGACAACCGGATCCGAGGCAATGTACCCGGGTCGCGACGCTTCATGTCCCGCCAGCTGGGAATCCAGGAACATCGCGGTTCCGCGTCCTCTCGCTGCAGCGAGGAACTGTCCCGTCCATCGGTCGAATTCCGCCTCGTCACGGAACGTCCATTTTTTTTCCCGGGATCGGTCACGCCTGCTGCACATACTGTAGCCTCCCGTGTTTCAGGTTCTCAAAACCGGCAGTCACTTCCTCCAGAATGAGATTCCCGGCATCATAACGGCGGTCATCGAGCCGGGTGACCGGACATATTTCCCGCACCGAATTGCAAATCCATACGGCATCGGCCTGTTGCAGTACCGAAGGGTCAAACCGGCCCGTTCTGAGCGGGATTCCCGACTCCCTGACGACTTCGACCAGTATGGAGCGGGTAATCCCCGGCAGCAGGTCGCAGTCCTCCGACGGGGTGAACACCGTGCCGGAATCCACCCAGAACAGATTGGCGGCGGTGGTTTCACTGACATACCCATCCACCGTGAGCATCAGTGCGTCATCGGCTCCTTTCTGCTGCGCCTCCCTGGCTGCGAGGATGTAGTTGATGCCGTTGGTCCACTTCACGTTAGCGGGAAGCGCGTCATCGGGTATGCGCCGAATGCGGCTGGTGATGAGACTGACCGGGGGGAAAGTGGCTGACTCCATCCGTGCGCCGGTTATGAGAAACCGGGTGGATGGGGTTGTGCCGGGCCGGTACCCGACCGTCCGGTCATCCGACCAGACCTGGATACGGATCCGGACCAGCTGATCCGCGGCATCGTTCGCCGCCAGGAAAGTGCCCAGGGTGTCCATGAAGGCGTCCGTGTGGCTCAGGGGCGCCGGTACCATCCACCCGAGAAAAGAGATGCCGTCGTGCAGCCTCCGGAGGTGTTCGCCGGGACAAAGTACTCCGCCCTGGAAGGATACAAGCGTGTCGAAACACCCTTCGCCGTACATGGCCAGCCGGGAGCCGAGGTGTTCCGCGGCTTCTTCGGAGGCGACGGGCCTGCCGTCGAGAAGGTATTGGGGAAGCGGGACGGATTTCATTTCAGTGCCTGTCCATTTCGCGCCAGGCCGGTTGTTTTCCGGTGCCGACCTGCGTATGAATCACTTCGTGGCCGGGTCCGAAAATGATGGCCGTGGGCACGCCGGGCACGCGCAGATCCTGGTACACACCGGTGCCATCTACTATGTGGAAGTGTGGTTGGTCAGGACGCTCATGCGCCTCGGCGAATTCAGCTGCATCTTTCACGAACGCGGCCATGACTATATAATCCACGTGTTCGGCATGGGCGGCGTGATCTGCGTGATCTGCGTGATCGGCATGGTCTATGTGTTCGGCGTGATCAGCATGGTCGGCATGGGCGGCATAGGCGGCGTGTTCGGCATGGCCGGAATGGTCGGCATACCAGCTGTACAGATCGTTGAGTTCCTCCACGGACCGCTCCGACCATGTAGCCCAAAACAGAAGGATGGTGTTCCGGTCGGAGGGTATCGCGATGGTGTCGCCCTGCAGCGTCACAAACCGGAAGTCCGCCGGATCGCTGTTGTCCAGGCGCCCGAGGAAGCGCTGCTCCTGCTTGCCGACATAATACAGGCTGGCCAGGGCGATGGTGATTATGCCCGTCACCGCCAGCACGACCATGAATTGATTGAAATATTTGGGATCGATCCGCATCATGTCAAAATACGATTTTCCTGAACCGGATAGTATGCGGAAACGCCGGTTTTCGGGTGGATGTGGCAGGCGCTCAGAGCGGCGTGATGATGCGGGCGGACCAGACGAGCGTGTTCTGCCAGTCGTTCCGGGCATAATGATTCATGCGGTTATCACGGCGTGATAATGCGCGCAGACCGGGGCGGTACCTGTATCTGAACCTCTCCTCGACGGACCCGGAAACTTTCACCTGTTATCTGGTCGAAAACCCTGCGGGGCATGTCTATATATTCCGGACCGTACTCCAGGGTAAAGTCCTCATCCCCCCTGTTTATGATCACAATGGCGAAGTCAGTTCCGCTGACACGGCTGAAGGCAAAAGCGGCGTGTTCGTCCGAGACAGCGGCCAGCCGGAAGGATCCGGTGCGCAAAGCCTCCCTCTCACCGTGCAGCCGGGCCAGCATGGCGTACCAGTCGAACATTTCATGGTCGAAGGCGACCGGATCGCGTGGCCGGCGGCGGGAATAGGGATGGTTGATCTCGTCGTCGAATTCCATGTCGGGCCAGACCATGGGCT
>RECX01000215.1 GCA_007693825.1 Balneolaceae bacterium
TATTATCCGCTTTACGACGGAAAGCCGTTTATTGCCACCCGGAAGGATTTTGAGACACCGCTTGGCACCGTCGCAACCGACAGGGAAACGCTCCGCCTCCTTGAAGAGCAGGCGGATGCGGCGGGATGCTCCTTTGCGGACCGCGCACACCGGAACGAGCACAGCATCGAGCTGCATCTCATTTTCCTCCAGTACCTCTGGTCGCACCCGTTCACGCTCGTGCCCCTGCTGGTCGGCTCACTGGAGGAGATGTTTTATGTGGAGGATGGGGATACCGGCCGGAAAGTGGATGCCATGGCTTCCTTTTTACGGCATCATTTTGCGAATGACCCGGACACCCTGTTCGTGATATCAGGGGATCTTTCCCATGTGGGTCACAAGTTCGGCGATCAGGCGCCGGCCTCGGAAATGTTCGGGGATATCCGGACCTTTGACCGTGAATTCCTCAACCATGCCGCTGCCGGCAGCAGCCGGGAATTGCTTCAGATGATGAAACGCGACTATGATCCCTACCGGATTTGCGGATTTCCCCCGTTATATACCGCATTGCAAGCACTTTACGGTATAAAGGGCAAGATGACCAGCTATGAGCTGTGGGATGAGCGCGAGCGCGAGAGCGCTGTTACGTTTGGTTCTGTTCTATTTCAAGAACTTCCCAAATAGCTTCAATAAGTGTCTTTTTGTCGACGGGCTTGCTGAAGTATTTGCTGACAATGCCCTCAATTCCGTACTCCCTGAAGGAGTGGATGTCATGCCCGCTGAAAACGAATACCGGTACGTTCTCATACCCGGACAGTTTTCGCATTTCCCGGATAAGCTCTGCGCCATCTCCCTCTTTTCGCAGGTTCAGGTCCACGATCACAACGTCAAACGGCTGTGATTTCATGAGATCCAGCGCATCATCGGGATTGTCCACCCCGGTCATTTCAAAAGGCTCTTTTCTGAAGAACAGCTTGACCAGCATCTGGTTTGCGTTGTCGTCCTCGACATAAAGAATCTGTTTTGTCGCCATGACTTTATCGGTTTTTTTTAAACGCAGGCTTTTACTCCCCTGTTTTGTCTATAATATCCATTTTTTCGGCAAAATAGGAACAAAAATCGCGCATGTCGCCGGCGATGCGCTCGTCGTCGATGGAACGTTCAAGCGTATCGGCCATGGTTTTGAGCGTTTCATAGAAAAAAATCTTCATCTCGTCCCGGCTCATGTCCCTGGTCCAGAGATCCAGGCGGAGGGTGTCCTTGTTGCTGTGATCCCACAAGGCGAGCAGCATGGCGCGGACCGGCATGTCGGTTATGCTTGTGTCATCCGCATTCCAGATAATACTTTCCGGGATGCTTTTTTTGTCCAGGGTTACATTGATGCGAATCTCTTTGTTGACCATGTGAACGAACGGTTGGATTGTGTTGGATATGTTGATGTTTGATAACTGCTGGATGCTGGAAATCTGTTGGATATTTTTTGATACTGGATATCAGCCGGCTGTCAACGGGCGGCAGCTGCCAATGGGCAAAAGGGCGGCGGACACCACAAGTCAGCATTCATGTGCAGTAATGTTCGAGTTTTTCAAGGACTTTTTCCATGTCGTCCGGTATTTCAGAAGTGAACTGGAGCCAGTCGCCGGAAGCGGGATGCTCAAAGCCGAGGGTGCGGGCATGCAGGCACTGCCGGCCCAGCAATGAGAAAATGTTCTGGAACATGGTTTTGCGTGTGCCCGTATTCGGACCGTACCGGACGGAGTCGCCGCCGTACACCGGATCGCCCAGAACCGGATGCCCCATCCATGAAAAATGAACCCTGATCTGGTGGGTGCGGCCGGTTTCAAGCGTGACATCAAGCAGGGCCAGATGGTCGTACCGCTTCAACACCCGGTAATGGGTGATAGCGTCCTTGCCCTTGCCGGGCTCCAGGACCGCCATTTTTTTCCGGTCGGAGGGATCGCGGCCAAGGGGCTGGTGGATGGTTCCCCGGTTCTTTTGGGGAGCGCCCCAGATGACGGTGCGATAGGCGCGTTCGACACTTTTTTCAGCAAACTGCTTGGACAAGTGGTGGTGTGCGTGGTCGTTCCTGGCGACGACCAGCAGCCCGCTGGTACCTTTGTCGAGCCGGTGGACAATGCCCGGGCGCAGCATATCCTGATCGTGGTTGGCGGTTGACAGTCTTCCCGTGTGCCAGAGCAGGGCATTGACCAGCGTGCCGTTCCAGTTTCCGTAGGATGGGTGGACCACCATCCCCGCCGGTTTGTCAACGACGATCACGTCTTCGTCCTCATGAACGATTTCCAGCGGGATATTTTCCGCCCGCGCTTCCGGAGGCGGCGCTTTGGGGACGATGATCACGATTTCGTCCCCCGGTTGCACGCGGTAGGAGGCTTTTTCGAGCAAGCCGTTCACCCGGACCCAGCCATTGCGGATGCCTTCCTGAACCTTGTTCCGGGTAGCGTTCTGTATAAACTGCGTGATGTACTTGTCCAGGCGCATCTGCTCATGGTGCCCCTCGGGCACATCAAACTCATACCGGGTGTAGTCTTCCCGGTCTTCCTCGGAATGAATATGATGAGCAGGCGTTTTTGTCATACCTGGCTATACGGCGTTTGATTTTCTTCGTGCCGGTACGGTATAACGTGCACCGTGCCG
This sequence comes from Balneolaceae bacterium, assembly GCA_007693825.1. Classification (GTDB taxonomy): domain Bacteria; phylum Bacteroidota; class Rhodothermia; order Balneolales; family Natronogracilivirgulaceae; genus SKNL01. The sequence continues at coordinate 2,635 of RECX01000215.1, forward strand.
GTCTCGGATACCCGCCTGCAAATGCCGGCAGTATCTGCAGGCATCCGGGTGGTTATGGTACATCTTGTGACCCTTGTGGAATTAATAGAAAAAAGATGTAAGGGTTTTCCCATATCGGAGTCTTATCTGTAACTATTCAGAGGGAGTGATGCTCTCACCTTCCGGCCGGCGACGGTTGGTGGGCGCTCTTTCTGCCCGACCGGCCCCGCTTGTTCGGTGACCGTACGGATGGTTGCGTGGTAAAGCGGCCAGAGCGGAAGACATGAGGCAGGACCTCTGAAATGTGATCAACACCAATGATCTTCAGTCCTTTTTTTACTTTTTCCGGAATATCTTCCAGATCCGGCAGATTTTCTTTCGGCAGGATAACAGTTCGGATTTCCTTGCGCTGGGCGGCAAGAAGCTTTTCATTAAGGCCTCCTATGGCGTAGATGTCCCCCCGAAGCGTAATCTCGCCGGTGACAGCCACATCGTGCCGGACCGGTGTTTCGGTGAGCATGGAGATCATGGCCAGCGCGATGCCCATTCCGGCACTCGGTCCATCCTTGGAGATGGCCCCTTCCGGTATATGCACATGGATCTCGTTTTTTTCGAAGAAGTCATCGGACAATCCGAACTCGGAGGCATGGGACCGGACATAGGTCAGTGCCGCCTGAGCCGACTCTTTCATCACATCCCCCAGTTTTCCGGTCAGCAGCAGCTTGTTCTTTCCATACATGCGTGCCACATCCAGGTTGAGGATGCTGCCACCCGTGCTGGTCCAGGCCAGTCCGTTCACGCTTCCGATACGGTCTTTCTTTTCCACATCCCGTTCCTTGAACTTCTCCACGCCGAGAAACTCACGCACCCGCTTCGGATTTATGGTGATCTGCGAGGAGCGCTTGCCGTTATTCTGTTCCTGAACTACTTTTTTGGCGACTTTCCGGCAGATGGAGGCAAGATTCTGTTCCAGTACACGCACACCAGCTTCGGCGGTGTAACGCTGGATGACGAGCTGGATCGCATCCTCCCGGAAACGGACCCGCGAGGCTTTCAGTCCGTGCGACTTCAGCAGCTTCGGGATCAGGTGGCGCCGGGCTATTTCCACTTTGTCGTGTTCCAGGTAGCCGTGCAGCGGGATGATCTCCATCCGGTCAAGCAGTGCGGGCTGGATATGGCTGGCCACGTTTCCCGTGGTGATGAACATGACCTGCGACAGGTCAAAGTCCAGGTCCATGTAATGATCGTTGAAGGTGTCATTCTGCTCGGGATCGAGCACCTCCAGCACGGCCGATGACGGATCGCCGCGCAGGTCGCGGCTCAGTTTGTCGATTTCATCCAGGATGATGACCGGATTCATGGTCCCGGCTTTTTTAATGGCCTGGATGATACGGCCCGGCATGGATCCGATGTATGTCTTGCGGTGGCCGCGGATTTCCGCCTCATCGCTCACGCCACCCAGCGAGATGCGCACCATCTTGCGGTTCATGGCCTCGGCGATCGACTTGGCCAGGCTGGTCTTGCCGGTGCCGGGCGGACCTACAAAGCACAGGATCTGCCCCTTGATCTTGTTGACCAGGTTCAGCACGGCAATATACTCCAGGATGCGCTCCTTCGGCTTTTCAAGTCCGAAATGATCTTTTTCCAGCGCATTCTCCACCGCATGGATCTCAAGCCGGTCCTTGGAATATTCGCCCCAGGGCATGGCCAGGATCCAGTCCAGGTAGTTGCGCGAGACGCTGTACTCGGGGGACATGGCCGGTGTTTTCCGCAGGCGTTCCAGCTCTTCGTTGGCCTTGGCGCGGGCCGCTTCCGGTATGGGGCGCGTGTCCAGGCTCTCCTTTATCTTGGCCAGTTCGGGATCGGCGAAGCCCTCCTCGTCCAGCTCCTCCTGGAGCACCTTGATCTGCTCCTGGATATAGAAACGGCGCTGGGTTTCCTGGATTTCGTCCTGTACTTTTTCGTTGATTTCGTTGGATACGGCCAGAAGCTCCAGCTCACCCGCCAGGTGAGTGAGCACTTTCCGGTACTGCCGGTCAAGGTCGGTTTCCTCCAGCAGCAGCTGCTTTTCTTCGATATCGAGATCCAGATAGGAAGCGACGAAATAGAGCAGGTTTTGCGGGTTGTAATTCTGCTCAAAGCCAAGGAGCACCTCTTCCGGCAGCTCCTGGTTCAGCAGGACCAGTTTCTCAAACCCCTCCTTTGTTTTCCGGATCAGGGCTTTGAGGCGTGGTGTCATCCGCAGTTTGACCTCCTCTTCCATTTTGATGGTGGCCTCAAAAAAGGGCGTGCTCTGCTCAAAAGAGACTGCTTCGGCCAGCCGGATGCCGCTTATGAGGACTTTCTGCAGGTCGTTGGGCAGGTGCAGCACCTGAATGACCTGGGCAAGCGTACCCTTCCTGTGGAGCTTGTCCGGAGTCGGACTGTCGTCATCCGGCTCCATCTGTGCGCACAAAAGGACATATTTGTCCTTCTCCACGGCCGCGTTGACGGCGGCAATGGTGGAGGAGCGCCCGACCAGGATGGGAAACATGGTGTTCGGAAAGATTACGGTATCCCTCAACGGGATTACCGGCATACGATCCGGTACGTCAATTAGTTGCTGATATTGCAACGGTGGTTTCTGTTTTTCCATATCATTATAAAATAGCCATTTTTTCTGCCAATTTCGCGGTGTAAGCATTCCCTGTTTTCAGTGTCTATACAGTATCGGGAAAGATCCGGCAATGATGCCGGTGTGTGATGGAATAATGGAAAACAGCTGGACAGGAGGAATTCCACAAGAATGAAAAATAGTCCTATCTTTGCAAAACGCATGACGCTGGTCGCCTCCGGGGTGGCCGGTGCAAACAAACATACAAATGGCGCCGTGATCAGGAGTCTGTACATCAAAAACTATGCACTTATTGATGAACTGGAGGTTTCTTTTGGAACCGGCCTGAACATCCTTACGGGTCAGACAGGCGCGGGAAAGTCGATCATCATCGGCGCCCTGAATGCGGTGCTTGGCGAGCGGGCGGATACGGAAACCGTGCGCCAGGGAACCAGCAAGGCCATCGTGGAAGCGGTGATTGCAACAGGCGCCGATCCCGATCCGGTGGTCAGCCGCCTGATGGAAGAGCATGACGTGGAGAGGATGGGAGGTGAGATCATCCTGCGCCGCGAAATACGTCCCGCCGGCAGCCGGGCCTTTATCAACGATACGCCCGTGACGATCTCCCTTCTGCGCGAGGTGGGAGACCGGCTGGTCGACCTGCACGGACAGCACGACCACCAGCTGTTGCTGAAGCAGGATCATCATCGCGAGGTCATCGATGCCCTTCCCGGCGTGAGCCCTCAAAAACACACCTACGACGGGGCCTACCGGACAGTAGTTCGCCTCAGGAAAGAACGTGATGCCCTGGTCCGGCAGGAGCGCGAGCTCAATGAAAAGATGGAGCTGCACCAGTTCCAGTTCCGGGAGCTTGAGGCGGCTGACCTGGATCAGACAGCGTATGAAGAGATGGAGGCCGAGATGAAGCGGCTGGATCATGCCGAGGATCTGGACCGGAAGGCGGCCATGATCGGCGAACTGGGTTCCGAAGGGGAGCGGAACCTGATGGATCTTCTATCCATGATTGAAGAGACCCTGGGTGATATGGCAGAAATGGACGAGGAGTTCCGGAGCTATACCGGGGAGCTCAGATCGGCACGGCTAAGTTTCCAGGAACTGCTGTCCCATACGGAGCTGTACCGGTCCCGCATCGAATTCAACCCGGAGCGGCTTGAGGAATTACGGCAGAAACAGGCGGAAATACGCCGGCTGGAGAAGAAATACGGCCGGCCGCTGCCGGATTTGATTCGCTATCGCTCTGAGCTGCAAGCCTCGGTAAATCTGGCAGAAAATTTCGACCTTGAGCTGGAGAAAAAGGAGAAAGAGCTTGCAGCTGCCGTGAACGTATTGCGGCAGAGCGCTCTTGAGCTGCACGAGAAGCGTGAAACGTCAGGTGCCGCACTGGGAGGCCAGATATCCCAAGCATTGAAGAAGCTGGGTATTCCCAACAACCGGTTTGAAACCCGGGTCATGTGGCGGCAGGACGATAAAGGATGGATTGATGTGGATGGCAAATTGGTGGCGTGCCATGCCGACGGTCCCGGCGACGTGGTGTTCTACATCAGCACAAACAAAGGCGAGTCGCCCAAACCGCTGGCAAGAATTGCTTCCGGCGGGGAGATTTCGCGGGTCATGCTGGCCATGAAGTCGGTGATTGCACGCGAGCAGCACCTGCCGGTCATGATTTTCGATGAAATCGACACGGGGATTGGCGGAGCGGTTGCCGAACAGGTGGGACGGACCATGCACGACCTGGCCGAACACTGCCAGATCATTGCCATTACCCATCAGCCGCAGATTGCGGGACAGGCGGACCATCACTTCAAGGTGGAAAAGCAGGAATCGGGTGAACGGACGGTGACATACATCCACAAGCTTGATGACGAGGCCCATATCCGCCAGATCGCCTCGCTGATGAGCGGAGCGGACCTGAGCGATCATGCGGTGGCAGGCGCCCGCGAAATGGTTCAAAAAGCCCGCAGCAGAAGAAAAGCGGGCTAGCAGAATCTGAAGCGACCGGAACCGGTAAAGAAGAAAGAGATAAAGAAGGAAGGGATAGCCGTGCCGAACTCCGGTGCATGTCCCGCACAGCGGCAGGAAATCTGTTTAATTGCATTAATTGCCAAAAAAAATGGTACTTACCCCAAAAAATCACAGAAGTGCCTGAGTTGAAAGAACACACCTTTGACTATCAGGGCCTGCCGGTCTCCTACCGGGTTACGGGCAGCGGTCCGCCGCTTCTCATGATTCATGGCTGGGGAAGCAGCGCGCGCGTGATGCTGCCGCTGGCCAGGTCGCTTTCGGACATTCGCACCTGCTATGTGCCCGACCTGCCCGGATTCGGCGAAACTCCAGCACCGAAAGCGCCATGGACCATTGGAGATTATGCCGGATTGGCGCGGACTTTCACGAAAGAGGTTATTGGCGGGCCGGTGGATGTCCTTGCCCATTCCTTTGGCGGACGCATGGTCCTCAAATGGGCTTCGGACAGTGCTCGCGGTAAGGGAACCGGCGACAAAAGCGGGATGATATCCGCATCCGGCCACACAAAACCGGGTCCGGATCACCACACAGACGGGAATGCGGCAGATAGTGTGCCCGGGAGCGAATTGCGGAAGATCATCATTACCGGGGGTGCCGGCATGAAGCCCAGGAGAAGCTTTTCCTACTACCGCCGTCGGGTTACAGCAATGATCTTGAAAGCACCATTTGTCCTCCTGCCCGGCGCTTTGAGGTTAAAAGCCATGGACTGGCTGCGCGGGACTTCCGTCTGGAAATCCCTGGGGTCCTCCGACTACCAGAAGCTGGAGGGCGTGATGCGCGAAACGTTTGTAAAAACCGTTTCGGAGCACCTGGAGAACTGTCTGCCGGATATTTCGCAGGAGGTGCTGCTGTTATGGGGCAAAGAGGATGAAGCCACGCCGTGGTATCAGGCCGAGCGCATGGAAAAAGGACTTGCGAACGGGGCCCTCGTAGGCTTGGAGCGTGCCGGACATTATGCGTTTCTGGATCAACCGGACCATTTCCAGCGCATCGTACGCGCCTTTCTGGTTGCCGAATAAAAAAAAGCAAGGGCTCCGGTCACGGAGCCCTTGCTTTTAAAAGGGTTTGGGATTTATCCTTTGAGGTGGCTCAAGTACCGTCCCTTAATTCAATTAAACAGATATCGCACGCCAAACTGTGCGCTCCAGGTGTTGGCGATGCTGATGCTTCTCCGGAAGCTTTCGTCCAGATCCCTTCCGGACGGATAATTCACATTGAATGTGGCATTGCCGTTGGCATCCGGACCCTGATAGGACATCGGATTCCGCTGAACCGGCACCCGCGACACACCCCAGGTGTTGTTGAGCAGGTTGCCGATGTTCAGGACATCCATGGTGACTTGCAGCCGTTGCTGCCCCCGGAAAAAGCTGACATCCTGAGCAATTCTGAGGTCGAAGCGGTGCAGCCAGGGCAGGCGTGCGCCGTTTCTTTCCGTAATTTCTCCTCGCATTTTGCTCAGGTAGGGATCTTGTTCGATATAGGCGTTCAGGTCCTGCCACTGCTGTTCGGCCGTACGGACGAGATTGCCGCTCCGGTCCATCTGGTCCACAAGTTGGGCATCGGCGAAGTTTTCCGGCACATACATCAGGCGTACCCCGGACCCGTCACCGAGACTTCCGGCATAGGTGTAGCTGTAGCGCCCCTGGTCGCCGCCAATATAGACAATCGAAAACCGGGTAAGATAGCGGGGCGCAAAGATCCGGGTATCAAAGGATGCCAGGGCGACAATACGGTTGGGGGTGTCAAACCGGGAATAACCGGCTTCAGGATTGTTCCGGTCTTCTCTGGCTACGTCAGGCCAGAGAGACTGTGCCTGAGATCCGCCGATGAGTCCGTAGTCGCGGGAACGGCTGTACGTATAGTTGAAGCTGGCAAAAAGGCCGAAGTCCCACGTTTTCTCGACACCCAGATTGAGAGAAAAATAGGATCCTTCGCTGATATTGGTCAGATAATACACTTCGTCCAGGTTCGTACCTTCGGCGCCCGGAAGCTCCTGTTTGTAAAGGTGATAGCGATTACCGCCGATATTCACGCTCTCGCCGGTTCTCTGGTGAGCCAGGTTTACGGCAAGCGGGCTGTTGTAATCGCGCGCATAAATCAGCTCGGCGGTACCGATGATGTCAAACGGAAGGCGTTGATCCACAGCAATATTGGAACGCCATACCTGGGGCAGCTTGAAGTCACTGGCCGTGATGTTGATCTGGTTCGGGATTTCCGCATCCAGTGTTGCAGGATCAGGGCGGTAAAAGTTCACGTCGGACTGGAAGCCCTGCCACTCCGGATTTCCATCCACCCCCCAGTTGTCGGCAAAGTAGCCGCGCTGACCGCGCATGACGCCGTTGGCGTTGATCTGATTTGAAATCCACACAAATGGGAGTCTTCCGGAAAAGACGCCGGTTCCACCCCGAAGCTGGGTAACTCCATTACCGGTTACATCCCAATTGAAACCAAGTCGGGGTGACCATAGGGGATTCACACCCGGAAAGACGCTCACATCGGGGATGATGTTGTTGCCGCCACGGGGATTGGGAATCGAAAGATTCAGCGCCTCCACCGCCGGGTTTCTTGGGGCATCCATGGGATAGAACGGAAGGTCAACGCGGAGACCGGCAATCACCCGGAGGTTCGGATTCACCATGAATTCGTTTTGCAGATAAAGTCCCACCTGGGCAAAGGAGACCTCGTCCAGGGGCATAGCCGTTGGATTGTCAGCATCAAAGGTGTATCCAATTGCAAAATGCGAAGGCCGCACATTTGGGTTCCGGTTGATCACCGACTCCACGAAGTCGTCGTAGGTGGCGTAACGGTACCAGGAGTTCCATACCGGATTGAAAGCATTGGCAAAGCTCATGAACTCGAAGTTGGCACCGGCCGTGATGGTGCTCCGCCCTGCGAAGTAGGTGAGCGTGTTGGAAGCACTGAATGTGTCGTTTTCCAGCAGATTTCCGACGGTAAACAGCTCGTTGCCAAGCGACATGTAATAGACGGTCGGGGTACCGTCAAGCGGCTCAAGAACCTCGATCATCGGAAAGATATCTTCACCGGGCACGCTTCGCTGCTGCGGTGTGGACCAGGTATTCCCAATCCGGAAGCTGTTGGCAATGTTGTTGCCAAATGTTGAATTCACTTCGGCAATAAGCGAAGTCACGCGGGCGTCGGTGGAATAGTGCGCATTCCGGAACGTGAGAGCTTCAGGTCCGAACCGGTTCGTGTTACGGTAACGCTCATCCTGGTCAAAACCACGGATGCTGTTTCCATTTACAAAATTGTCGACAAAAGAGTCGTACATATTGAACCGAACCATGGCGCGGTGTTGGGCGCTAATATTGTAATCAAGCCGGGCATTGAGGCGAAGACCCTTGTTTTCGAAGGAAATGCTCTCAAATCTTCCCGGATCGTATCCATACAGTTGCTGCATCTGATCCCGCACAAACTGAGCCTGCTCCAGCGGAACCCGTGTGATTTGCGTACCATCCGGCGACTCGCCAGGCCGAAGAGCACGCCGGTTATCGCCCGGATTGTCGGCCTCTTCCTGCTCCACATTAAAGAAAAAGAAGAGGCGGTCTCTCAGGATGGGTCCGCCCACAGAGGCCCCGATCGTCCTTGTGAAGGAATCATCCACACGGATTTCATTATCACCAATTCTGGTTCCGATGAAATCCTGGTTCCGATAGAAGACATATGCTGTTCCGCGATACCGGTTGGTACCGCTGCGCGTGATGGCATTGACATTTGCCCCGGTGAAACCACCCTGGCGGACGTCATAAGGCGCCAGATTGATCTGAACCTCTTCGATCACGTCAAGGCTGATCGGATTGCCGGCTGCAAACTGAGCGTTACCCAGACCAAAATTGTTGTTGTATACGCTCCCGTCCACCGTGTAGTTGTTGAAGCGATTGTCCCGGCCGGCAAAACTGGTTCCGCTGCTTTGCGGTGTGAGCCTGGTCAGGTCGTTGATGCTCCGGCTGATAGTGGGGATTTCTGTAATCCTCTCGGAGGTTATGTTTGTGGAGGCGCCGGTGCGCTCCCTGTTGAAGATCTGGTCTTCCAGGCCCAGGACAATCAATTCATCCATTTCAATGGTATCGGAACTGAGAGTTGCCGGGTAATTGTGTGTTTCGCCCAGGCTCAGAAACAGGTTTTCAACTACATAAGGTCGGAATCCGACAAACCGGAAAGTGACGGTATAGGGTCCACCAACTCTCATGTTGGATATGCGGTAGCTACCATCATTGCGGGCAGCTACGCCATAAGAGGTACCCGAGGGCTCGTGAACGGCAACAACCGTAGCACCAGGCAATGATTCGCCTGTATCAGCGGATACAATCCCTGTGAGGGAAGAAGTAGTTACTCCTTGTCCCAGTGCTGTCGATAAGGTCACCAGGGACCACAGCAGGGACAGGCAAAAAAGAGCCGTAATTTTTTTCATCATATTGTGTGGATATTTGTTATTGGGTGTGACCGCAACGGGTACGCCAGGCAGCTGGCATGCAAAATCTTCCGGCCAGATGTGGTGCCGGATTTCGGTCGACCGGCAATACCTGCTGTAATTCGCTGAAGCCGCATTTGATAGTGTAATCACTCGATGATGAATGATACCGAGCCCACTTTTACGGGAAAGTTATCAAATCATGATTTTGCTGTTACCATGACAGAGATGAGGGGAGTGCCGGCTGTAGTAACATACTGATGTACTGAATGGATACAGCCCGGGGAGAGGATGTGCAGAAATTATGAGAGACGATTGCCGGTTCTAGCAAACCAATGGAGAATGTGGAGCTGAGGTAAAGTGACACACACCTGCTACAGGAAGGCAGCGCGGAAATCACTCCAGGTAAAATCGCTGCCTTCGGCGGCATCGCTCCAGGATTCGATGGCCCAGCTGCCGGATTCATCCCGGACCATGGTGAGCCGCATGCGCCCTTGCGCCTCGGCCGGCAAGCCCTGCCGGTTGTGCCGGACCGTTATCCGGTAGTCCGCATCAAACTGCTCCCGGTCCTGGGAAATCTGTACGAACCGGCGGTCTTCAAGCCGCAGTTCGTGCCCGCTCAGCCCCTCCGCCTCGGCACGCATATTGTTGAAATAGGCCTCCTCTTCAGATAATCCCCAGCCCAGCCACAGATCGGGGTTGCTGCTTTGTGCCACGGAGGAAGGCTGATAAGAGAACGCTTCCCCATCAAAGCAACGACGGTAGTTGTCGAGGTTCATTGCCCTCACGGCATTCTGCAGGTTCTGGATGACATCCTGCGGACGGTCGGGTTGGATGAAAACCGGTACGGTCGTGGTACCCGGTTCTTCCGGATCCCGGGTCTCGAAAAGACTGCAGGACAGAAACAGAATTCCAACAACCGCGATAGCAGCAAGGTTTTTCCACCTGACAACCCAACCGGAAGCTGAGGGGGCGCCGGTGCGGGTGCAAAAAAGGATTGTGAGCCGTGAAGTCATAACACAATATACCACCCGCTAATCCAAAAGGAAATCTGCGCCTGAAGCATCGAAAGCCGCAAGATCCGGAGCAACGGGATGTGCAGAAAGTCGAAAATCAAGACCTTCCTGAGGGATTCGGAGACGGCTGTGGAGCAGGGCAATGCCCAGGTTTTGAACAGCGGAATCCGGTTCGCCGGATGCGTTGCTGCCATATACTGGATCATCGATCACAGGAAACCCCCACTCGCGAAGATGCAGGCGGATCTGGTGCGTGCGCCCCGTCCGGGGAAGGCAGCGCACAAGTGAAAAACGGTCAAAACGGCGAATAACTTCAAAATCCGTGTATGATGACTTGCCGCTTTTGTGACACTCGAAGACATAACCATGTTTTCTTTGTACAGGCGCGTCCACGGTGATGTGATCTTCCGTCGGACGCCCGGAAACCAGCGCCAGATATGTTTTTTTGACGCGGCCTTCTGCAAATGCCCGCTGTGCCTTCCTTGTGAATGCCGGATTTCGGCCGAAGAGAACCAACCCTGAAGTTACCGAGTCCAGCCGGTGAAGGCCGAGCAGCGGCCCAGCGTCATTCATATCCATCTCCCGAAGTATGGATATGAGCGTGTTTTTGTTGTAACGACCACCCGGGTGGACCGGAAGCGGTGCGGGTTTGTAGACAAGAAGGTAATCATCGGTTTTCTCCAGGATACGCACCTCATCGGGAACAGAGGGCTCATTTTGCGCCGGATTGGCAAACTTCAATGGTGGTTCCGCCTGCAACCGGCCACCGGGCCTGAGGATGGTATCGCCCTGGGTGATGCACCCGTCGCCAAGCCGAACCTCCCACTCATTTACCGACCGGAAAGGGAACCGTCGCATCAGAAAATCCGTGATTTCCAGCCCGGCTTCCTGTTTGCCAACGCGGCATGTCATAAAACGGGAGTATGGCTGCTGTATACGAACTTTGCGGGACAAAGCATGGCCATATGGCAGGATGGATGGGTACGTGTCGGCTTGCATGGTCATGGTCATTTGCGGCCGGATTCAGGTCGTTTTTTGAACGAGGCATCGAAGTAGTGATACCAGCGCCGGAATGGAGCGTATGCCTTCTCCGGATCAAAGGGCCGCCTGCGCGGGTTCTGCCGGCATGCTTCGCTGCAGCACCCCTCCATCTGCAGCGCGCCTTCCTCGGAGCAGATGAACAGCCGGTTGCATTCCATATTGGCGCAGTTGATATACATGTCGCAGGGTTCACCGGTGATTTCGCAATGGCTGACCGGCTCCTCGTCCTCCGGATTCACCGGCACCACCAGCCGGTCGTCAAAAACAAAGCACTTGCCCCGGAAATGGTGTCCGCCTTCCTCCCGGGCATAATTGAGGATACCGCCATGCAGCTGGTTCACGTCCCGGTAGCCCTTCTTTTTCATTAATACCGAAAACTTCTCGCACCGGATCCCGCCGGTGCAGTACATCAGGACCTTTTTTTCCCTGGGGATGCCGGCCTCGTCCAGCCACTTGGGGAAATCATAAAAGTTTTCCACATCGGGCGTCAGCGCCCCCTGGAAATGGCCGATGCGCGATTCGTAATTGTTCCGCACATCAATCATGACGTACTCTTCGCCAGACTCCATCACGCGGCGCCACTCGTCCGGCTGCAACCGGGTGCCGCCCTCAGTGTTCGGATCCAGTTTCTCATCCACCCGCAAAGTCACGATTTCAGGACGGAGTTTCACGCTGAGCCGGGCAAACGGAATGACATCGCAGGGATCTTCCTTGAATTCCGTATCCCCGAAACCCTTGCGCGACCGGAGTTCCTTTTTATAAGCTTCGATCCGGTCCGTGGCGCCGGCAAGCGTGCCGTTGATCCCTTCTTCCGAAATATAAACACGCCCCTTGAGTCCGAGGCGCCGGCACAGGTCGCGATGCCCATCCACCCATTCCTGCGGATCGGCGATGTGGGAAAAGTTGTAGTAAAGGATGACACGAAAAGGGTGTGACATAAACTGGTTCTGCAAATCGTTTTATGGTACATTTACTAAAAATGGCGTAAATCCGGCGGTTTCCCCACGGATAACGATTCCTTCCACCCCGATATGTACCGATTTTCGAGATTACGGGCAACAGCACATGCAACCGTTCCGGCGGCAGCGTATCGGGCGTGGCTGATGGCCGCGATGGTCACGACAGTCGTGATGGCATCGTTGACATCCGTGGCAACGGCAGGGCCCAAAGATACCACGGATACCGGACCCATCAAATGCCTCACGCCCTGGATCATGCTGTACGGGGAGGATGCGCATCAAACGATCCCGGGCCATATAGATAGTGACAGCGCGGATTGGGATCTCGTGCAACCGGACCGTGATCTCGCGCAACCGGACCGTGATCTCGCGCATTCGGACCGTGATCTCGCGCACGCGGACCGGATCCCGCCGCACATCCGCCGAAAAATCGAGGAAATCCACCGGCACGAAATCCGCGATGCGGAGGTGTACCTGTCGCCGTCGGGACGCTTCCGGCTGCTGTTCCAGCGCGACGGGTTCCACGCCGTGCCCGCCGATGACGCCTCCGGCACCGGCATCCCCGACTACATAGAACGCGCGGCGGAGTACGCAGATTATTCGTGGCAGCGACAGGTGGACGAAATCGGCTTCGTGGATCCGGTCGGCGCCACCCCGCTCACCATCGAATTCCGGAACATAGGCACCCGCACCTATGGCTATACGGTCCGGGACGGTGAGACCACGCGGATCGTTGTCCACAATACCTTCCTCAATTTCCCGCCCAACGACGACCCCGAGGGCAACCAGCTGGGCGCGCTCAAGGTCACCATCGCCCACGAGCTCAAGCACTCCATCCAGTTCGCCACCAACCGGTGGCAGGGCGACGCCGGCACCATCCACTGGGTGGAGATGGACGCCACCATGATGGAGAACATCGTCTATCCGCAAGTCAACGACTATTACAACTACATCGGCGGCACGTCCGGCATCTTCGGCAACCCGGGCCGCTCCACACCCGTCGCCTACAGCCATGTGACCTGGTCGCTGTTCTTCGCCGAACACATGGGCATGTCGTATTGGGTGGATGCGTGGGAGCAGGTGCGCCGCGATCCGCAGATCCCGATGATCCGTGCCATGCGCCGGGCCGTTGGCAGCAATCCGGAGATGGAGACGGCCCGGTTCCGCGAGCTGATCGTCCGCAACCACCTCTGGCATGCCACCTCGGGTGCGCGCACGGTGGATGGATACGGTTTTGCCGAGTCGGCGGCGTATCCCGATGCGGCCATCGCGCTGATTCCGCCACCGGTCCCGGAGCCGTATATGGATACCGGGCAGCTTCCCACCCTTTCGGCAGCCTACCGGATGCTGTATCCCGGCATGGGGCAGATCGGACAGATTTTTGTCACGGCGACGCATGATCATGACAATCTCGGTATCGGGGTGCTGGCTTACCGGCGGGATGGCACCGCCATGGAGTGGATACCTGCAAGCGCGTCGGATGGCAGTGCGACGGACGGCAGCGGCGTGACACGCGGCTACTCCCCCTTTTCCGTGGCGGATGTGGACTCTTTTCTACTGGTGGTAGCCAATGCCGACAGAAACAGCCCCGTATCCTACCAGCTGGATGTACTGATCGAAAGCATTCCGGATGTGGTGGTATTGGAGCAGAATTATCCCAACCCCTTTTCCGAAGCGGCCGGCAATCCCGGCACCACGATCACGTTCAGCATGCCTGAACGCGAATATGTGCGCCTTTCCGTGTACGATGTGACCGGCAGGAAAGTAGCGCTGCTGATGGATGGCGAAGAGGATCCGGGACGGTACTCGGTACCGTTTGATGCGAAAGGGCTGGCCTCCGGCGTTTACATATACCGGCTGCAGGCGGGGAGCGTCCGCAAGACCGGTAAAATGACGTTTCTGCGTTGATGCGAAGAAACACCTGAGGCCGGCAGCTATTCGGGTGTAAGAGTCTGTATTTCTCAGTATTTTGAACAAATGGCAACACGCTTTCTACATCCTGCTACCTATCCCGCTTATCTGAAGATCCTCCTGGCCTTTCTGGTCGTTGCGGGTGGATCAGGGACGCATGCGGCCATGGCCGACGTCCCCGGGGTGCCCGGCGAGAGTGTCATCCGCTGTTTCACACCGTACCTGACCGGGCACGATCCCTCGCCGGATCCGCTCACTGCACCGGATCCTCATTACCACCCTCATCCGGATACACAGCTTCACCCCGGCGAGCCCCCGCAGCTCCTTCCCGGAGCGTACCAGCACTTCCAGGCCCCATCCACCCGGGATTCGCATGACCCGGAAACCAGCGCAACGCTTTCCGTGACGGACACCATTGAGGTGCACGCCTACGAGTCGGAGTC
>RECX01000179.1 GCA_007693825.1 Balneolaceae bacterium
AGCTGCTGGCGCAGGTCATGCCGGATGTGCAGCACCTCCACGGCCTGCAGGCGGCTCCTGATGCCCTCCAGGTCCTTGAGCGGACGCATGAGCCACTTGCGCAGCAACCGTCCGCCCATGGCCGTGCCGGTCTCGTCCAGGATGGATATGAGCGTACCATCGGTGCCGCCCTGCTGCATGCTTGTGATCAGCTCCAGGTTTCGTTTGGTGGATCCGTCCAGCATCATGTACCCGGTGTTGTCAAATCCGCTGAGGGTGCGCAGATGTCCGAGTGAGGCCCGCTGGTTTTCCCTGACATAGTGCAGGAGTGCGCCGGCGGCGACGTGGGCCGTCTCCAGCTCCTCGACTCCGAATCCCTTGAGCGAATGGGTGCCGAAATGCTCCAGCAGCACATCGTATCCGTAGCGGCCTTCGTAGATCCAGTCCTCCAGCCATGTGACGACGTACTGCGACAGCCAATCGGGTACCGGGGATTTGAGTTTCTTGCTGACCAGGATCTCGGCGGGGGCCAGCGAGGCCAGGACTTCGCGCAACTCCTTCAGCGGCAGTTCGGAGACAGAGAATTCACCGGTGGAAATATCGGCGAAGGCGAGTCCGTATGATTTCGGTCCGGGGTGTATCGCCGCGACGTAGTTGTTGCGGTTGCGGTCGAGCACCTTGTCGGAGAGCGTCACGCCCGGCGTAACCACTTCGGTGATCTCGCGGTTGACGAGCTTGCGTCCCGCCGCCTTGGCCTGGGCCGGATCCTCGGCCTGGTCGCATACCGCCACGCGAAATCCTTTTTTCACCAGCTTCGGCAGGTAACTGTCCAGCGCATGGTATGGGAAACCGGCCAGCGGAGTCTGGTCGCCGGCGTTGTTGCGGCGGGTCAGCGTGATCCCGAGTTCCCGGCTGATGGTAATGGCGTCATCGGAAAACGTCTCGTAAAAATCACCGACCCGGAACAGCAGCAGCGTGCCCGGATGCTTTTCCTTTATCTCCTGATACTGGCGCATCAGGGGCGTCGTTTCTTTCCTGCCGGTTGCGGTGTTCGGTTTTGCCATGCGGACCTGTTATTTTGTAGTCTTGAAAAATAGGGTAACTGCATGACAAGGTAAATTGACAGTTATCAAAAGATTGGAATAACAGTCGCCTTTTTGAGACTTATCCACCAGCGCTTACCGCCATTTTGAAATATCGCTTCAGAGACTGCCAACGGCAGATATCATAGTAATGATTTCATCTGTTTAAAATTTCTGATTTATAAGGTCAGATAGAATGTCCATGACGATGATAATCATGCTCCTGTGTGAAGGGTTGCCGTCATGGCCATTTCATCTCATAGATATAATCCAGATAACATCCCATCCCATGTTTACCAAGCTTCCCAAATCTTTCTACCTGGATGATGATGTGGTCTCACGGGCCCGCGCACTCCTGGGCTGTCGTTTGTGGACGCGCATCAACGGCGAAGTGACAGCCGGGATCATCGTGGAGACCGAGGCGTACGACGGACTGACCGACCGGGCATCCCATGCTTACGGGGGAAGGCGCACGCGGCGCACGGAGGTTTTTTACCGGTCCGGCGGCATTGCATATACCTATCTGTGCTACGGAATCCATACCCTTTTCAATGTTATAACGGGACCGGAGCAGGTCCCGCAGGCGGTACTGATCAGGGCTGTGGCGCCTTGCGAGGGGCTCGAAACCATTCTCTCACGGAGGAAACAGACGCAGGTTCAGCGCAACACGGCGGGCGGACCCGGACTCGTGAGCCAGGCGCTTGGCATCACCACATCCCTCAACGGAACGGATCTTTCCGGAAATACGGTCTGGCTGACCTCCGGGTCTGGAGACGAGCAGCCGATGGAATCAGATATCCTGGCATCACCCCGCATCGGAATAGACTATGCGGGAGGCGATGCACTCCTCCCCTGGCGATTTCGCATAAAGGATTCAGCGTTCACAAGTCCGGCCAGATAAGGGTACGGAACCCGACAATAGCGCTGAAGATCCGGCAATACTAGGGTTGCCGGTCCACTGGACAAGAGTTGCCAAGTCCGGTCGTCCGGCCGGTCATGAGTTGCAACTGCGGCCGGAGAGGAAGCCGGGGTGCTGTGCTCTACTGCTGCTCCTGCATCTGGGCTTCCATGATCATCTGCTGCATTTTCTGCTGCAGCCCGGCGTCACTCTGGACAGCCATGAATATCTCCTGGAAGCGTTCCAGTTCAAGCCCCTCGTCCTCAATGGCGGCAATCAGTTTGACTTCCATGTCTTGCTCAATTTCACCGATTTGTGCCGAAGCCGTCTCGAACTTCTCCACGTCGGACTCTGAAACCTCCATTTCATCAGCGGACTGTCCCATTTGCAATCCCTGCAGGATTCTGTTGTAGGTTTCCACTTCCAGTCCCTCGTCCTCGACAATGGCAATCATCTCAACCTGGGCTTCGGTCTGGATTTGCTGGGCTTTCATGGATGCCTCAACAAAGGTTTTCAGCTCAACATCGGTCACTTCCGGTATATCCTGCGGCGGAGCCGGCTGCTCAAACTGTGCCTGCACCGAAGCCGCTCCGAAAAGGAAGATTACCGCTGCCATACATGCTGTCATTAAAAAATACTTCATATTTTTCCTCAAGCGTTATTTTTAGAAATGCATACAAAACTCATATAACCCGTAAAACATATAATTATTTTGGAAAAATCACGAATTTAATGCAGAATCTATATTTATACACACAAGTGAATTTCTGTCAATAACTTACACGTCATATACCATGAAGAAAAGAAAAAAAAGATCCGGCTCGCTGGTGGTCCGGATTGGTGCCATGATGGTAATCCTTGTGGCTGCCTATGTTGCAGTTGTGCTTCTTATGGGAGACCCGGATCACGAGCCGGCCCACAGTGAAACCTATCCACCGCTGCCGGCCATGATGCATCAGGACCGGCCCGTCATAGAATCCATTGTGACGTGGCACCGGATCGAAAATCTGGATGCTGGAGAAATCAACCGGCGTCTGCCCGATCCGTTTAAAGTGCTGATACTGGGCGAAGACATCACCGCCGACGGATCCGACAATTATGTGGTCATTCATACGGATGCGGACCTTCCTGATCTGCATCCGGTCCTGCGCGACGCCGGATACGCGCATGCATTCCGCGACCTTGCCGTGTACGAGCTGGTGGATGACACGCTGCATCCGATACTTCACATCGACCAGGAAGCAATACGCGACGGACACGGACGCCGGCTCATCGACCAGGTGCCGGCCGCTAACGGTTATGCCCTGGTGATGGAACCTTATGAAAATGACGCACTTTATGACGCACCTGTCAAGCTGCTGGAAATTGTGATGCTCAGCGATCGGGGCAGGGAGGCCAGTGACGATATCATTATTTACTGGGATCCATCCGAAGCCGCTTTCAAAGCCACCAACACCTTTGGTGCGCCGTGATCTGTGATTCTGAAATCATTTTTTTACAGTGGGCGGGATATTGTTTATTTTTGGTTTTTGCCCGGCACATTAGACAACTATCACCCATTACCACTGAATTATGAACAAGCATCGGATAATCGCCGTATCGATACTGATTCTTGCAGCAGTTTTTTTACGATTCCTCCCCCATCCGCCCAATTTTACTCCCATAGCCGCCCTGGCTCTTTTTTCCGGCGTAATCTTTCGTGACCGCGTCATGGCACTGGCGTTGCCACTCGTGGTGATGCTTGTTTCCGACCTGTTTCTCGGCTGGCATAATACCATTTTCTATGTCTACGGCGCCTTTGCCCTGATGGTATTCATGGGCCGCTCCCTGAAGAATCATGTCACTGTCGGGTATATTGCCGGAGGCGGTATTGCCGGGTCCCTTCTCTTCTTCATCATCACCAATTTTGGTGTATGGATGTCGGGAACCATGTATCCACCGACCTGGGAGGGACTCACCGCAGCCTACATCGCCGCCGTGCCCTTTCTTCACAACATGATTCTTGGCACGCTGTTCTACAGCGCCGTTTTCTTTGGTGCTTTTCACGTTGCAGAGCGCATGATACCATCCATCCGTGAGGAAGCCGGACATCTCCGGGCCTGAAATCTGCAGCTGCATTGAAAATGGAACAAATACCCCGGAAAGCCGTCATCATCGGCGCCAGCTCGGGCATCGGTGCCGCCCTGGCCGAGGAACTCTCCAGGCGCGGATACATACTGGGACTGGGTGCGCGCAGGACCGAGCTCATGGAAAAAGAGCTGCAACCCAGGCTTGCTTCCCCCTCCTATGCCACGTTCATGGATCTCATGGACATCGAGTCCTCCATACAGGCACTGCATGACCTGATAGGTCAGATGGACGGTATCGACCTGCTGGTAATCAACTCCGGGGTATCCGGCAGTTCGCCGGGTATGGAACGGGAGGCGACCGAAAACCTGATCCGCATCAATGTGCTCGGGTTCGCCGGCATGCTGCACGAAGCCTACCGCATCTTCCAGAAGCAGGGGCACGGACATATTGTCGGAATCTCTTCCATCGCAGCGCTGCTCCCCCATCCCAACGGATCGGCCTACAATGCATCCAAGGCGTTTGTTTCCAACTACCTCGATAGTATCCGGCTGCGCATAAGACGGCGCGGAGAGAACATCTCGGTCACCGACGTGCTTCCGGGATATGTGCTCACCCCCATGACCGAAGAGAACAAGCGCATGTTCTGGGTCGCCAACGTGGAAAAAGCAGCCCGGCAGATAGTCGATGACATTGAAAGTAAGAGGGCCGTAAGCTACGTCTCCCGGCGATGGCGGCTGGTCGCCTGGCTCCTTTCGCTAATGCCCAGAGCCATCCTGAACAGGATTTTGTAGCGTTCAGACCGGTTTTCTATTTATTATCTGCCGTTATTTTGTATTTTTACGTCCGTCACCTGTTCGTGTTGTCTGTATGATCAATGGCTTCCCAGGCCATGGTATTCCGGCACACCCGACACGGCAGTCAAGGATCGTAATACAGGTGATGCCCACTGATAACCGGGACTCCCAAACGAGGCAAGGCATGATCAATAAAGAGCTCATAAAACCGGAAATCTCAGAGCTGATCGAGCAGCAAAAATGGACAGAGCTCCGTGAATCTATCGAAGACTGGCCTATACCCGAGATTGCCGACCTTATGGAGACGCTCGACAAGCGCAATCGGGTGGTCTTTTTCCGCATACTTCCACGGGAATTAAGCGCCGCTACTTTTGCACACTTCGAGCCGGAGCAGCAAAACGCCTTGCTGCTTGAAATGACCGATGACGAGACACGCCAGCTCCTTGCCAACCTGGCACCGGACGACCGGACCGCCCTTCTTGATGAGTTGCCCGGACAGGTGACGCAACAGCTGCTCAACCTCCTCAGCCCGCAGGACCTCAAGGAAGCACGCTACCTGCTTGGATACCCGGAAGAGAGTGTCGGGCGGCTTATGACCCCCGATTATCTGGCTGTCAGGCCGCATTGGACCATCGGGCAGGCTCTGGATCATATCCGCAAAATGGGGCGCCAGAGCGAGACGATCAACATGATTTACGTCACCGATCCCGCCTGGAAATTGCTCGATGCCCTTGAGCTTCCGCTCTTCATCCTCTCGGATCCCGATTTGAAGGTTTCGGATATCATGGACGATTCCTACATCGCCGTTTCTGCTTTCGACGACCGGGAGGAGGCGGTCCAGGTCGTCCAGAAATACGACAAAACGGTGCTGCCCGTTGTTGATTCCGAAGGTATCCTGCTCGGTATCGTAACCATTGATGACCTTATCGACGTGGCCCAGGAGGAGGCCACGGAAGACTTTCACAAGGGTGCTGCGGTCGCCCCGCTGCGGACCAGCTACCGTGAAGCCACCATCTGGTCGCTCTTCAGCAAACGCATCTCCTGGCTGGTAATCCTGGTTTTCGTCAACCTTGTCTCATCCGGTGTCATTGAAGCCTTCGAAGAGGTTCTGGCCTCTGCCCTCGCCCTGGCTTTTTTCATTCCGCTGCTCATCGACAGCGGAGGCAATGCCGGGGCGCAGTCAGCCACGCTGATGGTACGTGCCATCGCCATCGGCGACATCCAGCTGCGGCAATGGCTGCAAACCGTCGGCAAGGAAGTCCTGGTGGGCATCGCGCTGGGCCTGGCCATGGGATTTGCAAGCTGGGTCCTGGGCATCTATCGCGGCGGCGCGGAAATCGGACTGGTAGTCGGACTCTCCATGATCCTCATCGTCCTGGTGGCCAATATCATCGGCACCATCCTGCCGTTCCTGCTTACCCGCTTCAATATCGACCCGGCCGTTGCCAGCAGCCCGCTTATCACAACCATTGTGGATGCGGCTGGCCTTCTGATCTACTTCACCATAGCAACCATGGTGATTGGCGTAACCATGTGATGGTTTGGGAAAATGCTTGAAATTCCATCTTCGTATTGACAGGCGACCACCCTGCTGGCATCACTCGCTCAGATAGTTTGCCACTACGGTGAGCAGTTCCTGCTTCTTGTACGGCTTCGACATGTAGGCGGAAAAACCTTCCGAAAGGTAGTAATCGGCATCTCCGCGCAAGGCATGTGCCGTCAGCGCTATCACCGGAACCGACTCCATCGCGGAATTCTTCCTGATGGTTTTAAGTGTCTTGACGCCATCCATCCCCGGACCGAGACTGATGTCCAGCAGCACCAGATCAAATGCACTTTTCTTTACTTCATCCAGTGCTTTTTCACCGGAATCGACGGAAACCACGTCATACAGAACCCCCAGATAGACTTTCGCCACCTCCGAACTGTCAAAATCATCCTCAACAACAAGGATGCGCGGTGTCTGACCGGTTTGCTGTACGGACGGCTGGTGCAGTTTCATTTCAGGCTGTTCGCGCTTCGGTCCGTCAGATACCTTGAGCGGAATACGAAGTGAAAACGTGGATCCTTCTCCTTTTTTGCTCTGCACCGAGATGGATCCCCCAATGATCTTGGCCAGTTTCCTGCTGATGGTAAGCCCGAGGCCGGTCCCCTCATACTTGCGGGAATATCCGGAGCTCTCCTGCTGGAACTCATCGAAGACCCGGGGCAGGAATTCCGTGGATATGCCGATTCCTGTATCCTTCACGTGAACCAGGACCCACTCGTCGAGCAGATCTCTCTCGGTCGTCACCGATACCTCCACAAACCCCACATCGGTGTATTTAATGGCATTGGACAGCAGATTGTACATGATCCGTCCGAACAATTGCCGGTCGATATCCACGTACAACTCCGCCATCCTGCATTTCACCTCCAGGCCGAGATCCTTGTGAGTGGCCGGACGCGCATGAAGATTGACATTGCGTTTGATCTCATCAATGATATTGGTCCGTTCCGGCTGCACCCTTACCTTGTCCGCCTCAAGCTTGACCAGATCCAGAACCGACTCGATCGTTTCCATCAATCTCAGTCCGCTGGCGGAAATCCGCGCAGCCATATCACGGCTTTCCCCTTCCGAAAGTTCGGATTCCAGAATGTTTGCAAAGCCGAGGATGCCCGTGAGCGGGGTGCGCATTTCGTGGCTCATATTGGCCAGCAGCGCCGTTTTCACCCTGCTCATGGCTTCGGCAGTATCTCTTGCGCGGATCAGCTCTTCCTGAAATCGTTTTCGGTCGGATATGTCCCTTGAATTGATGACAACACCAGCTATCGATGGCTCCCCTGTCAGGTTGGTGCCGATCGATTCCAGATGGATATACTTCCCGTTTTTATGACGGAAACGGCACTCAAGGATCATCTCCTCTTCCGAGTGCCGCAGCATTTTCTGAAACACTTTGCGCAGCTCGGCCATATCTTCATTGTGGACAAAATCAAAGACCGATTTTTCCTGCATCTCTTCCTCTGCATAACCGAGTGTTTTCTTCACGGAGGGCGCCACGTAAAGAAACTGCCCGTCACGGTCAATAACCGTGATCACATCGGAGCTCTTCTGGATCAAAGTACGGAACCGTTTTTCACTGCTGCGCAGCAGCTCCTCGGTACGGGCCCGGACCATGTAAGCCGACACCAGCTCCACCATCAATGAGAGCGAATGGACTTCCAGTTCGTTAAACTTATCCCTGGTCTCCGGCCAGTAGATACTGACTGCTCCGATATAGCCTGTTTCCCTGGATTGAAAGGGGAAAAGTGCGACGGATCCGACACCTTCACGCTTCAACAGCTCTTGTTGCTCCGCGGCCTCCTGCGGCAGAGCATCGATGTTGGCGAACAACAGTGCTTCACCACCGGTTATCAGCCCCTTCCACCAGTCACCGCAAAGATGGCTGCACGAATTCTTGGTGGATGAAGTGTCTCCCTCTGCCGGACAAACCCAGGAAAACCGTTCCTCCATACCTTCGGAATTCCCATTTTTAGACGGATAGATACAGAGACAGGCTTTGTCAGCCTGAACCGACTCCGCCATAATTCCCAGAACGGCACGGATATCGGGAGGCGCATCCTCTATAAGCCGGGTCCGGATTTCATTGATGACATTCTCGAATTGTTTGCGGATGCGGGTGGTCCGGGCATGCTTCCGCTCCCTGCGCATATCGCGCAGCACAGCAACGACGCCCGCTGTTTTCCCCTGGTCATCTACAATGGCAGTCAGGGACCCGTCAACAGGGATGTATTCCTGATTAATTCGGGCGAGCAAACATCCCGCAGGAAGGTACCAGCGGTCTGCCGTGTCCATCAGCTCCTCACCGGTCCAGACGATCGGCCGGGCATCCTTCTCGCTTACCAGCTGCATCACATCCTGCAGCTTTTGTCCCGGCAGTACTTCGCTTTCCACTCCCAGCAGCATTTTGGCCACGGGATTCGCATACGTTATGGTCAGATCGCGGCTGGTGGCAATGACCGCATCCCCAATATTTTTCAGTGTCGTGGATAGCAGCCGCTCACTCCTGTTGATCTCAATCTGTTTCTCATGTTTGTAGAGCGACATCTCGATGGCCGAGCGTATCTCGTTTTCGCTGAAAGGCTTGTGGATGTAGCCATACGGGCCGGTTGTCTTGGCCCGGTCTATTGTGTGCGGATCGGAATGTGCCGTGACGTAGACAATCGGAATAATATGCTTTTTCAGGATCTCCTTAGCGGCCTGGATACCGTCCATCTGGCTGCCCAGGTGGATATCCATCAGTATCAGGTCCGGCTGCTCCTCAAGGGCGATCCGTATGGCATCCGCAGCATTCCCCGCAGGGCCGACTGCAGAATAGTTCATGCGCTCGAGGCCCGCGCAAATACTATGGGCCACAATCATCTCGTCTTCTACTACCAGAATTCTCTTTTTGTCTGGCATGAACTTGTTGTAAAGGGAAAATGTGTGTATTGTAAATAGATATCAGCGGTCAATATACGCCATTTTACAACACCCTGAAATCAAATTTGAAACAAGCCGGATAGAATTCCGTACTCGTTTTGAGCACGAGATCCCGGCCTCCCGGAGGTTGATAACCTGTTTGTTGATTATGTCCGTGTATCTTTCCCTCGACCTGATTACATCCCCCAATCACCAGTCACGTGGCTGAATCACCCCGAAAATACAGCTGGCTGCTCGTCCCTGCATTTGCAGGGTTGCTGCTCTTTCTGCTGCTCATGCCGTGGTCGCACCCGCCGGCCGATCTGACCGGTCTGGCCGATACGGAAGAGGTCATCAGGGAGTCGCGCCGGTTTCTCGAAAAATCCGGCATCACTCATGGAGAACTGCAGCCATTTGTCGTATTTCGCACCAATGACGAACTGCTGGACCGCCAGGTGGCGTACTTCGGCAAAAGAAAACTGTCCGGGTTCATCCGCAACGGATTCCTGCGGTTCATCCCCTCTTACTACTGGCAGGTCAGCTGGATCGACACGGTGGATCATGAAGATGTCGCCATCACCATGGAAAGCTACCTGCAGCCTTTCGGAGCCACCATATTCCGGACAGTTCACGCCCCCGATGCCGCACTTATCCGCTTTCATACGGAAAACCGGAGCGCGGCCGACTTCCGCCTGCCGGACCGCCATCCGTCCGCCTCTCTTCCGGAAAACCCGGAATACCAGGATCTGAAACCGGTACTGCGGGGCTCGGTTTGGGACAACTACCTGATGAGCGTGGACTCCACCTACTACTCGGAACAGTACGATGAACGCCTCGTCAACGCCGTCCTCGTACCACCGGCCGCGATATTCGAACATGCCACCCGGGTGACGGTCACCCTGAATGCGGACGGACAACTGCACCAGATCAGTCAGCAAGTGATCATCGGCGGACAACCAGCCACCGAGGCCGGCGCGCCCGGCGAGTTCATCCGCGCAATCTTCTTCATCCTTGCCGTGCTTCTTCTGATCACGCTCTTTCTAAGGCGAATATTTCACCGTCTGGTGGATGTGCACAGCGCCGCTATTTACGGCACCATTGCCGCCATCCTGTTTCTGCTGCATATACTCCTCATACTGTTCCAAAGCTCCGCTTTTTCCTTCATCGACCAGCAGCTGCTGCAGATTCTTGCCATGATGCTCATCATGGTCATTGTCTCCGTGTTTTTCGGAATTTTTGTCTTGATGCTGACCGGACTCGGGGAATCACTCAGCCGCGAAATATGGCCGGAGAAAATCACCAGTATCTCGCTGCTGCGGATGGGATACCTTGACAGCAGCTCCCTGGGCAATTCCACGGCTGCCGGAGTACTGGGATCTTTCATCTACCTCGGACTTGCCGCACTGATCTACACCCTGTCCGACCACAGCTATCTCAATCCGCTGGACGGACAGCTGTTCTATGCCGACAGCTACCTGTTCCCCGCCTGGCAAATCATGATTCAAAGCCTGTTCTGGGCCACTCTCATCACCATCGCCGTCTATGCCTGCCTTGTATCATGGATCGGTATCAACTGGAAAAACAGTGTGCTGCTCCTGATAAGCGGCGGTATCATATTCACGCTGCTCTCATCCCACCACGTCAGCACGCCCGATTCCCCGCTTATTTTCGCATTCTGGCTTGTTCCCGGAATAGCAGCCACCTGGTTTTTCCTGCGCCAGGACCTTCTTGCCCAGCTTGTCGCCATTTTTGTATTCGTCTCCCTGTGGACTACCGTGGATGGCAGGGTAATTCCAGGCTCACCTGATGCGTGGCTGGCATGGTCGTTCGTCGGCCTGGCCGGACTCCTGCTTGCCGGCGGAATCGTGCTGGCCGAATACGGCAAGCGTCATGGTCACCTTCCGGAACTCACACCCGGGTATATCTTCGAGATCGCACGGGAACAGCGGGTGGAAAGGGAGCTGGAGATCGCCCGGCAGGTCCACCAGTCGTTCCTCCCCGTCGACCTTCCCAAACTCGAAGGAATGGAAGTGGCCGCCAGCTGTCACGCCGCATTTGATGTCGGCGGCGACTATTACGACGTGATCCCGATTGATGACCACCGCATGGCATTTGTCGTGGGCGATGTGAGCGGCAAGGGCATCCAGGCCGCGTTCTTCATGACCATGGTCAAGGGCATATTCCAAAGCCTGGTGAAGGAAATACCCGAACCGGTACCGCTCCTTACCCGCATGAACCGGCTCTTCTACGACAATGCCCGCCGCGGCAGTTTCATTTCCATTTGCTATGGCCTGCTGGATGTGCGGGATAATACACTCAGATACGCCCGGGCCGGACACAACCCGGCCATTTATCTTCATAGACAGGAGCAAAAAGCGGAATTGCTTCGCTCGGGTGGACTGGCTCTCGGTCTTACACGAAATGATGACTTTGAGCAGAGCCTGTCGGAAGTAACCACCAAAATGGCCCCGGAAGACACGCTCATCTTCTACACTGACGGGGTAACGGAAGCGCTCAATCCATCCGGGGAAATGTATGGGGAAGAACGGCTTATCAGTGAAGCTTCAAAACATCACAAACTGTCCGCGCAGCAGATGCTCGATCAGATTACGGCGTCGGTGACCCGCTACGCCGCAAACGTTCCACTTAACGACGACATGACCATGGTCGTGGTACGTAAAGTGTGACCACTCCGGAAGCAGATGCCTTTTACTCAGTTTTCGGGCAACAACACTTTGTCGATGGCGTGGATGGCGCCGTTCGTGGCAACCACATCGGCCGCAACGAGCATTGCGCCACCTACAGAGATACCCTGTTCATGATGCTCGACCTTGAACACGGTACCCTCAAACGTAGGCATATTGTCGACGGTTCCCAGATCTTCGGAAAGCATGGTACCGGAACTGATGTGCGCGCGAAGCACGTCCCTCAGTTCGTCGGGATTCTCAAGCAACCCTTCCATGACACCTTCCGGCAGCTCATTGAAAGCCTGGTTTGTCGGGGCAAAAATGGTGAACGGGCCATCCTCACGTAATTTTTCCTCCAAACCGGTTTCCACGATCAGCGTATGGAAATACTGAATCTGGGCAAACTGGGAGGCAGATTCAACAATATCCATGCCCGTCTCCATCTGTGCTTTGACAGCCGGACTCATAAGCAACATCAACGCAACTACCAGTGCTAATTTCTTCGTGACATTATGGTTTTCAGAATAAGACATAGGCCTCCTTTGTTTATTTCGTGTTACCTGTTAATAATAACAAATCTCCTCTCAGAGCGTTCAAAAACAGCATTTTTTTATCTGTTTTAACATGTTTTCACGCTCAAAAAAGCTCAGGTCACCGGTTAAAAAGGTGAAGCGGACCCGAATATTTGGTATTATATCCCGTGCAACAAACCATCCATGCAACCCTCACGTCAAGATAAATCAATGCACGACATAGTTCTGATCAAAGGAGACGGTATCGGTCCCGAAATCACGGATTCCGTAACCGAAATACTGGCCGCCGCAAAAGCAGATATCAACTGGATCCCGGCACAGGCTGGCATGGAGGCATTCGAAAAAAACGGCAACCCGCTGCCCGATGAAACCGTCGAGCTGATCGAAAAGCACAAAATTGCACTCAAGGGCCCGCTCACTACCCCGGTCGGAAGCGGATTCCGTTCCATCAATGTGGCATTGAGGCAGAAATTTAATCTTTACAGCAACATCCGTCCGGCCCGCACCCTTCCGGGTGTCCCCACACATTTTGGAAGCGTCGATCTGGTCACCTTCCGGGAAAACACGCAAGGCATGTACATCGGGCAGGAGCGCTGGGTGGATGAGGCCCGGACAACCGCAGAATCCATCGCCATTGTCAGTCGTGAAGCCAGTGAGCGCATCATCAGGGCCGCCTTTGATTACGCCGTAAAGCGCGGACGTAAAAAGGTCTCGCTCATCCACAAGGCCAATATCCTGAAATACACGACGGGACTGTTTCTCAAGGTCGGCCAGGAAGTGGCCCGCGACTATCCCGACATCGAATTCAACGACATGATCGTGGACAATACCGCCATGCAGATGGTAATCCGTCCCGAAATCTTCGACATCATCGTGACCACCAACCTGTTCGGGGACATCCTGTCCGACCTGGCGTCGGGACTGGTGGGCGGTCTCGGTGTCACCGGCTCGGCCAACATGGGCGATGAGCATGCCATTTTTGAAGCCGTGCACGGCTCAGCCCCCGACATTGCCGGACAGGGCAAGGCCAACCCGACGGCACTGCTCCTCTCCGCCCTCATGATGCTCGAACACATCGGCGAAGTCGATAAAGCGGAGAAAATCCGCAAGGCCCTCTACCGGACGCTGCCGGACAAGAACGTCATCACGGGCGACCTTGGCGGTGATGGCAACACACGCATTTTCACCGAAGCGCTCATCCGCAACATGCGATAGCGGTAACTGCAGCGGCAACGGCAGACGGCATGCGGAAACGGCAGACGGCATGCGGAAACGGTGAGCGGCAGGCGACATGCGGAAATGACAGCACCCGGTTACAGGGAATGGATTATGGCCTCGCGCGTATCGGTGTCGAAAATCGCCACCGTCGCCCCGGCATCAAAGCCGTGCGCGGAACCGGGATTCAGCAGCCGCGTTTCCCCATGCTTCTCGTTGACCACCTGGTGGGTGTGTCCACTCACCACCAGGTCATAGCTCCCGCAACGGACCAGCGCATCGGTGATGGCAGGCTGCGTGCCGTGGTACAGGGCAATGCGGCACCCTTCAACCTCCGTACCGTAGAACTCATTGTGGATGGAGAACCCGTTTTCACGAAATTTCCCGATCAGCCGAAAATGGTCGCCGTCATTATTGCCAAAAACCGCATCCAGTTCGTAGCCCTTGAACAGCGGGACCGTAAACGGGCTGCAAAAGTCGCCGGCGTGCAGGATCCGGCGCACGTCCTCCTTGCGGAACAGGGACACGGCTCTGGTTATGTTGCGTACGTGATCGTGCGTATCGGAAATGATGCCAAGTCTCATCGGTATTACCTCGCAGGATTTTTTTTCAAAATGGCTTGCCGGCCGCCTGGGTACAGTCTGAATTCAAATATGCCCCTGGCTCTTCGCCCGTATCCTCATTCACTTTGTTCGAGCAGCCGGTATAGAGCCAGAAACGCCTGATTCACGGGAACCGCCAGCTTGCAAGCTGTTGCCTTGCGGACAATATATCCGCAGAAAGCGTCATATTCCAGCGGTTTTCCCTTGCGACGATCCTGCCAGGTGGAGGTCTTGAACGCACCCAGTCCGCGCGTCCCTTCGATCACATCGGTCCCGTCCTTGTCGGTGATCCGCACGCCTTCGGCACTGGCAACGGCCTGCATTTCGTAAAAAAGCTGCCAGGCCACGGCATACGCATCCGCATCGTCAAAAATCATGTCGGTAGTGGCTCCGCTCAGGCCCGTCATCATATTGAAAATGCCGTTCCAGAGAAACTTCAGCCAGGCTTCCCTGCGGATCTCGCGGCTCACCTCCGCCGCGATGCCGGCGTATTCCATGATCTTCTGGAGCTGCATGACCCTGTTGGATGGTGACCCGTCCTCCTCACCGAAAACCATGCTCGACAATCCGCGGTAATCGATGACACCGGGTGCCGTCAGCTCCGCCCCGATCTTGCAGAATCCCCGGATCACCCTTTCACTGCCAAATTCATCGCTCAGCAGCTCATAATTTTCCAGTCCGTTCTGGATGGTGAGGATCTGTGTCCGGTTGGATACGGCCGGCTGCAGCAGACGGATGGCTTCCATGGTATCGTAGGATTTGACGGCAACGATAACGAGATCGGGCGGCGCATCCAGCGCGGAGGGCGCGGAGGGATCCGCTGCGGCATTGACCGGTTGAAGATGCATTTCCGTCAGTCCGGTAATACGCAGTCCGCGGCTCTGCAATGCCTTCAGATGCGCACCCCGGGCCACAAAAGTGACATGGAACCTGTCAACACTTGCCAGATGTGCGCCATAGAAACCGCCGACAGCGCCACTGCCCATGATCAGAATGTTCTGCATAAGTTTTTTTCTATCTTTGCTTTTGTATCTTTCCAGCTGATGATACATAGCTTTCCTCTAAACCAAAAATCCACCGTCATGAAATGTCCATGACCGGATATGGCCCCGGAAACACAGGTGCATGAATCAATTTCATCATGGACATTCTATATGACCTTATGAATTATAAAATCAAAAACATATGAAATCACGTCTCCTGTACCCGTGTTGTGTCCTGTTGCTTGGTCTTTTTGCAATCACCGGCTTTGCCGCAAAAGCCGCCTATGCCGACGATGTTGAACAACGGCTGGAGCGCGCCTTTGAGCTGTCCGATAACTTCCAGGACGAAGAAGCGCTGGCGGCATTCAAATCGGTCGTGGAGCTGGAGCCCGACAACTACGATGCACTCTGGAACATTGTGATGCTCCATACCTCCATCGGCCACAGGCAGACCCGCAGTTCCGCCGAAGAGGCGCACTATGATGAGGCGTTCGAGTATGCCAAAATCCTGCGGGAAGCCCATCCGGATGAAGCCGGATCCTATTTTGCCTATGCGGCGGCTGTTGGACGCAAGGCGCAGAGCGTGGGCGCCCGCGAACGGATCCGCCTTTCCACCGAAATTCGTGAAAACGCCGAGCAAGCGGTCGAGCTGGACCCCGAATACTCCCGGGCCTGGAATGTGCTCGGCAACTGGCACCACCGCGCGGCAAACCTGTCCCGCCTGGAGCGCCTGGCCGCCAACGCCCTGTTCGGCGGCGCACCGGAAGGCGCCAGCAATGACAGCGCCCGCGCCGCGTTCGAGCGCGCCATTGAACTGGACCCCCATTTCATCCTCTACTACCACGACAAGGCCGAATTCCTGATCACCATCGGCGAAAAAGACAACGCCCGCAGTATCCTGGAGAAAGGATTGGAACTGGATATCGTCACCAGCGACGACGAGCGCTGGAAGAGCAACATGCGGGAGATGCTGGCAAAGCTTTGATGCACAGCCCGGCATGCGGCAGTACGACCGGCCCGACGGATCCCGTAACAGACAGGGTAGCCGTCGGACCGGATCAATCCTGTTTTCCGGCTTGCCCTACAGGATGCGCACCGTAGTTCCGCAATGCAGCATGCGGTCACCGTGGTACGGATTCATGATCTGCTCCTGCGTGCTCAGCCAGTCGCCGTTGCCACCGTTCACCATGGGACACCGCTGGTGGTAGAGCTGGTCTTTCTGGTGTCCGAACGCATCCACCATGGCGATCATGGTTTCCGAAAGTTCGTGATATGATTTGCGCTGCTCTTCCACGTCATCGCTGTTTTCGATTTCCCGGATGCGTGCCTGGAGTACATCCAGCCAGCCGGCAGCGTGTTCCCGGGCCGGGTCCGCGAGATCGGCCTGGCTGAACTGGTCGGCGGAAGCGGCCAGCTGTCCGGCAGCATCAGAAGCTGCAGATGCATCCGATTCCACCAGGACGTACGAGAGGGCCAGGTAATCGTCGAGAACCGCATCGAACAGACCGGCAGCGGGCTCATCAAGGGGATGGTCCGGCGCCCTGTCGGGAATCATATCCGCCACCGCACCCGGCTCCTGGTGGGCGTGTCCCTCGTGGTCCTGTCCGGCGTGCCGGGCGTGGTCCCCGTTTCCGCCGCATGCGGCAA
>RECX01000339.1 GCA_007693825.1 Balneolaceae bacterium
TATTCCGCGGTTTTCACCACGGTTCCGATAGGTTTGTCACGTTTTGCATCCAAAGGATGGAAACTGTCAGACCAAAGTATAACATCGATGTTTTTAATTGCCTCAGGAACCATTATGGGTCCATCAGCCGGCAGCATATATGCAGACGACTGGGGCATCATTCGGAATGGCGTCATCACCAGGACACTGAGCATGTCATTGGTTGTAACTGGTTCCATTTTGAGCGAAAATCATGCCGATGACAATCACCTGTTAAGTGTGGGGAGGGTATTGCAGGTAACTGGTCTGGTTTTTTTTACGGGAAGCGCTCTTTACGATACCATAGTTGTATCGGCTCACTCCGTGGATTACCATAATGCGAACATCAGAATGGGCGTTGGGGCATCAACTGTTCGAACACTCCACAACGAATGGACTGCCTACCCTGATTTCCGGATTCATTTTTATTTCTGATGCAGTCAGATATTTCCCATAATAGGGCTCAATTTATGCGTTAGTAAATTATCATGCGTTAAGTCAGGAAATGCCGGCTGGCGCCATGACACACAGGCGCTTTATTATTTCCATGAATGCTCCATCTGTTCGCTCGAATCCAAAAATTTCAAACATGAAAATGCAATCCATCATTATTTCAGCGTGCTTGCTTACTGCATTGGTTTCATCGCACGCTCTGGTCGGATGTACGGCACAACGCGAAACCGCTTCACCAGTAAAAACTACGGAACTTCCCGTTTATGAAGGCGAAGAGGAAAAGGATCAATTGGAGTTCTCCGTACTGTTTCTGTTGTCGGAGGATGGCAGTGTTGAAGATCTGCAGCTGATTAGTTCAAGCGGAGACGCTCGCTGGGACAGTGCTGCGGTTGACTCTTTGAAAAACTGGCGCTTTCCACCTCCGTCAGATCCCGAAGAAAAATTGGTCAGAAGAACGGTGAGGGTTGAGATCGTACCTTCCGAAATACTTAACCTTGGTGAGTTGGTATTTCAGGACAAAAATGACGCAGATTTGATGTACTCGCGGCTAAGAGCAGGTGCGAGTTTTGAGAGGATGGTCCGGGAGACACGGAAAGGGAATACGATTGCCATAGAAGGGCGTTTCAGAGCTGAAGTGGAGACTGCTGAATATCCGATTGAAATTTCAAAACTTCTTATCCAACTGGAAGAGGGACGGTTTTCAAGACCGGTCCAAGTCAATGATAAATTTATTATATTCAAAAGATATGGTGTTTTCATGCCAGATACCTGATACTTGAAATATTCGGGATCAAACGCAAGCGTTATGGCGGGCAACAGTAACGACGGGTGTTGGTAACCGTCCCCTTTTATTGCAATTCCATATATAGAATTTGCGGAATTGCGATAACCTGACATTACATATGAAAAATGCTGAATTACTGTTTACATCCGTAAGTCACACTTGATAAATTAACCGTTTACTTACTAATCATAATAACTGATTTAATATGACCAATACAAAGATTCTACCTCTCGTTTTAGTGCTTGCTTTATTTTCCTTCGCTGCCTGTTCAGAACAGGAAAGCAGCCCACGTAGTGATCATGATGACTCGCAGATAGGTGCCGCAGGGGAACAGTTGCTGCCGGATCCCGGTGTGGTTTCATTTACATTCAGAAATCAGTTCGACGAGGATGTTCCGGGGACCCTGGACTTTATCAAGGAGACAGGCATAAACAACATTGAGTTTTCCAGTTTGTTCGGGAAAACCGCTGAGGAAATGCGTGCACTGATTGATGAGCGCGGAATGATATGCACCTCATTCGGTGCCAATTACCGTACACTGACGGATAATCTCGACCAGGTGATCCACGAAGCCAAAACTCTTGGTGCACGGCATGTGCGGCTGGCATGGTTTCCACATGAAGCGCCCTTTGATCTGGATGACGCGCAACGTGCTGTTGACTATTTCAATGATATCGGACGTCGCCTTGCGGAACACGATCTCATGTTTTCCTATCACAACCATGGATATGAATTCGTGGAACATGGAGATGGAACACTGTTTGATTACATCGTCCAAAATACCGATCCGGAATATGTCAATTTTCAAATGGATGTGTTCTGGGTTGTATGGCCTGGCCACGACCCCGTCGAGTTACTGGAGCGCTATCCGGACCGGTTCCGCCTTATGCATCTCAAAGATATGCGCAAGGGAGTTACCGGTGATTTGACAGGCAGGACTGCCGATCGTGAAGCGAACATGGTTCCGCTTGGTGACGGTCAGGTCGATTTTCAGGCAATACTGGAAGCCGCACAGAATACCAGCATTGAGTACTTTTTCATTGAGGACGAGATTGAGGATGTATTCAATTCCGTACCTAGCGGATACCGGTATATCACCAGTCTGAGGCACTGATTCCCCACGGGTTCAGCTGCCGTCGGCATGGATTGGTGTAGATTGGCATGGATTGATATGGATTGGTGTGGATGTGATGGTATCGGATCCCGAAATGGGCAAGGACAACCGAATAAATTCCTTTCAGTACGACATCTCCGATCCGGGGACAAGGCCCGGATCGGGGATGTGAAACCGGGCTTGCTACAAGGTGCCGGCTTTGTGAAAAAGCACCGGGCTGTTTGACGGATCCGCATCACCGCTCCGTTCAGCCCTTTTCCGGTACAACCGTTCCACATCGGCCAGGGTGTCGGTGTCGGCGGGGGACAGGTCCCAGCGGATGGACCGGAACCGCGGCAGCCGCAGCGTGTAGCCCGCCTTGGTGCGGCGGTTCACCTGGATGTCGTCGAACTCCACCTCCACCACAATGCCCGGACGCAGCGACAGCGTAGGGCCGAACCGCTCAACGGCCAGCTCCTTGATTCGCCTGTTAAGCTTTTTCAGCTCTTCGTCGGTGTACCCGCCGTAGGCCTTCCCGATGGGGATGAACTGCTCTTCGTAGCGTTCGTCCTCATCCACACGTATACCCAGCGTGAAATCGGAATAGGTTCCGCCGCGCCGTCCGCTGCCCGCATGCGCGTACATGATCACCGTATCCAGCGATCCACCCGGCTGCTTGACCTTCAGCCACGATTTATTCCGCTGTCCGTACTCGTAGGTACTGTCCCGGCGCTTGAGCATCAGCCCTTCGTTGCCGTGCTCCAGTGCCTGCCGGAAGAGCCGTTCGATATCCGCTGCCGATGCTATCTCATGCTGCCGGGAACAGGGGAGGCCGGTCTGTGCACAAAATTCCTCCAGCAGCCGCCGCCGTTTATGCAGCGGCAGATCGATCACCTCCTCGCCGTTCAGGAACAGCAGATCGTAGGCAATGAACCGGACCGGATGTTCGGCCAGCAGCTTTCTGCCCGGCTTTTTCACGCCCATCCGTTTTTGAAGCCGCTGAAACGGCTGGATACGCCCGTCCTCCAGCACGCACAGCTCTCCGTCGAGTACCGCTTCTATTGTGCCAGGTTGCCGTGTGACCAGATTTTGCAGACCAGATTGCAGAGTCACAGAATTTTGCTTGCCAGATTGCAACGTACCCGGTTGCGCTGACACGGACACATCGGGTGGACGGCTTTTTTTGGATGGCAGGATTGCCATGGCTTCCCGGAGCTGACCGGCGACATCCGGGAAGCTCACGGTCACATCGTTCAGGTCGCGGGAAAACAGCCGCACCGAAACCTGCCCCGAAACCTGGCCCGAATCAGGCCCCGGGTCAGGATCTGAAACCTGACCGGAAACTTGACCCGAATCCGGGCCGATGTGCGCCTGGGTGCGCATCCCGTCGAATTTTTCTTCCGCGACATAGGCCCGGGGATCGACTCCGGACCCGCCCACATTCCCGGCCCCAGCCCCGGAATCGCCCTCAGCCCCAGCCCCAGCACTCCCCCCGTCTCCGTCTCCGGTCTCTGCACCGCCCACGGGTCCAGTCTCCATCGGCGATGCCAGCATGAAGGCCACGGGCTGGAACATCCGGAACCGGGCCGAGTGCAATTCACCGGCTCGGGCCAGCAGCGCGGTTTTGCCGATCTCGCCGGTGAGCATGTGGACGCGCCGCACCTGTTCCGCATCGACGCCAAAAGCCAGCGCGATAGCCGGCAGGATGCTGCGTACCTCAAAGCCGATACGCAGCGACCCCTGGCTGAGCATGCGTATCATGAACCGGATTTCCCGGGCGGTCATTCTTTCCCAGAGGCCGGTGAGGACCTGCTGCTTCTGCTCACGTCCGGAGGCCGCCGCAAGCCGCTCGAACCCATCCGCAAGATCATCCAGCCCCAGCCAGGCCGGCTCCCTGCGTGCGGCCGCCTCAGGCAGGTTTTGCATGAGTTTTTCGATTGTTTCGGAGGCGCTGCCCGTCGCGGTCCGGCACGGACGGAATACCACGTCATAGTCGATTCCGCAAAACTTCGCAGCCGTCAGCGCAACGGTCCGGTGCCCGACAGCCGCCCGTCTCCCGGACAGTGTCGAAAAGGCACCCTCGGCGGTAAACTGGACGGCCAGGGAGACGTCGCGGTCGTCCTCCAGCCCCTTCAGATAACCGGCAAACAGGGAGATTTTCCTGGTGGATGAGCGCGTGTGCATCACATCGGTGAGCGTCTCGCAAAGGCGCGCGAAGCTGGGAGAGTGCGCTTTATCCGTCATCGGCGCGCTCCGTTTCAAGACTGCTGCACGAAAAACCTTCCTGGTGCAGGTAATGCAGCGCCACGGTGGGATCGGGGCTGTGCGTCAGCCAGGTATGGCGGGGTTTGAGTGTCCGGCAAACATCCAGCAGTTCAAAAAAATCAAGATGGTCGGAGAGCGGGATCAGCGCATCGGCCAGCAGCTGGGAGGCGCGTACTTCCAGCGAAGCCCACCCCGAGACATACGCAATGCGCCGTGTTCGCAGGTCCCGGATCATGGGAGATTCCAGGGTTGAAGAGGGGGCAATGAGCACTTTCCCGGGCAGGGTTTCGCGATTATAAGGCTCCCAGCGGCCCAGATCGACTCCGAAATCTTCGTATACCCGGCACAGCTTCTCCCCGCCGCCGTGGATCTGAACGCTGACCGGCGGATCACATGAAGCCAGGGCGTGCATTACCTCCTGGGCTTTGCCCAGGTTGTAGCAAAGGAGGATCGGGGTATCGCCATCGGAGAGGGAATCGGTCGCAAAATCCCTGATCTGATCAAACAGTGTTTCATGAGGTTGCCATTTGTAAATGGGCAGCGCGAAGGTGGCTTCAATGATCAGGTAATCGACCTGGGCATCCGGCAGCTGGAATCCTTCCGAGGCGGGGGATGGGGGGACGCGGCAGTCGCCGGTATAAAGCAGCGAGCCCTGGTCCGTTTCCACAAAGACCATGGCCGACCCGAGAATGTGTCCGGCCGGAAAAAGCGTAACCCTGACGTGGCCTGATTTGTTATCGCCAGATCTCTTATCGCCCGATTCGCGCGTGCCCGATCCCGGAAGTGACGTGGTTTCGCCAAAGGGGATCTCCTTAATCGGACCCGAATGTCCGCGGGCGCGCATGAGGGCTGCCGTCGCCGGCGAGGCAAAAACGGGTTGGTGACGATTGCGTGGAACATGGTCGGCGTGGGCATGCGTGATGAACGTAGGCGCATCCACACCGGAACCGTCCAGAAGCAGATTGGCTTCCGGCAGGTAAATCCCGTGATATCCCATGTTTTTTATCTGCAAGGGCTGACTGATTTGTGTCGTCGTACCTGACTGGCCCGTGACGGTGTTCTTGACTGGTGTTCCTATTGTAATACAGGAACCGGACATCTCATGACGTACTGGAAATCCGATCATGTGAGCACTGCATTTTGAGCTCAAGAGATCGGGAATCATGACCCGGTCTGTGTCAGGCGATCATGGCACGACGTGTGCCATACTACTGTCATCCGGTCTGTGTCAGGCGATCATGCTCCGGACTGCACCAGGCGATAAACAAGCAACACCACTACAACAGCAATGACCAGCGTAAAAAGTCCCAGCTGCCGCAAAAAACGTTTGATGGGTTTGGGTTTATCCGGTATGATGGTGCGAAGCCAGTCCCAGTGATTCAGGTATTTGACCAGTTTGTAGCTCATGACGATCAGCCCGGCCCCGAACAGCATGTCTGCCCCCGACCTCAGGAAAAATGCGGCAACAAGCGTAATGGTCCCAAGGAAAAAGAGAGAATAGACCGTCTTTACGAATATTGGCGGACGATATTCCAGCTTGCACGTAGTAACCAGGAACTGATAAAAGGGAGCGGGATAAAAAAGCCAGATGGCTCCCTGGACCAGCAACACCAGGCCCAGGATGTTGTAAAAAATAAAAAGCCAGCTGTACGCCAGATTTTCCATTATCACGAAATTTATTTAGGGAAAAACGAAGGTCATGCAAGTGGATGCACAAAAAAACATGAAACGAACATGACAGCCTCCAACTGACACACATGAGCATGATCATATCCTGTCATGTGAGATCATTCTGACCCTATGAATCAAAATGATATAAACAGATGAAACTACATGGTTCGGAACATACGCTTTTTTTCCGAACGGAGGGAGCTTTTTTAACCGGCAGATTGGTAGTGGCGCAAGTGCGCGCAATTTGCTTTGAAAATTGGTATATAGTGCCTTTCGCAGAACAGCTTTCGTACAGGTTAACAAGTGTTCCATGAAGCAGAAAATAATTGAAATATCCGTACCCGACTGGGCCCGTGGCATCACCTGGTACCAGATTATGCCCGAGCGCTTCCGCAACGGCGATCCCAACAACACCCCGAAACCAGCCGACCAGAAATATGCCTGGCCGCATGACCACACCTCGCCGTTGGAGCGGCATCCCTGGGGATCGGACTGGTACCGCCTCCAGCCGTATGAACGCCGGAACGGCCGTGACATCTGGTTCAACCTTCAGCGCCGGCGCTACGGCGGCGATCTGCTCGGGATCATCGACCAGCTCGATTACCTGCAGGACCTGGGCATTGGCGCCCTGTATCTGAACCCGGTTTTCCAGGCGCCTTCCCACCACAAATACGATGCCGTCGGATACCATCACGTCGACCCGGCTTTCGGTCCGGATCCCGAAGGAGACCGGGCCATCATTGCCCTCGAAACACCGCACGACCCGGCAACCTGGAACTGGACCTCGGCCGATGAACTGCTGCTGCAGCTCATTGAGGAAGTCCACCAGCGCGATATGTACATTATCCTGGACGGCGTGTTCAATCATGTGGGCATCGCGAGCTGGGCCTATCAGGATATTCTCAAAAATCAACAGGACTCGCCATTCCGGGATTGGATGGCCGTGGAGTCGTGGGCTCATGATCCGGGTCCGGCAGGGTTGGCTGGCCTGTCCGAAATCGCCGACCGCATCCACCAGTATTATGGAAAAGAATCGCCATTCCGCCCGGGTTTCCGGATCCGGACCTGGGAGGGATTCCTGGAGCTGCCCGAATGGAGGGAGGATCGCCGGGGCATAGTGGACGGACCGCGGCAGCATATCTTCGACATCACCCGGCGATGGATGGATCCCTACGGCAACGGGGATACGTTCAACGGTGTGGATGGATGGCGGCTCGATGTCGCTTTCTGCGTCAAGCATCCGTTCTGGAAAGCCTGGCGCAAACACGTCCGGTCGATCAATCCCGATGCGTACCTTGTCGCAGAAGTGATCGACACCGTCAAGAAGACATATCCGTATGTCAAGGGCGACGAATTCGACGCCGTCATGAACTACAACTTCCAGTTTGCCTGCAATGAGTTTTTCATCTGGAACCGCAACCGCATACGTGCTTCGCAGTTTGCCGAAAGGCTGAACGAATTGATGACCGCGTTCCCCCATCCCGTCCCCCACGTGATGCAGAACCTGCTGGACTCGCACGATACCGACCGGATCGCCTCACGCATCGTGAACCGCGATCTGGGGGGTGGACGCCGGTGGTGGGATTACTACCAGCGCTCCAAGGCGGATAATCCGGACTACGACACACGAAAGCCATCGCCCGGGGAGCGCCGCATCCAGAAGCTCATGGTCCTGATGCAGTTCACTTTCCCCGGGGCGCCCATGGTCTACTATGGTGACGAAGCCGGCATGTGGGGCGCGAACGACCCCTGCTGCCGCAAGCCGATGGTCTGGGAGGATATGGCCCACGAAGATGAGGCCGTGCTGCCTGATGGCTCGCCGCGTCCGCAACCCGATCCGGTGGCATTTGACGCGGAGCTTCACAACTATTACCGGACTCTGATCCGTCTCCGCGGCGATCTTCCGGCCCTTCGCCTTGGGGATTTTACCGTGCTGCTTGCAGATGACCGGAAGGAGATGCTTGCATTCCGGAGAGGGCCCGAGGGTGACCAGGTGATCGTCGCCATCAACAAGGGCGCCGAATCTGTGGAATGGGATTCGCCCGAACTGCCGGACGGTACGGAAGTTCTGTTCTGTACCGGGTCAGATGGAAAATCCGCACTCCGGCATCACGGAAAAGAGAAAAAAGCGGTGGTCAGCCTGCCTCCCATGTCCGGCGTGATACTGGGGAACCGCTGAATTGGCAGTCTGTGGCTGATAATTCTTGCATGGTGTGGCTGACATTTCTCCTGTCGTGTGGTTGACACCCCGACCATGAGATGTTTGCCATGGCTCCCATAGTGTGGTTGATATGGCTCCCATAGTATGGCTGACATGGCTCCATGGTGTGGCTGACATGGCCTCCATGGATTGGCTGACACTTCTCCCGGGAGATGCCTGACATGGTTTCCATGGTGTGCCTGAAAATCATCTCAAAAACAGATAAGCGAGATATCCGCCGTACAGTACCAGCAGGAGGGCCCCTTCGAGACGGCTAACCTTGTATCCGGTCCGTATGACCGGAATCATAAGCAGGGCAAGCAGCGACATCAGGATCAGATCGTCCCGCATGATATCGGTCAGGTGCACGGCGCGCACCGTGCCGGTCACACCCAGAACAAACAGCACATTGAGGATATTGGATCCGATCAGCGCACCCAGGATGAGTTCGCCCTGCCGCCGCAGGGCCGCAACCACGGCAGTGGCCAGCTCGGGCAGGCTAGTTCCAACCGCCACAATGGTCAGCCCTATCACCCCTTCAGGAATGTCGAAAGTACGCGCAATGCCCGTTGCTCCCTTGATCATCAGGTGGGCACCCAGGATCAGGATGGCCAGGCCGGCAAGCGTGGCCAGAACGACAAAAGGGGTGCTGAAGCGACGATACGCCATGTCCTGCTCAGAAATAGCCGGTGTGATATTATCACGCACGGTCAGCAGCAGATAGATGACAAGTCCGGCAAGCAGGATGATCCCGTCCAGCCGTGAGAGCACCCCGTTCCAGAGCAGTACCGTCATAAGGATCGATACGGCGATCATGACAGGAACTTCACGTCCAAGCAGTTCCCTGGATGCGTGTATCGGATGGAAAAGCGCCGCGAGGCCTAAAATCAGGGCCAGGTTGCTGATATTCGATCCAATGATATTCCCAACGGCTATTTCACCCCTGCCGATCAATGTGGCCTCGATGCTTACAACCAGTTCCGGACTGCTGGTGCCCAGTCCGATCACAATAAGCCCGATGAGCAGCGGTGTGACCCGGAATTTCCGGGAAAGCGCCACACTGCCCCTTACCAGGAGTTCGGCACCCAGGTAAAGAAGCAAAATTCCTGCAACTGTAAAAATGATATCAAGAGTCATCAGAACTGTAAGATAACCGGAATTGTTAGGAAAACAGACGAAGGTACAATATTTTTGGGTCATGACTCACATAGTTACACATTTGATACGCGTACACGGCCGGGTCCAGGGTGTTGGATTCCGGCAATTTATCCATTCCATCGCTACCGAGCGTTCCGTAACCGGCTGGATCCGCAACACCAGTGACGGATCGGTGGAAGCCATGCTGCAAGGCCGGCCCGCGGATGTCGGTTCGGTGGAAGCTGCCTGTCGGAAGGGTCCCGCACTGTCACGGGTGGATAACGTTGATTGCTACCCTGTGGATCCGGATATCCAATACGATTCATTTGAGGTGCGACAAGGATAGGGGTATGCGACTATTTACCGCTATCGCCTTGCCTGATTTTGCCCGCAGTGAGCTGGCGGCGATTCAACCAGAACATCCGGATATCCGTCTCACTCCGGAATCGCAGATCCACATGACCCTCCGGTACATCGGGGAGACGGACAAGGTCCGGACACGCCGCATCACCAATGCGCTTACCCATGTCGCTTTTCGTCCCTTTGATATTGAGTTGATGGGCACGGGCTGTTTTCCGAATCCCCGGGAGCCCGCGATCCTGTGGGCCGGGGTCAGATATCATCCCGTCCTCAAGGAATTGTATGACAGTATCCAGGAAGAACTCTACCGGTTGGGTGTGCCGACGGAAAACCGCGGGTTTCATCCGCATGTGACACTGG
This sequence comes from Balneolaceae bacterium, assembly GCA_007693825.1. GTDB lineage: Bacteria > Bacteroidota > Rhodothermia > Balneolales > Natronogracilivirgulaceae > SKNL01. The sequence goes on from RECX01000339.1 coordinate 10,342, forward strand.
GCCGCATCCGCAAAGCAAAAAAGGAGCGTTCCGTGCCGGACAGTCCTCCGCTACAATCGGTGCTGGATAATTTTCTCCACGGAGAGCCATCCCGTTTCCACGTCACGTTCCGCATGGACCGTTTCCGCCTTTACCAGAGCCGGTTGCACTCCGGCGGGGCCATCCACCATTGCCTTCAGGAGTACCGGGCATCCTGACTGTTGTAATGTCTGAAAGTTTGGTATTTTGCTCCGTACGACCGGCGCTTGAGGAGAAAAAAACATCGCTTAACAAAAACGGATAGCATGATGGGAAAAAAAATCGTCCTCTACACCTTGCTTGCCACCGGGATTGTGGTTACTCTGGTCGGCATACAGAATTTGTTTATCTTTTGGGGCCAGGTCAGTTTCTCCGGTATGGTTGGCCAGCTGACCGGTGTTATCCTGATTCTTGGAGGAATTGTCAATCTTTGGGTCGCCCGAGGGTTCCGCTCACAGGTCAACCCGCCGCGTAACCAGGAAAAGGTATCCTGATTCACGGGAAATGAGACTCTCTAAACCATGCCATTAACCCGGAGCAGTGTGACAGGTTCAACAGTCTTATGGATTTTGATGTTAGTTGCCGGAGGGTATCTGATCATCCTGCTGCTGATGTATCTTTTCCAGTCGGCATTCATCTATTTCCCAACCAAGAACCTGACGGCCACACCCGAGGATCGCGGACTGGAATACGAGGAGGTGTATCTCTACACCGAAGACGATCTCAGGCTGCACGGCTGGTACATCCCGGCACCGGAGGCCAGAGGCAGCGTACTCTTTTTTCATGGAAATGCGGGTAATATCTCGGGGCGTCTTGAAAGTATCATGATCTTCAATGAACTGCGCCTGAATGTCATGATTTTCGATTACCGTGGATACGGCCGCAGCGAAGGCAAGCCCACGGAAGAAGGCACCTACAGGGATGCCATTGCCGCCTGGCGGTATCTGACCGAGGTGCAGGATGAAAATCCACGTGATATCATCCTGTTCGGACGGTCGCTCGGCGGTGGTGTGGCAGCCTGGCTGGCCAGCGAGGTGGAGGCCGGCGGTCTGGTGCTTGAATCAACCTTCACTTCGGCAGCTGATCTGGCCTCAGAGATTTATCCCTTCATACCCGTGCGCTGGCTGCTCCGCATCCGCTATCCGGTGATCGATTACATCGACGAAATCCGCAAACCGGTCATGATCGCCCACAGCAGGAACGATGAAGTGATCCCGTACCACCACGGACAAAAACTGTACGAGGCAGCGTCAGAGCCCAAGTACCGGCTGGAACTGCAAGGCGGCCACAACGACGGCTTCATTCTTACCGGCCGGCATTATCTGGATGGATGGGACCATTTCCTCACAGAAGTACTGGAATAAAACAATGAAATGCCTACTGTAACCATGAGTGAAAGAAAAAAACACATCATCATAACAGGAGCATCTAAGGGATTCGGGCGCGACTTGTCTGTTCATCTCGCCGAAAGCGGGACCGTTCTGCACCTGGTTGCACGGAGTGACATGTCTGATCAGGTTCACGAACTGGAGGCGCGGGGAGCTGAAGTGCACACCTGGCGGCAGGACCTTACCCTGACCGGGGAACTGAACGACTTCGTGGCCGGCATTGCGGCAACCATATCCAGCCAGGATACCGCTTACCTGGGCCTGGTCAACAATGCCGGTATGATCGATCCGGTTGGCCCGGCCGGCAAATACGATTACCAGGACTACAAGAAAAATCTCGAGATCAATTTCGTGGCCCCGCTGCTGCTTGCGCATGCGTTCATCCATCATTTCCAGGCGTGGAGCCCGGTGAAAAGAGTGGTCATGATATCATCCGGCGCTGCCGGAAAGCCCTATCACGGATGGAGCCACTATTGCAGCACCAAGGCAGGGGTGGATATGTTTGTGAGGACCATCTGCATTGAGCAGGAGAAGCAGCGATACCCGGTGGAGATCATGGCATTCAACCCCGGGCGTATCGGGACGGATATGCAGAAAACGATACGGGAGACCAGCGAGGAAGACTTCCCCATGGTGCACGATTTCATTGCAGCATACAAAGAGGGGAAAATCGGTGATTCCAGTGAGATCGCAGGCGGGCTGGCACGGCTGATGATGGCCGAGTTTTTCCCGTTTGGTGAAGTCCTGAGCAAGAGAGATTTATGATTGTTATGCTTGATCCTGTGGCCGGTCTGCATGCACCCGCGAATGATGCACGTACCCGCGAATGATGCATGGACCGGCGAATGATGCATGCACCCGCGAATGAGTTGTAACCAGGCAATCCATTTTCTGCCTCCGACATATCCTGTCGGCCGGAAAAAGGAGGTCATAAAAAGTCAAGAATGAATGTGTTATTATTTATGAGTAGTTTTTGGTTTTCAACCCAATTCCGGACTTTTTATGTGCCAGTTTTCTCACCTGCATTGCCACTCCCAGTTCAGCCTGCTTGATGGTGCCGCCGCCATATCGGGGATGATCGCCAAAACGGCAGAGCAAGGCATGCCCGGGATCGCCATTACCGATCACGGGAATATGTTCGGAGTGCCCGCTTTCCTGAATGAGGCGAAAAAGAAGGGTGTGAAACCGATCATCGGTTGTGAGTTTTACATCACGCCGACCTCCATGTCAGACCGGGAAAACCGCGAACAGTATCACCAGGTGCTGCTGGCCAAAAACCGGAAGGGGTATTTCAACCTGGCCCGGCTCAGTTCGCTGGGCTACGTGGATGGGTTCTACTACAAGCCGCGCATCGACAGAAAGATACTGGCCGAACACTCGGAGGGGCTGATCGCCACTACCTGCTGCCTGCAGAGCGAGATAAACCAGACCATCCTCAGAAAAGGGGAGGCGGAGGCGAAAAAGCTGTTTGAATGGTATCTGGATCTGTTCGGTGAGGATTACTATATAGAGCTTCAGCGGCACGGCCTGCGCGACCAGGATGTGTGCAACGAGGTACTGGTGCGGTGGAGCCGGGAGTATGGCGTCAAAATGATCGCAACCAACGACTCTCACTATGTCGAGAAGCAGGACTCCGAAGCGCATGACATCCTGCTCGCCCTGCAGACCAATGCGGATATCAACGATCCCAATCGCTTCCGCTTTACCGACGACCAGAACCGTCTGAATCCGGAGTTTTATCTCAAGACGCCGGACGAGATGAAGGAGCTCTTCAGTGACCTGCCGGAGTGCATCGAGAATACCCAGGAAATCGTCGATAAAACCGAAAACATCACGCTGAGCTCCGAACTGCTGCTGCCTCATTTCAACGTGCCGGAACCGTTCAGGGACATGGACGACTACCTGCGGCACCTTGCTTATGAGGGAGCAAAGATCCGCTACGGGGAACTTTCGGAGCAGGTCAGCAGCCGCATCGAGCAGGAACTGAACATCATCCGGGATATGGGTTTTGCCGGGTATTTCCTGATCGTGGAGGGATTCACTACCGAAGCCCGCAAACGCGGTGTGTTCGTGGGGCCGGGACGCGGATCCGCTGCCGGAAGTATCGTTGCCTATTGTATCGGCATCATCAATATTGATCCGCTGCGCTATGACCTGCTTTTTGAGCGTTTCCTGAATCCCGAGCGGGTGAGTCCGCCTGACATTGATATCGATTTTGATGACTCCGGCCGGCAGGCAGTCATTGATTATGTGGTCGAGAAGTACGGCAGGCAGAATGTAGCGCAGATCGTGACGTACGGCACCATGAAAGCCAAAACAGCGATCCGGGATGTAGGCCGTGTCCTGGGCGTGCCATTGAACGAAGTGAACCGCATATCCAAACTGTTTCCCGAGCGGCCGGGACTGGATACGTTCAAAAAAGTACTGGATCCGGCAATGAATCCGGATACAGCCGAGGAGATCACCTCACTCTTCGATCATCCGGACAACCAGGTCCGGAAAATGATGAGCTTTGCCCGGACACTGGAGGGCTGTCCGAGACAGACCGGCATCCACGCCGCCGGCGTGATTATTGCTCCCGGCACCGTCTATGATTACGTGCCGGTCGCACTCTCCAAGGAGAAAGATGTCATCACGCAGTACGACGGCCCCAGTTCCGAGATGTGCGGCCTGCTCAAAATGGACTTTCTGGGGCTCAAAACATTGTCCATCCTGAAGACCGTCATCCGCCTGGTTAAAGAGAGCCGGGGCAAGGAATACCATCTGGATGACATCCCGCTGGACGACAAGAAAACCTATGAGCTTTATCAGCGGGCCGATACGGTCGGGACGTTCCAGTTTGAATCCGACGGCATGCGCAAGTACCTGCGTGAGCTCAAGCCGACCAGCATGGATGACCTGATTGCCATGAACGCGCTCTATCGTCCCGGGCCGATGCAGTTCATCCCCGAGTACATCGCCTGCAAGCACGGCCGCAAAAAGGTGCTCTATCCGCATCCCATGCTGGAGGATGTGCTCAAGCCCACCTACGGCATCATGGTCTACCAGGAGCAGATTATGAAAGTGGCTCAGGTGATGGGCGGGTTCACGCTCGGCGAAGCGGACATCCTGCGCAGGGCCATGGGCAAGAAGAAGGAAGATCAGATGGCCAAAATGAAGGTCACGTTCATGGATGGTGCGCGTGAACGCGGGGTAGACGACAAGACGGCCAATGATGTGTTCGAGAAGATGGCCTACTTCGCCGGATACGGGTTCAACAAATCGCACTCTGCGGCCTATTCGGTGGTGGCCTACCATACCGCCTATTTCAAGGCCAACTATCCGGCATCCTACATGGCCGCCGTGCTTACCCACAACATGAACGACATCAAGAAGGTCTCGCAGTTCATTGAGGAGTGCTACCATCTTGGCGTCCCTGTCGATCCGCCAAACGTCAATTCCGGCGAGGCGTTTTTCACCGCAAAGGACGGCCGGGTCCAGTACGGATTGAGTGCCATCAAGGGTGTCGGCTCCTCTGCGGTGGAGTTTTTTGTGGATGAGCGTCGAAAAAACGGACCCTTTCAGAGCATTTTTGATTTCACCTCGCGGGTGGATATGCGGAGCTGCAACCGGAAAATGATGGAAAGCCTGATAGCCGCCGGAGCCTTTGACGATCTTCACGGAAACCGTGCACAGCTCATGGAGAGCCTTGATGATGCGCTCAGCTACGGAGTGCGGATGCAGGACGAGAAAAGCCGCAATCAGACGAGCCTGTTCGGAGGTGATGACAATGGCTCCTACCAGGAACAGGAACCCCGGCTCAGGGAAGTGAAACCATGGTCAAACATGGAGAAACTGAAACAGGAGCGTGAATTGATCGGCTTTTTCCTGAGTGGACACCCGCTGGAAAAATTCCGCGATGACATCAGCCTGTTCTGCACGCACGGACTTGGCGAGGAAGGGCTCCGGGACCTCAAGGAACGCACACCCGTCACATGCGCCGGCATCATCACCGCGGCCCGGCATACACGCGACAAAAAAGGCCGGCCCATCGCATTCCTGACCATGGAAGATGAAAACGGAAGCAACGAAGTGCTGGTCTTTTCCGATTGTTACGACAAATCCATGAACCTGCTGCAGCTGGACAATATTGTCGTGGTGGAAGGTAATGTATCGGTGCGCGACGGGACACCCAAAATAATAGCCCGATCCTTCGATCGCATCGAGAATCTTCGTGAGAAAAATCAGGGTGCCATCAGACTTTGCCTGAGCGTGGCTACCGGCGATGTGGAGAGCAAGGCACTCGAAGAACTGGCCGGACTGTTCGACAAAAACCGGGGGCAGACGCACGTCCACATGATGGTGCAGAGCGGTGATGAAAAACCGGTCCGCATGAAAGTGCGCAAGTTCGTCATTGATCCCAGCGATGACCTTCTCAAAAAAGCCCGGCAGCTGCTGGGTAAAAACAACGTGTGGATCGAGAGACGTCCGGAAGCATAACTTTCTCTTTTTTCTGATCAATTTTCCCTCTTCCGATCAATTTTAGCTTTCCCGATCAACCTGAAATGAATGATTGGCTTGAACCGCCATGATGAATCGGCAAAATCCTGTTGCATATATATAAATAATTAGATATATTCATATCAAATAAACGCGATGAATGGATTTTGACCTGTCTTTGTTATCTTGACCTAAGGACATTCCAATTGATTGCAATCAACAATAATTCAAAACTATCGATCTTATGGCTAAAGCAGTAGAATTAACGGACAGCAACTTCGATCAGGAAGTGCTCAAGGCGGAAACACCTGTACTTGTGGATTTTTGGGCTGAGTGGTGCGGTCCGTGCCGAATGGTGGGTCCCGTAGTGGAAGAACTTGCCGGTGATTACGAAGGAAAAGTGAAAGTGGGCAAAGTGGATGTGGACAGCAACCCCCAGGTTTCCATGAAATATGGTATTCGCAGTATTCCTTCCCTGCTGATTTTCAAAGACGGTGAGGTAGTGGACCAGATCGTTGGTGCCGTACCGAAGCCGCATCTGCAGAAGCAACTCGACGCACAGCTTTGACCGCTGCGCAGTATTCC
>RECX01000232.1 GCA_007693825.1 Balneolaceae bacterium
GTTTCCCTGAAATAGAACAGCATGACCCCCAGCATGACGATGTACGGAACGGACAGGAGCAGGGTGACCTTCTGCAGCGCGGGAGTCCGGCTGGGATAGACCAGTTTGACCGGCGTCAGGACCATGGCCGCAAGAAACAGCACCACGACCGAGGATATGGCAGCACCTGCATCCAGAAGAAAGAGATAGAATACCACCAGGTTCCAGTAGGAGGGGAACCCGCGGAAGAACTGATCCTCCGTTTTGGCCTGCTTGTGCGCAAACCCGAGCATGCTGCAGAGCATGGCGGCGGCGCAGACCAGGAACGGAACATCCAGAAAGGTCCAGGCCCACAGAAGCGGCAGAAAGACCCAGGTCAGGTAATCCACCAGGTTGTCGAGCAGGTCGCCGTCAATATGCGGGGTGTACCTGCGCACATCCACCCGCCGGGCCAGGGAACCGTCGACCGCGTCCACCAGGGCGGCCAGGGCCAGGACCCGTAACGCATTGGCTGCATCCCCCTGCATGATCAGGAATACGGCCCAGAAGGCCAGCACCACGCCGGAAGCCGTCAGCAGGTGGACGGTATAGGAGAGCATTTTGTTAATCATGGATGCAATGTACCAATTGAACAACCTTTTTGTGCCGGATAATTAACAAAATGGATTCAAAGGAAAAGAAAATGATTCGAATGGGGAGGGTGTCGGCAGACCTCGTCACAGCGTATCCCGGCCGCTGTCCTCCATCCCGGTTACAAATGGAAAATACCCCGGAAAATCTTTATATTTATTAGCTATTCAATTTTCAGCAACACTCGGCATATTTCAGCAACACTCGGCATGGCCTGTGATAGCCACTGAAATGGGCTGAGTGTTTTTGAGCGTCGGCATTGATTACAAGCGTTCTTGTTTGTGCACTGTGGGATGCCATTTCACACCCGGCCATGATCATATTTTTTATTTAGACCCATTTTTGCATGTTCAACCGCACTGAGGAAGAGGAGCGCCGCTACCTCGACACCATCACCGAGAAACTGGACGACGCCATCGATCAGGTGGACGATAACGTGTCCCGCTATTCCAAAGAGCTCAAGGAGCACAAAACGTATCTGTGGGAGAACAAGACCGGGATGGATGCGGCCGAGAAGGGCTCCATGCGCGAGTCCATCACATCCAAGGCCATTTCGGGCGAGGCGGCGGTGGCCATGAAGGAACGGCTGCGCAAGCTGATGCGGTCGCCCTGGTTCGGACGGATTGATTTTCGGGAGGATGCGGACGGTCCGCGCGGGCGAGATGGAGATGATGCTCGAAAGCGGCATGCAGATCCGTGACGACATCCTCCAGGAGGAACTGAGCCGGGCCGCTGACGACAAGATGAAGAACATCGTGGCGACCATCCAGCGTGACCAGAACGCCATCATCCGCAATGAAACCTCGCCTGTGCTGGTCATCCAGGGGGTGGCCGGATCCGGGAAGACCTCCATCGCCCTGCACCGCATCGCTTTCCTGCTCTACCGCTACAAGGAGTCGCTGACGGCGCGGGATCTGCTCATCATTTCGCCCAACAAGGTGTTCGCCGACTACATTTCGAACGTGCTGCCCGAGCTGGGCGAGGAGACGATCCCGGAGATGGGCATCGAGGCGCTGGCCGCGGAGCTGCTGGAGGGTAAATTCCGGTTCCAGAGCTTCTTCGAGCAGGTGAACCGGTTGCTGCAGAAGCCGGATGAGGAGTTCATAGCGCGGATGCGCTTCAAGGCAAGCTACGATTTCCTGATGCGGCTGAACGATTACATCGGCTACCTGGAGCGGGAGAATTTCGCTGCCAACGACGTGCAGGTGCGGCAAAGTTTTGTGCCGGTGCGGTTTGTTCGGGACAAGTACCTGTTCTACCGGCACCTGCCCATGTTCAAACGGCTGACTGAGGTGGTGCGAGAGGTGACGGAGAAGGTGCGGCGTGATTTCGGCTACGAGCTGAAGGCGGCCGAGAAGAACAAGCTGCGGTCCGATATCCGGCGGATGTACCGGTCCACCAGCATCCGGGAGCTGTACCGGGCTTTCTACGACTGGCTGGAGCGACCGGACCTGTTTCGGTACGCTGCGAAGACGACGTTCGAGTACGCCGATGTCTTCCCGCTCATCTACCTGAAGATGCGCCTGGAGGGATACGGCGGCTATCGCAGGGTGAAGCATCTGCTGGTGGATGAGATGCAGGATTACACTCCGGTCCAGTATGCGGTGCTGGCGCGGCTGTTCCCGTGCAACAAAACGATCCTGGGCGATGCGCGGCAGTCGGTCAACCCGTACAGCTCCACCACCTCGGAGGAGATCCTGCGCGTGTTTTCCGATGCGGACGCGGTCAAGCTGGTCAAGAGCTACCGGTCGACCTGGGAGATTGCCCGGTTTGCCCAGCGCATATCGGCTGATGAAGATCTGGTGGCCGTTGAGCGGCACGGCGAAGAGCCGCAGGTCCGGTCGTTTGGCAGTCAGGATGAGGAGGTGGATTTTGTGCGCCGGGAGATTGCGGCGTTCCGGGAGTCGACGCACAGGACCATGGGCATTATCTGCAAGACACAGCGTCAGGCGGAAAAGCTGTATGTCGGGTTGATCGGAAACGGGGATGGAGCCGCTAATGGCGAATCAGCCGACAGCGGGAAAAAGCCCATCGGTGAGAATAAAGCCAGCGGCGGGACACCGGCTGGCATTGGAAAGCCAGAGATCCATCTGCTGAGTCCGGGCAGTGCGGCGCTGTCATCCGGCGTGAACGTGACCACGGCCCACCTGGCCAAGGGTCTGGAATTTGACCGGGTGGTCGTTCCGCAGGTCACGGCCAAAAACTACGCCACCGAAATCGACAAAAGCATGCTCTACATCGCCTGCACCCGTGCCATGCACCGGCTCGTACTCAGCCACACCGGCCAGCAGTCCGGTTTCCTTCAATGATATTCATTCCTTGTTAGCCAGTCCCCTTTTGCAAATCTTTGGATTCGGGTGCGGGAGGTCATACCTCACAGTAGTAAAACATGGATCCTGAAAAGGAACGAACAGGTCGGAAACAGAAGTTATCTTGATGCTTGAGGCACATTACATCTTGAGGCACATTAAACCTTGAGACACTTTGCATATTGAGACAGATTGCTTTCTGAGACACATCTAATTAAGGAAACTCCATGAACAGATCGGACAAGGGCATTCACCACATCACCGTGCTCGGCGGCGACGGTCAGCGAACCACGGATTTTTACGTAAAAACCCTCGGTTTGCGACTCATCCTGAAGACGGTAAACCAGGACGATCCCGGTACCTACCACCTGTTTTTTGTGAACGGCACGGGGCAGCTGGGGTCGAGCCTGACCTTCTTCCCCTGGCCCATGGCCTCGCAGGGCAAACCGGGCAGCGGCCAGGCAACCGTGGTGTCGTTCGCCGTGCCCTCGGGGTCCCTGGAATACTGGGTGGAACGGTTTGGCGCCGAGGGCGTTGATTTCGAAGGACCGTTCCAGCGGTTCGGTAAGCAGGTGATCGCATTTCAGGATCCCGACCGGCTGGATCTGGAACTTGTGGTGGACGAGCGGGCCGACTCCGTTCCCGCCTGGAAGGAGAGCACGGTGCCGGAGAAATTCGGAATCCGCGGTTTTTGGAGTACCACCATGAAGCTGGTGGAAACGAAAGCGACGGGACAGCTTTTGACCGGTGTTTTCGGCTTTGAAAAGACGGCTGAGGAGGGCAGGCAGACGCTCTACCAGACCGGCAACGCGGTCGGCGGTGCGGTCATTCTTGAGAAAGTGGAGCCCCGGACGGGAGTTACGGGCAGAGGTACCATCCACCATGTTGCTTTCCGTGCCCGGGACGATGAAGAGCATCAGCACATGCGGAGTGAAGTCCTGAAGTTGGGGCTGTATCCCACCGAAGTCATTGACCGGCACGTTTTCAAGGCGGTCTATTTCGGTTCGCCCGGCGGTGTGTTGTTCGAGATTTCGACAGACGGACCGGGATACAAGGTGGTCCAGAAGGAAGAAGAACTCGGCAAGGTTCTCTTTTTGCCCTCCTGGCTGGAGAGCCGCAGGGAGATGATCGAGAAGAGACTGCCGGAAATCAGCGTGTGATGCCGGCTTGCTGCCCGTCCACCAGGGCCGCACGCTGGCCTTCAGCTTTGGCAGCCGCAATTCTTTCGTGGTGCTGCCCCTGGCGCTGGTCTTGCCGGAAGCCTTCGAGATTGCCGTCTTCGTGATCGTCCTGCAGTCACTGATCGAGCTGTTCGGCATGGCCGCATACGTCTGGCTGATCCTGAATGTGCAGTTCAGGCACCCGGGAAAAGGGGGGGGAAGCACGCCAGCTGATTGCGAAACTGAAAAAGAATCCGCAGCCATGCCCGGCTTTGTGCAATAAGCGCTGGAAAGCCGTGGATTCATGATCGCATATTTCCATTGCAGAAGTGTCGGTATATCCGAATATTCCTTTGAGAAAGTGTAACAAAAGGCAAAAATTCCTTTGTTAAAGTGTGTTCTTTAGTATTTCGTTTGAATAAATGAAATGAACATGACAGCCTCCGGCTGACACACAGGGGGATGATTTAATTCTGTCATGTGAATTCATTCTGACAATATGAGTCGTATTGATTTAAACAGAATAATGATATGTTTTCTGCATGAGTACCCGGCCGGACTTAAAAATGAAATGATACCCGGGCGGCTTTTCCACCCCACAAAAAGACAAGCATCTTTCAGGTTAATGCCTGGCTCAAGCGTAGTTTAATTGAGGAAGCTTTCAATATCCTGGAAAGATGTGGGCTCCTGGTAAATAAATCACAACACGAAAATGAAAAAAACATGTTAAAACAAGCTTATTTGATCGTTGCCGCACTCATGATTCTTTCAACGGCGGTACAGGCACAGGCTTCGGATACCCGGTCGCTGACGCTGGAGGAGGCCAGGACCATTGTAAATGCTGCAGAGCAGCGGGCGAATCAGGATGGATGGACCGTAGCTATCGCCATCGTCGATTCCGGTGGCCATTTGCTGAGCTTCAGCCGTTTGCCCGGTACACAAATTGCAAGTATCGATGTGGCCATCCAGAAAGCAGTGACTTCCGTTTATTACAAAAGGCCAACCAAAGCTTTCCAGGATGGCATTGCAGGTGGCAATATGGCCTTGTTGTCATTGCCTCATTTCAGTGCTTTTGAGGGCGGAGTGCCGATTGTTGTCGATGGCGAGGTAATCGGAGCGATTGGTGTAAGCGGTGTGACCCCGGCGCAGGATGGCATTATTGCAGCTGCCGGAGCTGAGGCATTGGATCGGTAACGCTATCAATCCTGAGGTGTTTCTGAACGAAACAATCAGCAAAAAGACCGGAACTCGGGATGGGTATGTATACCATTCCCGATGTCGCCGTTATTCTTGATCTTCCAGGTGAATAAATTCGCCGCTGGATAAAAAAACACCGGGAGATGGAGTTTGCCGGAGCTGGAGTGGAAGATTTCGGTTATACCTGGGGCGAGCGAAGGGATAAAGCGTTCAACTTCTATACGCTCATCGAGCTCATGGCGGTTCACTCATTCCGTGAGACCGGTGTGACATTCCGTGTGATCAAATCAGCGCATGGGCGGCTTGCAGCGTGAAGTTCTACATCGATGAAAATATTGCTCCGCAGATAGGCCGTGCATTGAACATGTTGTGGATGGGGTTTCCTGCGATGGAAAAGGTCACCGAACAAGCCGTTTGAGTCCATTCAGAACGGCGTTGACTGTATGCGAAATCAGGTAAAGAGGAAAATAACTTTGAACATAAATTCGTATATTTCAACATTAAATGATTGACTATGAAAACGAAAGAACTCATAAAAGAAATTCAGAAACTCCCTGTCAGAAAGCGGATATATGTCATTGAACGGTCAATGCACCTTATTCGAAAACAGGAAGAAGAGAGTCGGATGAAGAAAGCAGCTGATGAATTGCATGCAGACTACCTCACTGACAAGGAACTGACTGCATTTACCAATCTTGATTTTGAGAATTTCTATGAATCAAGGTGAAATCTGGCTGATAAATCTTGACCCGACCGTTGGAGCCGAGATAAAAAAAACGAGACCGGCGATCATAGTGAATGACGATGCACTGGGGAAATTGCCGCTGAAAATCATAGTGCCGGTAACCGACTGGAAAGACAGATACGAAATAGCACCCTGGATGACAAAAATTGAGCCGGACAAAGATAACGGATTAAACAAGATTTCAGCAGTTGACAATTTTCAAATCCGGTCGGTTTCACAGGGGAGATTTGTAAAGCAAATTGGGTCTGTTTCTGAGACAATAATGGATGAAATCCGAAATGGACTTGCGAAAGTCTTATCCATTGACAGTGAATAACTAAGCTGTACAACGTCATCGCCTATCGCAATTCGCAATAATGAAAATTGGCTTGAGACCGCCCAGTCTCAAAAAGCATGAAGCCGCAAGTTGTGGCTCTTTTTTTTTCTAAATCATTGCACGAAATAGTGATAATTGGAAGTTGTTTTCCCGGCAAATTCCCCTGCAATTCCCTACATTACCCCATCAGCACGACCATTAACCCATTCAGCTTCATTATCTTCCATGATCACAGGAGAACTCAGGTCCAAAGTCGACCGCATCTGGGACACCATGTGGGCCGGCGGCATCGCCAACCCGCTGTCCGTCATCGAGCAGCTCACCTGTAGTTGATTGCTCACCGATAGTTGATTATTGGTTCAAATTATCTATGTAAATTCAGTTCGGCAAAGCAATTATGAATTCTGGGTGCACAAAGGGTGTCCAGTTAAAAAAAGATATTTATGAGTACCCTCGAAGATCTGACCAGTGCATTGATAAAATTCCGGGATGAAAGAGACTGGAAACAGTTTCACAATCCAAAAGACCTGGCGATTGCCCTCAATGTTGAGGCATCGGAATTGCTTGAATTGTTTCTTTGGAAGAACGCAAGCGAGGCAGATGAGCAAAAGGTTGCAGAAGAGCTGGCGGATGTTTTTGCCTATGCGCTCATGATTGCTCACCACTATAAACTCGACATGCATGAAATTCTGAGCAGGAAAATCGAAAAAAATGCTGCCAAATATCCGGTTGAAAAAGCAAAAGGGACGGCAACAAAATATTCCGATTTATGATTGTTTATCAGAACACGGCCAGGGGGTTCATGTTGGATGTCGACTCTTTTGAGATTGTCGACAAAATCAAAGAGCAGTTTAAAAAACGCGCCGGGAAGATAAACTTCAATAGAAGCGAAGAAGACTCCTGGATAAACTCCCTCGATAAAATGGAGAGGATCATCCGGAATTCAGGTATCGCGGACGATTGCGGTGTTCTCGTGGAATTCGGGCTGCCATCCACATCCAAGAGAATAGATTTCATTATTGCGGGCAGAGATGAGCACGACAATAAAAACTTCATCATTGTGGAGCTCAAGCAGTGGACGGAAGCAGAGAGCACGGACAAGGAGGATGTTGTTGTAACCCCATATTTTGGCAGGGCGTTGACCACACACCCATCCTATCAGGCTTCATCCTATAAGAGTTATCTCTCCGACTTCAACGAAAATGTCTACAGCAAAAAACTCTATCCATATTCATGCGCGTATTTGCATAACTACGTCGAAAAGGACCCGGAGCCGCTGAAAGCTGCAAACTATGCAGATAGCGTCAGTGATTCGCCGCTCTACTTTCGGCATGATCATGCAAGACTGCAGGAATTCATCTGCCGGCATGTTGGTAAAGGCCGTGGAACTGAAATCCTTTATGAAATAGAATCAGGAAATATAAGGCCCAGCAAGCAGCTGGTGGATCATGTGACCGGCTTGTTCAAGGGGAATCGCGAGTTTATCCTGCTCGAAGAACAGAAAGTTGCTTACGAGGTAGCACTTAAAACAGGATTGTCGGCGGAAAAGAAGACGGTGATCATTATTAACGGTGGACCCGGGACCGGGAAGTCGGTCGTATCCATGAGTCTGCTCGGAAGTTTTTTGAAAAAGCGGAAAAACGTTTTTTTTGTCGCACCGAATGCTTCCTTCAGAGAAACACTTGTGAATAAATTGACTCAGGGTAAAGATACCCGCAGGGCCAAACTGCTACTCACGGGTTCCAGCAAATACTACAATGTTCCTGAAAATTCGTACGACATTTTGGTTATAGATGAAGCTCACCGGCTGAAAAATAGCCAAGCTTTCATGTATCAGGGTGAGAACCAGGTTGCAGACCTGATCAATGCGGCCAAGGTCAGTGTCTTTTTTGTGGATAACGCCCAGATGATCCGACCTCAGGATATTGGGTCTGATGTGGAAATCCGGAAGCAGGCGGGAAGATATAATGCCAGGATTATCGACCTGAAGCTGGAAACCCAATTCCGGTGCGACGGTGCCGAAGGCTATGTCAACTGGATCGATGATGTCCTGGAAATTGACACTACCGGAAATTTCGATGGGTGGGACAAAAAAACATATGATTTTTTCGTCGCCGATAGTCCGAATACATTACGGGAATGGGTTAACAGCAAGGTGGCAGCCGGTTTTAATGCCCGTCTTCTTGCTGGATACGCCTGGCCATGGACATCAGCCAAAAATGGTAATTTGAATGCAGAAATTGCGGATGTAAATATTCCAGAACACGACTTTGCCATGCCCTGGAACTCCAGGCAGATAGGCAGCAGCTGGGCTACGAATGAAAAGGGGCTGGGGCAGGTTGGATGCGTCCATACGTCACAGGGATTGGAATTTGATTACGTCGGAGTGATTGTCGGAAAGGACCTCCAGTTCAGATTTCTGGATAAGAATGGAAACGAGATCAATCCAACTGAGAAACGAAATGTTGAAGATCATCAAGAGGGTTTTTCCCATGATGAGTTTTACGATCGAATGGTGGCAGATCCCGTGCAGCCATACGACTTTTTAGAGGAAGAATCATTTGTGCAAGGGGAATTCTACAGCAAATGGGAGAATTACTTTGACATCGCCGGCAAGCAGGGACTTAATAAGAATCCCGAGAAAATGAATCAAATGATCAGAAATATTTACCGGATCTTGCTGACGCGGGGAATCAAAGGCTGTGGGGTTTATTTCTGTGACTCCAACCTGGAAAGGTATTTTCGGTTTCGTTTGAGCAAGATCCGTATGTGAAAATGGTTAAACGACTAATTGGGACGGAATTTTTGCGACGCCTTGTCCAGCAATTCCCCGTAAGTCTCTTTCTTCCTATTTTTGAGTGTTGCATCCACAATACCTCTAATGTTCCCCAATAGCCGCTATACAATGAAAAAGAAGATGGAAAAACAGTTCTTTGGCGTCGCTGTAGACAGGTCTGGCATTCTGGCAGGCCTGATGCTAACGCTCATACTCCTTACACCGCTGGCCGGATTTGCCACCGGGTTTGTTGCCTCTGAAAACGTCAACCGGGAACGCACTGGCTATGTAGAATACACAGAGGAGACCACAGCAACCACCGAGGTGACGGAAATGAGCACCGGAGCTTTCAGAACCGCCGAAGCGACGGCCATTTCCATCGGTGCGGCGACCATATCCACTGATAACGCCGAAGCGACGGCCGCATCCACCAGTTCTTCACCCTGGTCGCTCGAAACCAGCCTCACTTTCCACATCGTCAATATCTACATGCTCAAGGCAACCTACCGGTATTCCGACAGGGTGGAATTGGGCATTGGACCCGCGTACCAGAACTGGAAAAACGAGGACCAGTCGTTCATCGGGCAGGCCCATGCCTACACCCTGGTCATGTCTTACCGGTATTATTTCTGGAGGAAGTTCAATGTGGAACTGGAACTGTGGCCGGCCTGGAACAACTTCAAGTCGTTCATCGACGACAACACCTACCGGGGGCTGGAGCTGTGGGTGGAGTACAAGCTGGGGTATCGTGTGGATATGGGGAGGAGGTTCAACATCAATGTGCAGCCCGGAATCGGCCATCCCGTCTGGATGCAGAACAAATGGCCGGGAGTCGATTATGACAACCACCTGAAATTCATCCTGGATGAGCTGATCTTCGTACCCCAGGTGTTGCTGGGTTACAGGTTTTGAACAATTCGTTCAAAATCAGGTAATGGCAGGCAGATACAAAAATGTCAAGGTTCTTTAACTGGTTCGAGGCGGAAGACCCGGCCATGGCGTGAAGCTGACTCAAAGTCTTCTTTCTGCAATGCCTTCCTGACTTCATCGAGTCTTTCGGCATCTTCAACACTGAGATATGGAGCCCATTCGTCTTCGGTCAGAATCAGGTCAACATCGACCTCAGCCACGTAACGGCCTTCGTGTACATATTTTGTCTTTTTCTTAACCTTCATGACTTCAATCAGTTCTGTGTAAAAAAGTTCGATCCCAGCGCTTAGGGTTTGGCCTGTATGCTGTGACTAAAACTGCAGGTTTTTTGTGTCCCTTTGGAA
Organism: Balneolaceae bacterium; assembly: GCA_007693825.1. Lineage (GTDB taxonomy): Bacteria > Bacteroidota > Rhodothermia > Balneolales > Natronogracilivirgulaceae > SKNL01. Next base: position 10,387 of record RECX01000232.1, read on the forward strand.
TACCCCATAATACATGAACGGGATTTCCAAGTTTATCTTTTTGCAGAAGTAATATACATTTTCCCTTTGGATAATCCGGGTATTCTTCTACAACTTGAGCTTTATCTACTCCATTGAGCAACTCTTTTGCAGTGAGACCGTCCTCGACCAGCTCATCATAGCCATGTTCCGATATTCGGACAGAGCCCGTGCGTATCAGGTTACGTATTTTGACATATAAAACACTCAACTCAAGACCATTATTTCAATCTATGGAGGGTGGGTTGTTGTAAGGTAATGAAACTTGCACCTGGAAAACAGGATCGGAAACTATAGCTAAAAAACCAGAATGCAACCAGTATAGTGACCCGTGTCAGGAGTGGGAGAAGTGCCACCGATTTCAATAATACGACTTAATCTCATCTCCTTGCCCATCCTCAATACCCATCCTCAATCCAGCTTTAAACGGAACGTGCGATCTTTGGTCCGGAGCTTGAATTCGCGGGTCAAAACCGCCTCCGCCGCGTGAAAACCGCACATGCCGTGCACGCCTCCGCCCGGCGGGGTGGATGAGGAACAGAAATAATATCCCTTGACCGGAATGGCATAGGGCGACAAGGCCGAAACCGGCCGGCTGAAGAACTGCCTCCAGTCCTGCATCCCCCCGTTGATGTCGCCGCCGATATAGTTGGCATTGTAGGATTCCAGCCCGGTTGCCGTCAGGACGCGGTCATCGTGGATTATCCGCCGGAATCCGGGTGCAAACCGCTCAATCTGATTGGTAATGGCCTCCCGCTGGCTGGATGCCGAAGCGTGTGGAACATGGCAGTAGGCCCACAGGATATGCTTTCCTTCGGGAGCCCGGGAGGCATCGATTACACTGGGCTGAGCCACCAATACATAGGGACGTCCGGGCAGCCTGCCGAGACTGACCTCCCGCTCAGCCGCGGCAATGTCCTCAAAAGTGCCGCCTGCATGCACGGTTCCGGCTTTCTGAAGCCGCTCGTCGCGCCATGGCACCGGCTCATCCAGAATGTAATCCACTTTGCACGATCCCCATCCATACCGGTATTTCTGCAGTTTCTTGCGGTAAGATGCCGGCAAACGCTCTCCCATGATTTTTTCCACCTGACGGGGAGTGAGATTGAACAGCACCGCTTTGGCATCGGGGAGCCGGGAGAGCTTTTCAACGCGAACATCGGTGCGGATTTCCCCGCCGAGGCTTTCCAGGTAGGAGGCCAGCGCGTTGGTAATGGACTGCGATCCGCCTTTGGCTACGGGCCACCCGCTGGCATGTGCAGCGGCGCTGAGCACGATACCAATGGCGGCGGTGAGCGGCCTGTCGAGGGGCTGGATGACGTGGGCGGCAATTCCGGCGAACAGCGCCCGGGTTTCAGGAAGCCTGAACCGCTTGCTGATGCGTTCGGCGGAGAAGAGGGCGTTGCGCGAGAAAGATGCCAGCAGGGCCGGGTTTTTGGGGATGCGGAGCGGACCAAGGGCATCGATGGTGAACTGGTCCCAGTTGTCGGCAAGGGAATGCACGAGCTTGTAGTAGGCCCGGCCATCCTCCCCCAGGGTTTCGACAGCCAGCTGAAGGTCGCGTTCCAATACGACCGATTTCTCGGGGGTAAACGCATGGGCGACAGGAATTTCGGGCTGAAGCCATTCGAGTCCGTGCTCATGCAGAGGGAGCCTGCGGAAAAACGGAGATGATATTCCAAGCGGATGAACCGCCGAGCACACATCGTGGAAGTGCGCCGGCTCGATGAGTTCCATGGTGCGGGTGCCGCCGCCGATGGTGGATTCGGCTTCCAGTACGAGGACCTTGCACCCCTCCAGCGCCAGACGCACGGCTGCGGCCAGTCCGTTAGGACCGCTGCCCACGATAATGGCATCGTATGTGGATTTGGTTTCCCGGGTCACGGAATGTCAAATTTTACTTTCGGTTAGAGCGGTATCATTTGTTCTATTGGTATCCTGTACAGTCCAATATCGATATATCATGCAAAAATCAATATCGGAATATCATTCGATTAATTCACGGGCGAGCTGTGGCCCGCTCTGCCATGGAGGATTCTGATCGACGGATCGATCGGCAATTTGAAGGGAGGGGATTGGGGATGGATATCGGGATGTGGATGGAGATCGGGATGGGGATGGGGATAAAGATAAGCTTGTGGATGAGGATGATAACCCGGGATGAAGCAAGGGTCCTGTCACGAGGACAGGACCCAGGACTTCATGTCTTCCGATATTTCCGGCAGCGTCTACTTCAGGTCGAACCGGTCCAGGTTCATCACTTTGTCCCATGCGGCCACAAAGTCATTGACGAACCTGGCCTCCGCATCCTTGCTGCCGTAGACTTCGGCCAGGGCGCGCAGCTCGGAGTTTGATCCGAAGATCAGATCCACCCGCGTTCCGGTCCATTTTTGAGTTCCGTTTTTGCGGTCGTGGCCCTCAAAGACGTGCTCGTCTTCGGAGACCGGCTTCCAGGTGGTGCCCAGATCCAGCAGATTCACAAAGTAATCGTTGGTCAGGGTGCCCGGACGATCCGTGAAGACTCCGTGTTTTGAGCCGTCAAAGTTGGCGCCAAGGGCACGCATGCCGCCAAGCAGCACCGTCATCTCGGGAGCCGTGAGCGTCATGAGCTGGGCTTTGTCGACCAGCAGCTCTTCGGGCGACACCTTGTTGTTCGGGTTGTAGTAGTTGCGGAAGGCGTCCGCGGCGGGCTCCAGATACTCGAACGACTCGGCGTCTGTCTGCTCTTCGGTCGCATCGGTGCGTCCGGGCGTGAAGGAGACGCTGATGTCGTGTCCTGCTTCTTTGGCTGCCTGCTCGACGGCCGCACATCCGGCCAGGACCACAAGATCGGCCAGCGAGACGGCTTTGCCACCCGACTGGGCGCGGTTGAAGGAATCGGCGATGCCTTCCAGAGTGCTCAGCACTTTGGCCAGCTGTTCGGGATTGTTCACCCGCCAGTCTTTTTGCGGAGCCAGACGGACGCGCGCACCGTTGGCGCCGCCCCGGAAGTCGGATCCGCGGAAGGTGGACGCCGATGCCCAGGCTGTCTGGACCAGCTCCGCGATGGTATGTCCGCTGTCCAGGATTCGCTTTTTCAGGCCGGCAATGTCCTTCTCGTCGACCAGTTCATGATCCACGGCCGGAACCGGATCCTGCCAGATCAGGTCCTCTTCGGGGACTTCGGGTCCCACATAGCGTGCTTTGGGACCCATGTCGCGATGGGTCAGTTTGAACCAGGCGCGGGCGAAGGCATCTGCGAACTCATCGGGGTTCTCCAGGAAACGCCGCGAGATTTTTTCGTATTCCGGATCGACTTTCATGGAGATGTCGGTCGTGAGCATCATGGGAGCGTGCCGCTTGTCCGGATCGTGCGCATCGGGCACCTCATCGGCAGCAGCTCCGCCGGCTGGATGCCATTGCCATTTTCCACCCGTACCTTTGACGCATTCCCAATCATAGTTGAACAGGTTTTCCAGATACCTCATGCTCCACTGCGTGGGTGTCTGGGTCCAGGCGCCTTCCAGGCCGCTGGTGATGGTGTCGGCGCCTTTGCCGGTGCCATAGGTATTTTTCCAGCCCTGGCTCTGCTGGTGGATGGGTGCGGCTTCCGGTTCGGCCTCCAGGTGCTCTTCGGGTGCGGCCCCGTGCACTTTGCCGAAAGTGTGTCCGCCGGCGATCAGCGCTACGGTTTCCTCGTCGTTCATCGCCATGCGGTCAAACGACTGTCGGATGTATTGCGCTGCCTTGACGGGATCGGGTTCACCGTCCGGCCCTTCGGGATTCACGTAGATCAGTCCCATGTGGTCGGCGGCCAGGGCGCCCTTCAGCTCACCTTTGGCATCATGGCGCTTGTTGCCAAGCCACTCGGCCTCCGGACCCCAGTCGATGTCCTCTTCCGGCTGCCAGATATCGGCGCGACCGCCGCCGAAACCGAACGTTTTGAAACCCATGGATTCGAGCGCACAGTTGCCGGCCAGGATCATCAGGTCGGCCCAGGAGAGCTGCCTTCCGTACTTTTGTTTCACCGGCCAGAGCAGCAGGCGGGCCTTGTCCAGGTTCACGTTGTCGGGCCAGCTGTTCAGCGGGGCAAAACGCTGGTTGCCGGTCCCGCCGCCACCGCGACCGTCATGCACGCGATAGGTGCCGGCGCTGTGCCATGACATGCGGATGAACAGCGGTCCGTAGTGGCCATAATCGGCCGGCCACCACTCCTGTGAATCGGTCATCAGGTCATAAATGTCTTTTTTAACGGCGGCCAGATCCAGTTTGCCGAACTCTTTGGCATAATCAAAATCTTCCCCCATGGGATCGGCCAGGGCCGAATGCTGACGCAATATGTTGAGGTTGAGACGGTTGGGCCACCATTCGCCAAGTCTGGATGCTCCGCCTGTTTCCTGTTTTACCGCTCCGCCACTGAACGGGCACTTGCTTTCACTACTCATATATATCTGATTGGTTTGATGATTTGTTTCGTGGATTGTGTTGTATTCTGAATCTAAAAAAAACGGTCTTGGAATTCTCCCGCCCGTTCCGGACCACCTGCACAAGGGTCGGTTATCCGGTATTCTCCTTGTAACGCTATGGCAGGGAATGCGGTTCCGGCCCGGCTGTGATTTTGCGGTCTGAAAGGCCGGCCGTATCCAAGATAGAGAAAAAAAAGAAACAGGGTAACGCCTGTCTGCGGCAGCAGGGTTCAGGCGGTCGACAGGCCGATCAGCACCACCCCGATCACGACAACCACAGCCGCGGTGATGCGCTTGCCCGCATATCCTTCCTGAAGAAAAATGGAGCCGATGGCCGCGGCAAAGACGACGCTGGTCACTCGCAGCGCCACGACCGGGGCAATCGGAGCCACCGACATGACGGCCACCGATACGGTGAAACTGGTCACGGAGAGGAATCCGGCCACCAGCGAGGAGCGCCAGTTGTGTTTCAGGTAGGGCAGCACCATGCCTTTCCGCCGGTACAGGGCGAAGAGCGTGAGCCCGGCGCCTTTGGCGATTTCCAGCCAGGCGATATAACCGAGCAGCGTTGCCGATTCACGCACGCCGAGTCCGCTGAGGAAGCTGTATCCGGAGATCGCAATGCCGGTCCCGAAGGCAAATACGAGCGCCATGCGGTTGATCCGGCTGCCTGATATGGACAGGATGAAGAGCCCTGACGACAGGATGAAAATCCCGAGCAGTGTCGGCCGGTCCAGCAGCTCCCCCGCCAGGAAGATTCCGAGAAAGACAACGATCAGCGGCGCCGTGCCGCGGGCGATGGGGTAGACCTGGCTGATGTCGCCCAGCCGGTACGAATTGAGCATCATCGCGTAGTAGACATAGTGGAAGCAGGCGGCGGCGATCAGGTAGGGGACGCTTTCCGCGGATGGCAGGGGGACAAAGGCCGCGACCGTGATGCCCGCAACAAGGCCCAGGGAGCGGATGGATGCCAGCATCAGCAACCGGTCACCGCTCGTTTTGACCAGCGCATTCCAGCCCGCATGGGTCAGGGCGGACAGCAGGACGGCGGCGTAGAGGACGGTCAGGGACATGGAACCGGTTTTCAGGTTTGGAAGATAGTAAGTGGATAAGGTGCATTTCTGTTGTCAAAGTACAATAATAAAACATATATTTTACTTTATCGTTGGAAAGTATAATAAAAAATCCTTTATGTTACTTTCATGATCAAAAAGGATACCATAAAACTGGAAACATTTCAGGCGGGGCGCACCGAAAAGGGCGCCGGATACAGCTATTTTGTGCCTGAAAAGATTAACAAACAGTGGATCTGGCAGGATCCTGTTCTCAACAAGCTTCTTGAAAAAGCGGCCGTAAAGCTTGGGGAGTTGAATTCCTATGCACGATTTGTCCCCAATATCGATCTGTTCATACAACTGCACGTAACAAAAGAAGCCGTGGTTTCCAGCCGAATTGAAGGAACGCAAACCAGCATGGATGAAGCCCTGCTGCCTGAAGAGGAGATTCTTCCCGAAAAGCGAAGCGACTGGCGGGAAGTGCGAAATTACACCATGGCTATGCGCGAAGCCATAACGGAGCTGCAGACACTGCCCATATCTTCCCGATTGCTCAGGAATGCGCACAGAAACCTGCTTGCCAACGTCAGGGGGGAGCACAAGAGACCAGGCGAATTTCGGACCAGCCAGAACTGGATTGGCGGCGCCGGTCTTTCCGATGCAGCATTTATCCCACCCCATCATCACTATGTGAATGAATTGATGGGCGACCTTGAAGCCTTTCTGCATAATGAAGACATTGACGTGCCTGAACTTATTCGCATTGGCCTGGCACACTACCAGTTCGAAACCATCCACCCGTTTCTTGATGGCAATGGCCGGATCGGACGCCTGCTCATTACACTGTACCTGGTGAGCGAAGGAATACTGGAAAAACCGCTGCTCT
>RECX01000345.1 GCA_007693825.1 Balneolaceae bacterium
CCACATGCAACAGCCGGGCAACCACGGGAATGGTGGTGCCCTGGATGATGACCGAAGTGACAACGACAAAAAAGACAATACTGAAAAACAGCTCGGCATGCTCCAGGCCATGAACCAAGGGGAAGGTGGCCAGGATAATGGGCACGGCACCGCGCAGGCCAACCCAGGAAACCATATGCCTGGACCGCATATTCAGTCCGGTGAACATGGTTGCAAGGAACACGCTTATTGGCCGCCCAAGCACGATCAGCACGAGCGCGATCAACAATCCTTCGAAGCCAATCTGGATAATCTCCGTTGGAAAAACAAGCAGGCCGAGCACGAGGAACATGCAAATCTGCATGAGCCAGCCGATCCCGTCGAAGAAGTTCATCAGACTCTTCTTGTGGACGAAGTTGGAGTTTCCCATGACCAGCCCGGCCAGGTAGACAGCCAGGAATCCGCTGCCGCCCAGCATGTCGGTCAGGGCATAGATGAGCGGCACAAATGAAAGGGCAAGCACCGGATACAGCCCGTCATAGCCAAGGTTGGCATGGTTGATGATCCAGGTAATGGCATGGCCCAGCAGGAAGCCCAGGATCAGTCCCAGGGACATCTGCTGCACGAAAAGCAGCAGGAACGAACCCCATGTCATCTCCGGAGAAATAAGGAAATGAATCAGGCCGATGGTCAGGAAAATGGCCATCGGGTCGTTGGTGCCCGACTCAAACTCGATCAGTTCACGCAACCGGTACTTGAATCCGACAGCACGGGAACGCAGCACCGAGAATACCGCCGCAGCATCTGTGGACGAGACAATGGCCCCCAGCAAGACCCCCTCCAGAAAAGAGACATTCAATAACAGCGAAACGAAATAACCGACAATCACGGCGCTTGTAAGCACACCCACGGTGGAGAGCAGTATGCCCGGGAGGACAATTGGCCTTACTTTGCGCCATTTCGTGTCCAGACCACCGGAAAACAGGATGTAGATCAGCGCGATGATACCGAGGTACTGTGCCAGATGGTAATCTTCGAAGTAGACGATATTCAACCCGTCCGAGCCGACAATCATGCCGATACCGAGAAATATCAGTAACGCCGGGACTCCATATCGCATTGACAGTTTGCTCGAGAAAATACTGATGAGCAACAGTATGCCCGCTGTTAACAGATAGATTGTCAGCACCGATTTTCTTCTATTATATGGCTGTTGTCAATTTGCAGGAACCGACCGGGATACTCTGCAATATAGTAAACCAACCTAAAAGTTCAGTTCCCGGACCAGTTTAATTTTGCCGATCGTCCGCGTCACTTCTCATCGTGCATGCCCTATCCCGGTTTGGAAGACCAAAATAATACTTGTTCACATACTTGTGCACGAATCTTTTATCTGCGTTTATTCCTGGTCCGTTTGTTGATTCAGAACACAACAAGCCGTCGAAATCATTCATCATACACCTTCGCCGCCTCGCGCACGCGTCGGGCAAACGCTTCACGGAACCAGGCCGGCTCCACCACCTCCAGCTGGTACAGGTGCATCAGCAGCTTCTGTTCGAACTCGAAGTTGGGCACTACGTGATAGCGCACCGTCCACCACTCCCCGCTGCGATCCACGATCTCCTGTGAATTATGGATCGGCAGGCTCAGCAGATATTTGCCGGTCAGTTCCGTGCAACGGACGGTCACCGCGACCGGATCGCCGGCACTGAACGTCACCCCCACCGTGTGGGCGAATTTCTCGCGGACGTACGCCTCCCGGGTGCGCTCAAACGTCTCGGGCAGCACATCCAGCCGGTGGATACGGTCCAGCCCGTAGTTTTTCGGCTCGCTCTCCCCTTCCGGAATGCCGACCAGGTACCAACGGTACTGGTATTCACGCAGCAGGTAGGGCCTGAGCGTCACGTTTGTGGGCTCGTCGCGATCAAATTTCTGATGGGTGATGCCGACAATCCGCCGGTCGCGTATGGCCTGCAGCAGGTCCCGGATGTGCTCCTTGCCGGAAAACATGTGTACCGAGTCGAAGTCAAGATTGCGGATGGCCCCGCGTCCGTCCCGCAGCGATTCGGTGAGGATGTCCGCCGTGCGCACCAGCCCCATGAACCGCAGGAACCCGTTCACATCCAGGCTCTTCTCGCGATTGATACGGTAGCCACGGTGCCGGCGGTCGTACTCGATTTCGATGCCGTATTCGTTGCGGATGTGACGGATGTCGCGCTGCAGGGTGCGCCCGGAGATGTCCAGGTCGTGGCGCCGGAGGAACTCCTGCAACTCCCCGAACGTCGGATACCAGTCGTTGTTGATCTTCTCGGTGAGCAGCAAATAGCGTTTCAGCATAATTGTGGATGGTTTCCCCGGTTTACCTAACCCAATATAACACCGGAACGGACAATCCCTCCAGAAAACTCGTAACCCGGGGACTGTCCGGCCGGCTGCGCTCGTTGGCATCTCTCAGGGCAAACTTGTTCCGCAAAAAAAAATTCTGAACAACCTGTTCGGTACTAACTCAAAACTACACACCAACTACGACAACAGATGTCGCAGCGGAAAATCAGAATCTGTTTTCACAACCCGTTGATCTCCAGAATTCCGTTTTTTTCTATCTGAAAATTTGCAGCGTAATTTGAAATAGTGCGTAAGGAATTCGCAGCATCCTGATCTTATTGTAAAAAGAGTAGCGTGATCGATTATCTATGTGTATATTTATATAATATCATACACATTAATAATCTGATCAATATGAGAACCAACATTGTCATAGATGACGACCTGATGGAGGAAGCGATGAAGGTGAGCCGGATCAAAACAAAAAAGGAGGCGGTGCGTGAAGGCCTGAAACTGCTCATACAGCGCAAGAAGCAGGAGCGCATCCGGGAGCTTAGGGGTAAACTGTCCTGGAATGGCGATCTTGAGCAGATGAGAACCGATACATGAAATGGCCATGACATTAATCCATCAAACAGTAGCATGATTATAACCGTCATGGACATTCTATCTGACCTTGTGAATCCAAAGATTTTTAACAGATGAAATCCGACACATAAAAGGTGACACAGTATGATACTGGTCGATACCAGCGTCTGGATTGACTATTTCAACGGAGTCCGCAATTGGCAGACCGATGCGCTGGACGCTGCGCTAACGGAGGATTGGGTTCTGACGGGGGACATCATCCTTGCAGAAGTGCTGCAGGGATTCGACCGTGATGCGGATTTCCACAAAGCCAGACAGGCACTGGACACCCTGGAATGCGTCCGGCTGGGCGGAAAGGACATGGCCATTGAAGCCGCCTCCCATTACCGCTATTTACGATCGCATGGCGTAACGGTGCGCAAGACGGTAGATATGCTCATTGCGGCCTATTGCATCCGGACCGGCACCACCCTGCTCCACAACGACAGGGATTTCGAGCGTATCGCACAACAGCTGCCCCTGCGCACAGTCGCGCCGCACACCGGCTGACCGCATCCACCAGAAAAAAGAAACCGTTCTTCCCAGAGCGTAATTTCACATAGACGCTGATCAACTGAATACCAAATCAATCCTTGAACGCCACCCCCACTTTCTTTTGCCTGAGGTTTTCGCGGATCTC
>RECX01000027.1 GCA_007693825.1 Balneolaceae bacterium
CCGGACGGTGACTCCCGGTGGATATCCGGTGAGGAGGCCCGCAAACGCGTCCACCAGTGGCGAAGCGAATACGACGCCGTGATGGTGGGACGCAACACCGCGCTGCTCGACAATCCCCGGCTTACCATCCGGCATGTCAGCGGGCGCCAGCCGCGACGGATTGTGATTGACGGTCCGGGCACCCTGCCATCGGACCTCCACCTTTTCAGCGACATCCACGAGGAAAAGACCATTCGGGTCACCTGCAATCCGGGCCTTTCCGCAAAGGCTGATGACCCGGTTCTTGGACTGCTGCAACCCGACTATTTCCGCGGAAAGACCGTGCATGTCCCGGAACTCAACGGTCACTGCAACCTGGAACAGGCCATCAACAGGGTCGGGGAACTGGGGGTGTCATCCATCCTGGTGGAAGCAGGCAGCCAGCTCGCATCGGCGCTTGTGCGGGACAATCTGGTGGACAAGCTCCACCTCTTCATAGCACCAAAGATGCTGGGCGGCGGTACGCGCAGCTTTCTGGGGCTCGGCATCGAACGGATGAGCGAAATCATCGGTTTCCGTTCTGGCGGGTGGACCAAAGCCGGCGACGACATGCTTTTCACCGGTTATTTTTGACAGACTGTTTCTTTACAGCGTATTATTCTTGCCAGATCGTTTTTTGACAGCGCGTATCTTTTGTAAAAACTGGCAACGTATCCACACAGGTAAACAAGGAGAAAACCGATGTTCAACGGCATCATTGAAGAATTGGGCAAAGTCACATCCGTCAAGGATATAGGCGGAGGCAAGGAGCTAACCATATCGTGCAGGCTGGCATCCGCCATGGAGGTGGACAACAGTCTTTGCGTGAACGGGGTATGCCAGACGGTGGTGCGGCTGGACAAAGACACCGTAACGGTGCAGATGGTGGAGGAGACGCTCCGCAAAACCGCACTGGGAGAACTCAAACCAGGCGCGGAGGTCAATCTGGAACGTTCCCTTTCACTTGCCCAGCGCATTGACGGGCATCTTGTCCAGGGTCATGTGGATACGACCGGCGAAATGCTGGATGTCCGGAAGGAGGGCACAAACTGGCTGTGCACGATCGGGTACGATCCGGAGTGGCGCGACCTGATCGTTGGCCGCGGCAGCATTGCCATTGACGGTATCAGTCTGACGGTCGCCCGCGAAACCGGCAATCAGTTCACAGTGGCCATCATCCCCTACACCTGGGATCACACCGTGATAAAAAACCGGAAAAAGGGAGACCGTGTGAACCTGGAGTTTGATATCCTCGGCAAATATGTCCTGCGATTCATGCAGAACCGGGAAGAGGGCGTCCGGGGCGGCGGATCGGCCGGCAAGGTGACCGAACAGCTGCTGCGCGAGAGTGGATTCACCGGAGACAGTTGACCGGGCTGATACTCTGTGAGAGTGGTTGACCGGGCTGCTGCTGCGCGAGAGCGGTTTTACCGGAAGCGGTTGATCGGGCTGCTGCTGCGTTCCAGGTTGTTGAGTCCCGGAAGTTTCTGGAAGAGGCCATGCAGCTGGGAATCACGCACCGAGAGCCGGAAGAGAAAGAATTTGAAATCCCCGAACGGATTCCACTGAAAGCTGAGGTCCCAGCAGTGCAGATTGCGCGTGATATTGAACCGGGACGGGGTGAGTTCCTTGTCAATGAAGTCATACCCGAGCGAGGTCCCCACCTGCCACTCCGGAGTAAGCCGGAACTGGATGCTTTGTGCGTTGATCACGGCCGACCGCGTGCTACCGGTACCGGGTCCCCTTCGCCAGCGGTAGTTGAAACTCAGGCTCATGGACCAGGGAACATCCACCCGTTCCACCTGACCGTGATAGATGGCCTCATCAATCGGGTGGAAGCGAGACTGGTCCAGCGGGTCATAATGCTCCGGGTAGTGCCAATGCGGCTGCTCAAACCGGCCCCGCCCGTTACGTCCGCCGCTGCTGAAACGCGTGCTTGCGGCAAAACTGAAATTGACCATCCGCATGAACTGGTTGCTGTCCTTCCATATATACCGGTCAATCAGGTTGCCGTCATCATCCAGGGCATAAAAACTGAATGTGGCATTGGCGTTCAGGTTCAGGTTCTGGAAAAAGGAAGAGGAGATGCTTGTTGTCAGGTTGGACAGGTTGAAGCTTTCCGCAGCGAAATTGTAGCTGGTGCTCAGGTTGAACCGGTCGATGAGGCGCACCACCCTTTCGCTGCGTTCACCGGTGGAATCGCGCCGCACCTCTTTGGTTTCCAGTACGTTGCTGAGACTTAACCCGAGGGAGCGCTGTTCCCCTGCGGCGGGACCCTGGACGATCCCTCCCTGGAATATGGAATATTTGCGTGTGTCGCCGGCCTGGTTGACCTGCACCTCCCGGTAGTATCCCCAGAAATCGTCGCTGAAATCGGGACGGTAACTGAAGCTGATGGATGGGCGCATGGTGTGCCGGAACCCTTCGAAACGCCCGATGCGCGCCTCGCTGAGCCCGTAGATGGTGGTGTTCAGACTGAGGCCGGTCTGGAAGTCACGTCCGGTCGCAAATCCGGACTCCATCCGGGGGACGACCCGGTTCTGTTCGGGATCCCACTCCTCCCGGTATGTTTCGGGATACCAGTACTCGTTGATGCTGAGGTTGGTTCCGATGTTGGCGACGGTGGAACTCACAAGCTGCATGTCGGCCCGTGCCGTCTGACGCAAACCCATGTTGATATGGCGGATGTCTCCGGTGGCCTGGCGGTGGCGGGAGGGGTTGAAAAGCGCCTCGAAAAATCCGATATCGGTTTCATCGACCGGCCGGAAGCTGTATCGCGATTCCAGCCGGTTGCTGTACTGGACGCTGAGTGTTTCGTACCAGGATTCCCTCCGGGCCGGACCAGTACGCTGGAATGGTGTGATCCTGCGCAGTGAGAAATTGACGGATGGTCCGGTGATGGTAGTGGCATCGGTTGAAAAATCCTGGGTGCCGGATCCGGAGACATTGAAAGAATAGGCTCCCTCAGGGTGGTTGAAATTGTAGGCAATCCGGGATGTGGTACTGACCTGGGCGCGATCCTCATAGTCGTAGGAGTTGCGATTGTAGAAGTCTGCGGTTCTCAGATTGATATTGGCGGAAATGGAAGAGTAGGGGTTGAGCGTCTGGCTGTGATTGACAGCGAGGTTTCTTTGAATATTGGTGACAAAGCCGGGATCGGTGGGTTCCAGGCCCTGGTCCCGCGAATAGCCCAGCTCCACAGAGCCGTTATACCGGTCGGTACGCCGGTAGTTCAGGCGTGAATTGACATAAAATGTTCCGGAGGTGAAAATATCCAGGGAAGCCTGGCCGGTCACGTAATCGTTGAAATACTGGAACCACCCCAGATTCTGCAATCCGATACCGCGGCGCTGCTGGTCCTGGTAGGTAAATGACGGCTCCAGGATGCCGGACTGTTTCCGGGATATCCGCGACGGCACATATCCGAAGGGAAAGACAAGGGGATAGGGAATATCCAGGATGAAAAGCCGTGCCCGGGTGAAGAAGATCTCGTCCTCATCCACCACTTTCATCCTGCTCGCGCGGATGTAGAAATGGGGATG
>RECX01000241.1 GCA_007693825.1 Balneolaceae bacterium
CGAATTTCTGGATGGCCATGGTGTGTCCGCCGCACACTTCCATGAAGCGCACCTTCGGTCCGCGGTACGCATGGATCTTGTCCACCAGGATGCGCACCAGCTCTTTGTCGCGATATTCGGTTATGTATTTCACGGTGTCAGCGGCTCGTCATCGGCGAGGCCTTCCAACTCGCGGATCAGTTCGAGCGTGCGCGCCGCCTCATCCTCACTGATGAGCTGCAACGCGAAACCGCTGTGGACAAGCACGTAATCGCCGATTTTTACGTCGTCGAGCAGCTGAAGCCCGGCCTGGACCTTGCTGCCACCGACAGAGACAGTGGCAATGTCATTCTCGATGGATATGACTTTTCCCGGAATGCTGAGACACATGATTTTTTCCTGGTTGGATGCGGCCGGCGCCCGTTGTGCCGGGCCGGACAAAAGTAATTTTAAAACAGGGTGATAGAACGGGTTGTAAATAATAACGGTATCCACAAATATAACCCAAATCCCGGGAAATTGGAAACGGGTGGATGCGATCTGTGCGGCGACGCGGAACCCGGCATTCAGAAACCCGCTTTTCTGGCGGCCACGGCCATTTGCCCCAGCGCGATGCCGGCATCGTTGGCGGGGATGGCGAGCGGACTGAAGACCCGGAATCCACCCGCCTCCAGCCGGTTTTCGCAATGTTCGAGAAGGTAGCGGTTCTGGAACACCCCGCCGGTGAGCACCACGGTGCGGGTGCCATAATGTGCGCGCATTTTCTGCGCAACGGTTTCGGTGAGCGTGACCAGCGTGTTGTGGAAGCGGGCCGAGATCACCGGCAGCGGGACGCCCTTCTGCAGGTCGGCGACCAGGGCGCGGACCATCGGGTGGAAATGTATGACGGTGGCGGGGCGGCTATCGCCATCATGGCCGGCTGTTGTGGATCCTGAGTTGCTGTTAACATCATCTTCCAGCGAGAACGGATAGGCGTCGGCGGTGCGGGCGTCGGCGAGGGCTTCCAGGCGGATGGGTGCTTCGGCGTGGTAGGAGTTTTGAGTGCAGACGCCGGTGATGGCGGCAACGGCATCGAACAGGCGTCCGGCTGCCGACGAAAGCGGCGCGTTGACCTGGCGTTCGATGGCCTGGCGGACCATCGTCCACTCCGGCCGGCTTTGCTGGTCCCGGACGAGCGGCAGGTCGAGGTCAGGGTACGCGGGCCCGAAGGTGTGGTGCAGCAGGGAGAGGCCCGTGCGCCAGGTCTGTTTGGCGGCTTTGTCGCCGCCGGGCAGGGGCAGGTAGTCAAAATGTGCGAAACGCTCGAACGAGGCCAGGTCGGCGTGCAGGAACTCCCCGCCCCAGATATTCTGGTCGGTGCCCAGGCCGGTACCGTCCCAGCAGATGCCGATGACCGGTTCATCCAGGTGGAATTCGGCCATGCAGGCGGCAATATGCGCGTGGTGATGCTGGACTTGTACGAGCGGCAGCCCCAGCTCCTGCGCGTATCGCGTGGAGAGGTAATCGGGATGCAGGTCGCAGGCCGCGAGCCGGGGCTGGACCCGGAACAGCGCGCAGAAGCGGTCAACGGATTCCTCGAAGAAGGCGAACGTGGCGGGATCCTTCAGGTCGCCGATGTGCTGGCTGAGCATCGCCTCGTGCTCCCTGCCCACGGCAAAGCAGTGGCTCAGTTCAGCGCCGGCTGCGAAAATGCCTTCTGCGGAATACGGAAGGCGCACCGGCTCGGGCACGTAGCCGCGGGATCGCCGGATGATGCGGGTTTTTTCGCGGGCCACAAACACGACCGGATCGTCGGCCCGGTTGTGGATATCGCGGTTGTAGGTGATGATGGCATCGGCCATGCCGCGGAATGTGCGCACCGCTTCATCGTTGCCGATCACGATCGGTTCGTCGGTCAGGTTGCCGCTGGTCATGACCAGGACCGCATCCGGCAAACGCTCGAAAAGCATGTGGTGGAACGGCATGTAGGGCAGCATGACGCCCACGGTGGCGCAGCCCGGATTGATGTCGGGGGCGAGATGCGCCTGCCGCTGCTTCAGCAGGACGATCGGACGGCGCCAGGAGGTCAGCGCTTCGGTCTCCTTCGGAGTGACATCCACAAACCGCGAGGCGCTGGCGTGGTCGCGCACCATCACGGCGAACGGCTTGCGGTCGCGCAGCTTGGCATCGCGCAGGCGTCGCACGGTGGCATCGTTTTCGGCGTCGCACACCAGGTGGAAGCCGCCCAGGCCCTTGATGGCGATAATACCGCCCTGTTGCAGGGTCTCGACGGTGGCATCCAGGATGGCCTGTATGCCGGACACACCGGAACCGCCTGAATCCCCGGAGCCGCCCGTAGTCCCGGAGCCGCCCGAAGACCCGGAGACGCCAGAATCCCCGGAATGGCCCGAATTTCCGGAACGGCCGGAATCCGCATCCACCCGAATAGTTCGAAGCAGTGTGTACTGCGGGCCGCAGGTGTTGCAGGCCACCGGCTGCGCATGGAAGCGGCGGTCGACCGGTGAATCGTACTCGCTGCGGCAGGTGTCGCACATCTCAAACGGCGCCATGGTGGTGGCGGGACGGTCGTAGGGCAGCTCCCGGATGATGGTGAAGCGCGGGCCGCAGTGCGTGCAGTTGATGAACGGGTAGGCGATGCGGTGCGGCTGGGCGTGCATATCCTCCAGGCACTCCTCACAGACGGCAATGTCGGGACTCACCTGTGTGATGCGGTTGGATCGGCTCTGGCTCCGGACGATGCGAAATGCGGGGCGGTCGTCGGGATTTTCTTCTGGATGGTGATCCGGGCCGTAGACAGTGTCGTGGTCCGGCTGGTGGTCCGGGTCGCGGTCCGGGTGGTCCGGCGGGTGCTCCGGGTCGTGCTCCGGTTCACGGGATTGCTGGCTGATTTCGTAGATATGGGCCGCTTTTGGGGGATGATCGCGCAGGTCGCGCAAAAACCGTTCGATTTGGCCGCGGGGCCCATCCACCCGAATCACCACGCCGTCGTCGGCGTTGCGGACCCACCCCGACAGTCGGTGCCGCAGTGCCAGCCGGTACACAAACGGCCGGAACCCTACGCCCTGCACCAGTCCCCGGACGCGGATCTCGCGTGATTGCCTCTGCTCAGGCATGAGGTTGCTCCGTTGTGGACGTTGGGTTTTTCATGCGGATGGGTTGCGGGGGTGTTCCATGAATGTAAGGTTACATAATCGTTGAAATCAACCGCAAGTGATGACGGCAGGCGGGAATCGGCAAAAGGCATGAAAAGGAACAGCGGGAAACGGCAGGCATGAAACAACAGGCGGGAATCGGCAGGCGGGAAGGGATGACAGGCCCCTGGAGCAATCGGAGCTGAAATGCGGGCAGCGGTCCGTGAAGTTCAGAAAAAATATGCTGACAGTAAATGCTTGACAACGTAAATCAGTTTCATTACTATAATCTATAAGGTATTTAAGAACCATCTGTATCTGCAACAATTGCGATAAGTATTGGTTTTACCTAAAGCATTGGATTTATTGAAAATAATATCAACAGCGCCAGCTCATCCATAACCATTTCCAGTTAAAATCATCGGGCTGAAGTCCGGGAGCGTCACTGAAAATTACGTGGGCTGGACCACCCATATCTGTTCTTTTTTGACATGCTCTTGCAGGCTGGAGCCCAATAAGGGAGCCGGAGGTTACCCATGAGACCAAAGATAGCGGTATTTGACTTTGCGAGCTGTGAAGGATGTGAACTGCAGATTGCGAATCTTGAAGAGGATATCCTGGAACTGATCGACCTTGTCGATATCGTTTCGTTCAGGGAGGTGATGAAAGAGCATTCGGATGACTACGACATTGCTTTTGTCGAGGGCTCCATCAACCGGCCCGGCGATGCCGAACGCCTCAAAGAAATCCGCTCAAACGCCAAAATACTCATCGCCCTGGGGGACTGCGCCACGACCGGCTGCATCAACAAGCTGCGCAACGACTGGCCGGACAGTGAAGCGCTCGCCGAAGTCTATCCCGGCGCCAAAAAGCTGATCAAGGACAATGAGTTCTTCGATCTGTTCCCGGCAAAGGCCATCAACGAAGTAGTCGATGTCGATTTTTACATCCGCGGATGCCCTGTCCGGAAGGAACAAGTGCTTTATTATGTAAAGCGCTTCACGGACATGCCTCCGTCCAAAAACAAGGATATGGATTTCGGGGTGATCCTGCGGGACATGGAGATCGACAACCGTTCCGTCATCAAGTACAACCCCAGAAAGTGCATCCTCTGCCGGCGATGCGTGCATATCTGTCAGGATGTGATGGGGGTGGATGCGCTTGGCGTTGTGGAAAAGGGAAGCGAAGCGATCATTTCGACACCGCAGGACATCGGATTTGACGCCAACGGATGTATCCGGTGCGGACAGTGCATCTCCACCTGTCCGGTCGGCGCCCTGGGCAACCGTTCCCCCGTCGAGACCCTGGCCATGGAGGTGAAAAAGAAGAAGCTTTCCATCGCCCTTGACTCCGTGGCATTGTCCGCGTTCGTCCAGAAGCACAACACGTTGCAGGTCATGGAACCGGAGCTGGCCGAGCGGTATGTCATAGCCGGTCTGCGGCACATCGGGTTCCAGAAAGTGCTGCAGTACGATTACTACCTGGCACAGTCCGCACTAATGGACGATCAATCCGATACGCCGGTACTGGCCAGCTGGTGCCGGTCCGCTCAGAACTATTTCTTGGAGCGTGAACTCAACACGCTGGAAGTGAAGCCGGAGAACAGCCCCTGGTCGCTGCTGCTGGATGAGGTAAACAAGAGCATCTGCCTTGTGAGTCCCTGCTCGGCCATGAAGGAAGTGGAGGATTTCAATTATGTGCTGACGGCTGCCAATCTTCTGGAGCTTTTCAAGCAGCTGGAATGCGATCTGGATTTCATGGATCCTGACGGAGCCGCGTACGACGGACATACGGTGGATCCGGGGTTCCGGCATCCGGGCGTGCCTGCCCCCGGCCGGAATGGATTTGGAATCCGCAGGGATCTGCCGGAAAAACTGGCCCAGACAAAGAAGGCAAGGGGGGCCGTGAATGTGTACCCCTGCCTGGCAGGCTGCACCAACGGTGGCGGCACACCCCCCACCATTGACGAAGAAGTGATACAAGAACGAATTACCTGGTTGCAAGAACTCAGAGGGGTATGACCATGCCTGAAACAGCGACAAGACCCACGGCGACAAGATCCACAACGACAAGACCATTGGTCTGGGAAGAGAAATGGACCCTGGATAAAATCGTGGCCTCCGTGGAAGATCCGCAGCACCAGAAAATCCGGCTGCTGCAGCTGGCCCAGAACGAATACGGCTTTCTCCGCGATGAACACATGCGGTACCTGGCCGACTCCATCGGCACCAGCTATACCGACCTGTACGGGATCGCCACGTTCTACGCCCAGTTCAATCTGCATCCGCCGGGACGCCATCATATCTCCGTCTGCGTGGGGACCGGCTGCCACGTGAAAGGTTCCAAAGGCCTGATGCAAAAGATCCAGGAAATACTTGGCATAAAGGAAAACGAAACCACCAGGGACCACCGCTTCTCCATGAAGAGCGTGCGCTGCCTGGGTTGCTGCGGCCTGGCCCCGCTGATCAATATTGATAAAGAAACGTTCGGAAGGGTGAAACCCACCCATCTGGAAGGTATTCTTGAGAAATTCGAGTAGGAGAGCCCATGACTGTCAAAACAAAACTGGATCTCAACGAAATGGCCAGGATCGGGATGAACTCCCTGGAATCCTCCAAACCACAGATCGTCTTCGGACTCGGGACCTGCGGCATCGCCGCAGGCGGCAACAAGCTGGTTGATTTCACCCGGGAATACACCGGATACTGGCAGGAAACCGGAATCCAGCCCCAGATCGTAACAGTGGGTTGCATCGGGATGTGCCATGCCGAGCCGCTGGTGGATATCAAGCTGCCCGGAAAGCCGCGGGTGACCTACCACAATGTCACCACCGCCAAGATGAAGCGCATCATCGAAGAGCACCTTATCGAGGGCCGGCCCGTCAAAGAACTCGCCATGGGCCAGCTGAGCGAGGAGCTCTCGGAATGTGAACACGGCAAGCTGAGCTACACGTGGCACTACGAGGAGATCCCCAATCTGAAAGAACTGCCGTTCCTCGCCCGGCAGGTGCGCATCGTGCTGCGGAACTGCGGTGTCATCAATCCCGAATCCATCGAACAGTATATCGCCAGGGGCGGGTACAGATCCGCACACAAGATGCTGATGGATCTCAAGCCCCAGGGCGTGATCGACGAGGTCAAAAAATCCGGGCTGCGGGGACGCGGCGGGGCCGGTTTCTCCACCGGACAGAAATGGCAGTTTGCCAGGAACGCCCCCGGCGACCAGAAATACGTGATATGCAACGCCGACGAGGGGGATCCCGGCGCCTACATGGACCGCGCCGTGCTCGAAAGCGACCCCCACAGCGTGATCGAGGGCATGATCATCGGCGGCTACGCCATTGGCGCATCCATCGGCATACTGTATGTGCGCGCGGAATACCCGCTGGCGATCAAACGGCTTGAAAAGGCCATCCTGCAGGCCCGCGAATTCAACATCCTCGGTGAAAACATCCTGGACAGCGACTTCTCGTTTGACCTGCGCATCATGGAGGGTGCCGGCGCATTCGTCTGCGGCGAGGAAACGGCGCTGATCGCATCCATCGAAGGAAAGCGGGGCGAGCCGAAACCCCGTCCACCCTTCCCGGCCAACTCGGGACTTTTCGGAAAGCCCACCAACGTCAACAACGTGGAAACCTGGGCCAATATCCCCATGGTCTTCGAAAAGGGCGCCCGATGGTTCAGCGGCATGGGCACCGAGCGCAGCAAGGCGACAAAGGTCTTCTCCCTGGTGGGCAAAATCGAGCGGGCCGGACTCGTGGAGATCCCCATGGGTACCAAAATGAAGGATATCATTTACGAGATCGGCGGCGGCATGCAGCACGGACGTGCGTTCAAGGCCGTGCAGACCGGCGGTCCGTCGGGTGGATGTATCCCGGCGGAATTGCTGGATGTGGCAGTGGACTATGAAAACCTCCAGGAACTCGGTTCCATCGTGGGCTCCGGCGGCATGGTGGCCATGGACGAGGATACCTGTATGGTGGATATCGCCCGCTACTTCCTGGAGTTCTGTGTGGAAGAGTCGTGCGGACAGTGCACGCCATGCCGGATGGGCACCCGCCGCATGCTCGAGGTACTGGAACGCATCTGCCAGGGCGGCGGCAAAATGAGCGACATCGAACTGCTGGAGCGCCTGTCCGTGCAGATCCGCGACGGCTCCCTGTGCGCCCTGGGCGGAACGGCGCCCAACCCGGTGCTCACCACGCTCAAATACTTCCGCCACGAATACGAGCAGCACATCCTGAACAAGAAATGTCCGTCGTCAACCTGCGCCTCGCTGTTTTTGACCCCGTGCCAGGATACGTGTCCGGCCGGCACCGACGTGCCCGGACAGATGCAGCTGGTGGCCGAAGGGCGCTACGGCGAAGCGTATGAATTGCAGCGCCAGGACAATCCCTTCCCGGCGATTTGCGGCCGTGTGTGCGACCATCCCTGCGAAAAACGATGCCAGCGCAACCTGATGGACCAGCCACTGTCCGTGATGATGATCCACCGGTACTGCTCCGACAAAGTCCTTGACGGCCAGGCCGGATACCGGCCCGAACTGGGAAGACTGGATGTCACCGGCAAGAAAATAGCCATTGTGGGCGGCGGGGTTGCCGGACTTACGGCGGCCTTCTTCCTCAAGCGGCTGGGCCACGACGTCACCATTTTCGAGGCGCAGTCAGAGCTGGGCGGCATGCTGATGTGGGGCATCCCGCCGTATCGCCTGCCGCGCGATATCCTGCGCTGGGAAATCCAGCAGATCATCGACCTGGGAGTGCACGTCCGGCTGAACACCGCCGTGGGCAAAGACGTGCCGTTTGAAGACGTGCTCCAGAAGTACGATTCCGTATTCCTGGGCATCGGCGCACAGAACGACCTGCCGATGAACCTGCCGAATGAGGACAAGCCCGGTATTCTGAACGGCATGAAACTGCTGCGCCAGATGAACCTGGATGAAAAGGTAGACCTGGGCAATCGGCTCCTTGTGATCGGCGGTGGAAATGTCTCGGTGGATGTGGCACGTACCGCACACAGGTTGGGCTGCGAGAAGGTGATCATCGCCTACCGCCGTGAGGAAATAGACATGCCGGCATACCCCGAAGAGATCGGCGAAGCCAAGAAGGAAGGCATTGAATTCTACTTCCTGCTGGCTCCGGAAAAGATCCTGGTCGAGAAGGGACGGGCCACCGGCGTGGTGTTCCGCAAGATGAAAATGGATGAATTCACCAAATGGGGCCGGCGGAAACCGGTTCCGGTGGAATACGAGACGGTTACCATCATGGCCGACCAGATTGTCACCGCCATCGGTCAGCAGATCGATACGGAGTTTGCCGGTGACATGGCCGATCAGTTCATGGATCACAGGCAGCGCATTGCTGTGAATCCCTATTCGATGGAAACCAGCCATCCCCGGGTGTTTGCCGGCGGTGATGCGGTGCTCGGTCCGGCCACGGTCATCGAAGCCGTGGCGCACGGCAAGAATGCGGCCCGTCAGATGGACCGGAAACTTATGGGCGAGGATCGGTTGGACCGGCTTCAGGGGCTCACGCAATTCGAGTACTCGATGAACCCGCCCAATAACGAAGAACCCCTTCCGCGGGCGGACATTCTGACCATTCCCGCCAGGGAACGGGCAAACAATTTCCAGGAAGTGGTCATGTGCCTGGACGACCAGTGTGCCGTCATGGAAGCCAAGCGATGCCTGCGATGTGACATAAGGGAGGGTGCCTGATATGAAAATAATCATCAACGATACCGAACTGGAATGCAAGGAAGGCCAGAATGTCCTGGATGTGGCACGGGCCAACGGAATTCATTTGCCCACCCTGTGCTTCAATCCCCTCAATGCTTCGGCACGTCCGGCGGGATGCCGTCTGTGCGTGGTGGAAGTGCTTGAAGGCGGAAGGCCGGGGCTGCAGTCCAGCTGTACACTCCCGGTTACGGACGGACTCAAAGTGTCCACCAAGAGCCGGCCGGTGTACGACCAGCGGCGGGAGGTGGTGGAGCTGCTTCTCTCGGAGCACGAACAGGACTGCAGGAACTGCTTCGTGAGCGGAGACTGCGTTTTTTCCGATCTTTGCAGGGAATACGACCTCAACGGGGTGTCGGTCTGCTCCGAATGTCCCAACCGCAGGCAGGGCTGCCTGCTGTCGCGCGGAGTATTGTGCCTGGGACCGATCACCTATTCCAACTGCAACGCTTACTGCACCCGTCGCGGATACAATTGCGAGGGCTGCCACAGTGTGATGGCCAACGAAGACCTGCTCCGGTTCGGACTTGCGGCGTTTGCCAAGGCCGAATTCACCCGGGATGACATACTGGAAGCGGCGAAGGTGTTCTCCTTCGATGGTGTCGAAGTGCTCGAAAAGGTCATGAACGAGGAGGGATTCAAATGAAATGAACATGACAGCCTCCGGCTGACACACAGGAGGATGATTAAAATCTGTCATGTGAATTCATTCTGACCATATAAATCTAAATTGATTTAAACAGATGAAAGAAATCAACATCAACGTGGAGCATCTGACCCGGGTCGAGGGTCACGGCAATATCCTGCTGAACGCCAAAAACGGCAAGGTGGAAAAGGTGATGTGGGAGGTGTCCGAGGCGCCGCGGCTGTTCGAGGCGTTTGTGCGCGGCAAGCCGTATCACCAGCTGGCTCAGATCACATCCAGAATCTGCGGCATCTGCTCCATCGGCCACACGCTCGCCTCGCTCAAGGCTACCGAAGCGGCCATGGACATTGAAATATCGCCGCAGAGTGAGCTCTTGCGCCGACTCGCCATCCACGGGGAGAACATGCAGAGCCATATCCTGCACCTGGGATACCTGATATCGCCGGACCTGTTCGGCACGGGCAGCGTGATCCCGCTGGTCCGGACCCATACCGATGCCGTCCTGGCCGTAGTGAAGCTGCACCGCCTGGCCAACGAGTTCTCGGAAGTGGTCTGCGGACGCACCACCCATCCAACCAACCTGATCCCCGGCGGGTTTTACAAGACCCCGTCGCCGCTCAAGCTGAAGGAATACCGGCAGAAGCTGCTGGATTCGGTAGAGACCGCCAACCTGGTGGCCGGCATCATCCTGGACAATGCCGGTGCGCTGCCGGACTTCACCCGGGAGACCGAGTTCATTGCGCTGACGGCCAAGGATGAGTATGCGCTTTACGACGGGCTGATCGGATCGACCGACGCCGGAACCTATCCGGTGGACGAGTACATAAATGTGGTCAATGAGTTCGTGGTACCGCAATCCACGGCCAAATACTGCAAGAACAAGCGCGAGGCGTTCATGGTGGGGGCACTGGCCCGCGTAAACCTGAATTATGACAAGCTTTCGCCTTTGGCAAAGCAATGGGCGGAAAAATTCGGCCTCAAGCCGGTCTGCCACAATCCGTTCATGAACAACGTGGCCCAGCTGGTCGAGTTTGTCCACTCCATTGAGGATTCGGTCTCGCTGATCGACCGTTTGATGGAGGACTACAAGGACGAGCCCCGTCCCGAGATCACACCGAAAGCGGGTCGCGGTGTGGGCGCAGTAGATGTGCCGCGCGGCATTCTCTTCCATGAGTATGTGTATGACAGCGAGGGCTATTGCGCCAGTGCGAACTGCGTGATCCCCACCAACCAGAACCACAACAATATCCAGCACGATTTTGAAGCGTTTGCACCTACGTTGCTGGACAAACCCGAGAAGGAGATCGAACTGAGCCTGGAGATGCTGGTCCGGGCGTACGATCCCTGCATTTCCTGCTCGACCCACTTCCTGAACGTTGAGTGGAAACGTTGAAAAAGACGGCGGTTATCGGCATTGGCAATACGCTTATGTCAGACGATGGGGCCGGGGTCCGCGTACTGGAGCATCTGGACGATTTGCCGGATCATGTCAGCATCGTGGAGCTGGCCGCCGGGGGCATGATCCTGCTGCACCACCTTGAGGATTACGACTGTGTGATTATTGCCGATGCGGTCGATTTTGGGGGTGAACCGGGGGAGATCCGGGTTTTCAGTCCGGATGAGGTGCGCACGATCAAGACGGTCGGCTATTCCCTGCACGACCTGGACATTCTGAAGGTCCTGGAACTGGCTGCCAAACTGGGGATGCTGCCGGAGTCGGTGCGAATAGCCGCCATCCAGCCAGCCTCGCTGGAAATGAAAGAGGGGCTGACCCCGCCAGTGGAAGCGGCGCTGCCGAAACTGGCCCGAAAGATTTCCGAGCAGGTAACGGGCCTGGTAAAAGATGACCCGGCAGGAGATACAGAATCCCGTTAGTGGAATTCCGGTAGACAAAGAATAAATTTTGCAGTAATATGACATAAGTCAGCGTGGCTGAAAAGGAGTACTTTCCCTGGATATCCAAAAAGGAGGTCTTATGGCAGAAAGTGTTGACTCCGTAATCGCCAGATACAACAGCGATGCGAGCCGATTGATGGACATCCTCATTGATGTTCAAAGTGCACAGGGGTTTATCGGGGATCCGGCCATCGCAAAGATCGCAGAGGAGCTGGGGCTTTCGACGGCCGATGTGGAGCAAACCCGGTCTTTTTATCATTTCTTCTCTAAAAAGCCGACCGGTAAATACGCCATCTATCTGAATACCAGTGTGAATGCCTACATGATGGGACGCGATGCGGTGGCGCGCACATTCGAAGTGGAAGCGGGGATTCCCTTCAACACGGTCACCAGGGACGGGCTGATCGGGCTGTTCGACACCTCCTGTATCGGCATGAGCGACCAGGAGCCCGCTGCCATCATCAACGGCAAGATTTTCCCGAACCTCACGCCCTTCCGGGTCAAGGAGCTGATCCGCGACATCAGGGCAGGCAAGAGCGTGGAAGAGCTGGTGGTGGAGGGGTACGGCGACGGCCAGAACAGCAATCCCGATGTCCGCGCCGTGGTCAGGAACAACATCCGCAAGATCGGACCGGTGCTGGATCCCGACTACAAGCCGGGGGAGGTGATCCGCAAGAAACTGACCGAAATGACCCCGCAGCAGGTCATTGATGAAATGAAGCGGTCCAACATACGCGGGCGCGGCGGCGCCGGATTCCCAACCGGCATGAAATGGGAGATCTGCCGCCAGGCCGAATCCGACGAGAAATACATTATCTGCAACGCCGATGAAGGCGAGCCGGGCACATTCAAGGACCGGGTGATCCTCACGGAGCGCCCCAAGCTGCTGCTCGAGGGCATGGTCGTGGCGGCCTACGCCATAGGCGCCCGCCAGGGCATCCTGTACGTCCGGCACGAATACGAGTACCTGAAAACCTACCTGGAAAAACTCATTGCCGGAGCCTACAAGCGGAACCTGATGGGTAAAAACATCGCCGGTATCGAAGGGTTCGACTTCGATGTGCGCATACAGTACGGCGCCGGATCCTATGTCTGCGGCGAGGAGTCGGCGCTCATCGAGTCGGCCGAAGGAAAGCGGGGGGAGCCTCGCGACAAGCCGCCGTTCCCGGTGGAAAAAGGGTACCATGGGCAGCCGACAGTGGTCAACAACGTCGAGACGTTCTGTTCGGCAGTGAAAGTGCTGCTGCACGGGGCGGACTGGTACCGTTCATTCGGCACGACGGACTCGACCGGCACCAAGGTGGTGAGCATCTCCGGCGACTGCCGCTATCCGGGCATCTATGAAGTGGAATGGGGGTTCAGCGTCAACGACATCTGCGGCATGGCCGGCGCCGAGGACGTGATGGCGGTGCAGGTGGGCGGACCGTCGGGCTCGCTGGTCGGGGCGTCCGATTTCGATCGCGTCCTGTGCTACGCCGACCTGTCCACGGGTGGATCGCTGATCATCTTCAACCACACCCGCGATCTGCTGGAGGATGTGGTGCTCAACTTCACCTCGTTCTTCATCGAGGAGTCGTGCGGCTCCTGCTCCACCTGCCGGATCATGCCGGTGATCCTGCGCGACAAGCTCCGCAAGATCCTCGATGCACGGGGCGTCAAATCCGACATCACCGATATGCTCGAGTGGGCCAAGGTGCTCAAGAGCAGCCGGTGCGGCCTGGGACAGACGGCCGCCAATCCCATTGTCACCAGTATCCGGAATTTCCGTCATCTCTACGATCAGAAAATCCGCGGTGAGATGCGATACGATACCGGATTTGACCTGACCCGCGCCACCCAGGAGGGAATGGCGGCAACCGGACGATACACTCATGCTGACTAACACGTAACGGTACAGAGCAATGGCCGAACTAAGCAGTTTTACGATCGACGGTTTGAAATGCATGGCACGGGAAGGCACCAGTATCATCGATGCCGCCCGCCAGAACAGCCGGTACATACCGACGCTCTGCAACCTGGAGGGAGTGCCGCCGAAAGGGGCCTGCCGGATCTGCAGTGTGCGCGTGAACGGCAAGCTGATGACCGCCTGCACCACAAAGCTCTCCCCGGGCATGGAGATCGAAAACGACACCTCCGAACTCAATGATTTGCGCAAGGCGATCATAGAGATGCTGTTTGTCGAAGGAAATCATTTCTGTCCCTCTTGTGAAAAAAGCGGCGAGTGTGAACTCCAGGCACTGGCCTATCGCTACAAGATGGAGGTGCCGAGGTACCCGTATTTCTTCCCGAAACGCCCGATCGATGCCTCGCATCCCAGGATCGTCAAAGACCACAACCGGTGCATCCTGTGCAAGCGGTGCGTGCGTGCGGTCAAGGACGAAAAGGGCAGGAGCATTTTCGCTTTCCTGGACCGCGGGTTCGAAACCAGAATCTATGTGGATCCCGACCTTGCTGGACAGCTGACCGAGGAACGGGCGCGCAAGGCGGTGGAGGTGTGTCCGGTCGGGGCCATCATGCCGCGCGATGAAGCCTTCAAAACGCCGATCGGCCAGCGCATGTACGACAAGAAACCGATCGGAAGCGATGTGTGACCTGTCTCGATTGAAAATCAGAACTCAAGCACAAACTCAAGCATAAGCTCAAACTCAAGCAGAAGCAGAAGCTCAAGCTCAAGCACAAGCAAATCCGAAAGGAGGCCCGCCATGCAAAAACCGGTCATCGCCACCGCATCCCTCGCCGGCTGTTTCGGATGCCACATGTCGCTGCTGGATATCGATGAGCGCATCCTCGATCTGATCGAGCTGGTGGATTTCAACAAATCCCCGATCAACGACATCAAGGAGTTCACCGCGGAATGCGACATCGGGCTGATCGAAGGCGGCTGCTGTCTGGACGAGAATGTGCACGTGCTCAGGGAGTTCCGCAACCATTGCCGCATCCTCATTTCCATGGGCGAATGCGCCATTATGGGCGGCTTGCCGGCGATGCGCAACGGCATTTCGGTGCGCGAATGCCTGGAGGAGGCCTATCTCAACGGCCCGTCGGTGCGCAACTACAACGAGGGCAAGGTGCTGCCGAACGACGAGGAGCTGCCGGTGCTGCTGAACCGTGTGTATCCGTGCCATGAAGTGGTCAAGATGGACTACTTTCTGCCGGGATGTCCGCCGGATGCCGAGCTGCTCTGGCAGGCGCTCACCGCGCTCATCCACAACAAGGAAATGGACCTGCCTTACGAAGTTTTCAAATTCGACTGATCCCAACGTCATGGCACAAAAAATCACCATATCGCCGGTAACGCGCGTGGAAGGGCACGGAAAGGTGACCATCCACCTGAACGATGAAGGGGAAGTGATCCAAAGCCGGCTCCACATCGTGGAATTCCGGGGTTTCGAGCGGTTTGTCCAGGGCCGTCCCTACTGGGAAGCGCCGGTCCTCGTCCAGCGGCTCTGCGGCATCTGTCCGGTCAGCCACCACCTTGCGGCCGCGAAGGCCATCGATGTCATCGTCGGGGCCGGGACGGGCGACGGACTCACGCCCACCGCAGAGAAAATCCGCCGCCTGATGCACTACGGACAGATCCTGCAATCCCATGCGCTCCATTTCTTCCATCTGGCATCGCCGGACCTGCTGTTCGGGGTGGATGCGGACCCCGCCCAGCGCAACGTAATCGCCCTGGCACGGACGCCCGAGTACCGGGATCTCGCCGTCCAGGGTGTGATGATGCGAAAATTCGGACAGGAAATCATCAAGGCCACGGCGGGCAAGAAGATACACGGCACCGGAGCCATACCGGGGGGCGTCAACAGATCGCTCACCGAAGAGGAGCGTGACGGCTTCCTGAAAGGGGAGGCTCCGCTCAACGCCGACGCCATGATCGAATGGGCGGAATCGGCCATCGCCCTGTTCCGGGATTTCCACAAGAAAAATCAGGAGATGATGGATGAGTTTTCGCGTTTCCCGTCCAACCACCTCAGCCTGGTCGGCAAGGACGGGGCCCTCGATCTGTACCATGGCAAACTTCGGGCAGTGGATGCGGAGGGCAAGAAGATTTTGCATGACGTGGACTGCCAGGAGTACCTGGATTATATCGGCGAGGAGGTGCGCTCCTGGACTTACATGAAATTCCCCTTCCTCACCGAACTCGGCAAACAGGATGGATGGTACCGCGTGGGGCCGCTGGCCCGGCTCAACACCTGCGAGCACATCCCCACACCCCGTGCGCAGGAGGCGTTTGAGGTGTACAAATCCTACACCGACGGCCGTCCGAACGACATGTGCATGCACACGCACTGGGCCCGTCTCATCGAAACCCTGTTCGCGGCCGAATCCATCAAGCTTCTGCTGGAAGATCCCGACATCCTGAAGGATGACCTGATGACCAAAGGCAAGCGGCATTCCGAAGGCATCGGCCTGCTGGAAGCGCCGCGCGGAACGCTGTTCCACCACTACCGGGTGAACGAGCAGGACCAGATCACCATGGCCAACCTGATCGTATCCACCACCAATAACAACCAGCCGATGAACGAGGCGGTGGAGCAGGTGGCCCGGAAACAGATGACCGGACAGAAGACCATCACCGAACCGATGATGAATGCGGTGGAGGTGGCCATACGCGCCTATGATCCCTGCCTGAGCTGCGCCACGCACGCCATTGGCCGCATGCCCCTGGAGATCACACTGTTCGACAGCCATGGGTGTCTGATCGACCGGAAAACACGCTGGTCCGGGACCATCTGATATTCTTGCATTTGCACAGCAAAATTGGTGATCTTCCGGAAACCCTGAATCAGGGGCACCATTGGAATCACAACAGTTTCTATGACAGAAGACCGGCGAATACTGATTTACGGCTACGGCAACCCGGGCCGGCAGGACGATGGGCTGGGAAAAGCCCTGATCGAGCTCGCCGAGGAATGGGTGCATAAAGAAGGTCTCGAAAATATATCACTCGATGTGGGTTATCAGCTTTTGGTGGAGGATGTTACGCTTATTGAAGGAAAGGATTTGATTATTTTTGTGGATGCCAGTATGGACGAGCGTATTGCCGACTTTGACCTGGCTGCCGTGGAGGCCGATGACAAGGAAACGTTCACGATGCATCAGGTTTCGCCGGGGTTCATCCTGGCGTTGTACGAAACGCTGTACGGGCCTGCTCCGCCATCCTGTCTGCTGCAGATCAGGGGGTACGAGTGGGAGCTGGAGGAGTCTCTGAGTCCGGGCGCGCAGGAGAATCT
>RECX01000223.1 GCA_007693825.1 Balneolaceae bacterium
TGTGGCCGTGGTTCCGTCCACATCGTAATCGCCATACACCACGACCTTTTCGTTCGACCGGATGGCCGATGCGAGGCGATCGGAACCCACATCCATTCCCTTCATGAGGAAGGGATCATGGAGTTGTGTCAGTGAAGGTCGGAAAAACGTTCGTGCATCGTCATAGGTATGGATTCTCCGGATGGCAAGGAGCCGCGCGACAGACCGGGGGATGCCAAGCTCCTCCTGCAGTCTGGGTATAGTCTCCTCATGATCCGGCTGGATAAAATTCCATCGGAAAGACATAATGGTACGTATCTTGTTCTTTTTATCATGAAGAGGCTTGTGGCGGTCAGGCCGTCAAACCAGCGTGGGAGTGTAGTCCCTTAACCAATCTACGAAAAAGAATACTGTCATGGTATGCCGGGCAAGGATTGGCACCAAAATAATCTGTCCATCCCGGCTGAACTCGCCGTTCTGCCGGTCCCCAAAAAAGTGTATATTGAAGTGCTGATTTTGTTACTATTTGAACAGGTTTTTTCATGTCGCTGATTTCATCATCGGTTATTCCGCTTTTTGTAAAAACACTCATGGGGCTTGAGGAGGTGCTGGCTGAGGAATTGAAACAGCTGGGCGCGGATGATGTCTACATTGGCAGGCGGGGCGTGGCATGCGTGGCAGACCAGGAGACATTCTACAAAGTCCTGATTCACTCCCGCATGGCGATCCGCGTGCTGGTGCGGCTGGCCGAACATAACGTCAGCAACGAAAAGGAACTTTACGACTGGGTGAAGACCCTTGCCTGGGAGGATTATCTGTCGGTGAAAAACACCCTCGCCGTGGATGTGGTCTCTTTTCATCCGGAGATGAACCACACGGTTTTCCTGGCCCAGAAGACCAAGGATGCGATCGTGGACCGGTTTCGCGAGCTGTACGAGGTCCGTCCGAGTGTCAGCCCGAAGGATCCGGATGTCCGCATAAACCTGCACATATCCAGAGACGGCGCGTCGCATATCGCGCTGGATGCCTCCGGCAGGTCCATGAACCAGCGCGGATACCGGCAGCAGGCGGGCAAGGCGGCCATAAACGAGGTGCTGGCGGCCGGACTCATATCCCTCAGCCTCTGGGATCCGGAGACGCCTTTTGTGGATCCGATGTGCGGATCCGGCACATTCGTCATTGAAGCGGCCATGATCGCCAAAAAAAGGGCGCCGGCCCTTCTCAACGATACGTTTGGCATCAAACGCTGGCCCCATTTCCGCGAAACACTCTGGCAGCGGCTCATTCGGGAGGCGGAGCGTGAAGAGCGACGGGACGTGAACTGGATTTATGGAAGCGATCAGGATCCGAAAATGATTATGATAGCCCGTGAAAATATTAAAAAAGCCCGTCTCAGCCGAAATATCACACTGTTCAACAAGCCCTTTGACAAGGTCTGGATTCCGGAAGATAAAGGGGTGATCATTACCAATCCGCCATATGGCGAACATATCGGCGAGCGCAGGGAACTCAGAAAAATGTACGAGGAACTCGGCAGGGTGCTGAAGTATAAAGCAGTGGGCTACAAGGCCTATTTCATCACCCCGGACCGGGAATTCAAAAAAACCATGCCATTGAAGCCGGGCAAGGTTTTCAACGTTTTGAACGGATCCATCCCGTGTGAATATATCTCCTATACCATCGGCCCAAAAAAGTAAGATTTTACTCGACTGGAAGCGCTTTTATATGTAATTTGATACCGACGGTCAGAGTGACCTTCCACAGGGAGACCGCCGCACCGGTTGCGGCATACGATCGGACGGTATCTAATTTGAAAATTTGTCAAAGGAACGGCCCTTGATTCGGGTCATTAACCATATCACTCTAAAGCTTTTCAACACTATGTCACCAACGTTAGCAGAAAAAGAGCCCAAAACCGGACTTTCCATTTTTGAAAGCATGGAGGAAAATGAGCACGAACAGATCATCGTTTGTTCCGATCCCTCTTCCGGACTGAAAGCTATTATTGCCATTCACAATACGGTGCTCGGACCGTCACTCGGCGGGGTTCGCATGTGGCCCTATGAGTCTGAGCAGGCCGCACTCAAGGACGTGCTTCGTCTTTCGCGCGGGATGACATATAAGGCGGCGCTGGCTGGCCTTAATCTGGGCGGCGGCAAGGCCGTGATTATTGGCAATCCGAAAAAGGACAAAAAAGAAGCCATTTTCCGTGCGTTCGGCCGCTACGTGGAAGGCCTGGCCGGCCGTTACATCACTGCGGAGGATGTCGGCATGTCGCTGCAGGATATGGAGTGGATCCGCATGGAGACCAAGTATGTCACGGGTATTTCCGTATCCCTGGGCGGAAGCGGCGACCCCTCTCCCGTTACGGCAATGGGCGTCTATATGGGGATGAAGGCAACCGCCAAAAAGGTGTTCGGTTCCGATTCGCTCGAAAACCGCAAGATCAGCATCCAGGGTGCCGGTAATGTCAGTTCGCACCTGGCCGGTTATCTTCACAAGGAAGGGGCAAAACTGTATGTCACGGACATTGACGAAGAGAAACTGGACCGTCTCGTTCGTGATACAGGAGCTATTGCCGTGGACCCTGACTCCATCTACGATGTGGATGTGGATATTTTCAGCCCGAATGCCCTCGGCGGCATTCTGAACAGCGATACCATACCGCGCCTGAAGTGTGCCATTGTGGCCGGTGGCGCCAACAACCAGCTGGATGACGAGTCGGTTCATGGCCCCATGCTCATTGAACGCGGAATTCTTTACACCCCGGATTATGTTATCAATGCCGGTGGTGTCATCAATGTTTCCAATGAACTTGAAGGATATAACCGCGAATACGCACATGAGCAGGCCGCCAGGATCTATGACACCGTAACCCGTATCCTGGAGTATGCCGAAACGCACAACGTCCCAACCTACACCGCATCCAACACCATTGCCGAGATGAGGCTGAAGCAGATTGGCCGGATCAAGTCGATTTACGCTTCCCGAAGTCACTTTACCGGAAGGATGGGTGAGCTGGTAGGGCGCCGCTAGAAGTTTTGAGTGCAGGCGGATTCATTATTTATGAAAAAATCGGAGTTTCTCAGGCGTGACCGTCTGTTGCGGGCTATTGACAAAAACGGCCATTTTCGCATATCTGTAATCAAAACCACAGAGATCGTCCGCACAGCCCGTGAGAAGCACGGGCTGTCGCTGCTCACAAGCGTGCTATTGGGACGGGCCTTGACGGCTGCACTGTTGCTGGCATCCAATCTGAAGGGAGAGGAGCGTATCCAGCTCAGGATGGAGGGCAACGGACCTGTGGGTGCTGTGACCGCGGAAGCCACCAGCAACGGCGAAGTGCGGGGATATGTTTCCCGTCCACAGGCCGAACTGGACTTCCGGGAACTGAGCTCTCTGGGTGATGGCATCGGCGTGGGCGTGCTGACCGTGTCGAAGTCGCTCTACAACAGAGCCCGGCCTGTGAGCGGTACCGTTGCTCTGGTTCGTGGAAATGTGAACGAGGACCTTGCGCACTATCTGCTGCAGTCGGAGCAGATACCTTCTGCGGTATCGCTGGATGTGACTGTGGACAAAAAAGGCGGGATTTCCGAAGCCGGAGGGGTGTTGGTGCAGGCCATGCCCGGGGCTTCCGGGGAAGAGATAGCCCGGCTGGAGGATAATATTCGAAACATGCCCACAATCGGGCTGCAGCTGGGCGACGGATATCTTGAAGAGGTTCTTTCCCAGGTTTCGAAAGGTTTAGAGGTAAAAGAACTTATGCGTTATCCCACAGACTTTTTCTGCCGATGTTCCAAAGACAGGTTCAGGCGCTCCCTTGCGCTGCTTGATCCGGATGAGTTGTTGGCGATGGAGGGGGAAACCGAAGAGCTGGTTTGCCACCATTGCAGCAAAAGGTATATTTTCAGCCGGCAGGAATTGGATGCTATTGCTCAGAAAGCAAAGATTCGGCAGAACTGAGCGATGGTTTCACATGCAGGATGCGGTCGCGCAGATGCCGGATGAGGGCATAGGCCATCAGTGCGCTTGCGGGTGCGATCACGCGCTCGTCCACATCAAAAGAGGAATGGTGCAGCGGGTATGAGGTTTCCGGGCCATGGGCGGTACCCACGCGCATGAACAGGCCCGGGAAGCGCTGTGTATAGTATGCAAAATCTTCCGCTCCGATACTTTGTTCCCTGTCCAGGAATTTCTCGTCGCCCAGCTGTGTCCCGATGAGTTTTCTCATGAAGCGATAGAGCTGATAATTGTTTATCACGGATGGGGATCCGCCGCCCAGCCGGATGCGCGCATCCACCCCGTTAAGCCTGCCGATTTCGCGGGTGATGTTCGTAATGTATTCCCGCAGTTGCTGTCGCAGTTGCTCGTTCATGGTGCGGAGGGTCCCGCCGAAGGAGACGTGGTGGGGGATCACATTGAGTGCTTCGCCGGCATGGAACGTGCAGATCGAAATGACGGCAGGTTTGCGGACGTCGGTGACCCTGCCGATTATCTGGTAGAAGTGCTGCATGATCTGATTGGCGATCCAGATGGTGTCTTTTCCTTCGTGGGGCCGCGCTGAATGGGATGTGGAGGGGGTATCGACGGTCACTTCGAACGTGTCAAAAGAGCCGGTTTCGGCTCCGGGCCGGGAGCTGAAGCAACCGGAGGGAATTGTCGGATCGCAGTGGATGCCGTAGATGGCCTCGATTTCATCCAGAATGCCATCCTTAAGGATCATGGGCGCCCCGCTTGGTGTGACTTCCTCGGCGGGTTGCCAGAAGACGCGAACGGTTCCATGAAGTTCATGGCGATGTCTGTGGAGGAGCCGGGCTACCCCGTAGGCGATGGTGCTGTGGACGTCATGTCCGCAAAGATGTCCGAAGCCGGTCCGTTTCGAGGCGTAGGGCTTCTCTTTTCTGTCCTGGATGGGAAGGGCATCCATATCCGCCCGGTAGGCGATGAGAGGCCCGTCGTGTTCTCCCTGTATATCCACGTAGAAACCGGTGCCGGCCGTATCGGCAGGAGTTGGCAAATTGTTCTCGCCGAAACGATCACGCAGTGTTTCCGAGGTTTTGTATTCCGACCAGCCGGTCTCGGGATGCTGGTGCAGGGTGCGTCTGAGGTGGATCAGATTTTCCTCAAGGGCATATGCGTGCAGTCTCAGATGTTTGTGCAGTTCATCCATACGTTGTCAGGCGCTGAAAGAGGTGCCGCAACCGCAGGTGCTGGTGGCATTGGGGTTATTGAAAACGAACCCTCTGGCATCAAGTCCGTCGTGGAAATCGACGGAGATGCCGCTCAAATAAAGAATGTGGCGTTTGTCAACGATTACATCCACACCCTGGGTAGTGTAGTACTCGTCATTATCTGTGCGCTCGTCAAATCCGAGCGAATAACTGAGGCCCGAGCATCCGCCGCCCTTGACGGCGATGCGCAGAATATGGCCGGAGGGTAACTCTTCTTCTTCGATAATTTTTTTTATCTGCCGGGCAGCTCTCTCGGTGAGTGAGACGGGAATTTCCGTCTTCGGGGGGGAGCTGCTGCCGTTTGTAACTTCCATATAGCTGTATAAGTCTCTGATTTGCCTGGTTTGCAATGAATATGCCATGTAAAGATATAATGTTATACAACCATTCGGAAGTTCCCCTGTTGTGATATCTGTTGCATCTGCGATGACGTCTGTCCATTCTGTCATTCCCGGGGGTTGAGGCCGGGCCGCAAATACGGGCCAATCTGCCGAATGAGGCTCACGTTGCAAGCGTGAACACGTTGCTCTGATTTTTTTTATTCAGTTTGAGAATACCCAGTGTGGTCAGGTTTACCAGTATCCTGGATGCTTTTTTCCGGTTGATATCTGCCAGGCTTGAATACTGATCCACTGTGATATTGGGGTATTCGTTCAGGTAGCGGAAAAGTTTTTGTTCGTGTATTCCATACTGGAATGTAATTCCTTTTTCTGAGGCCTGAGCCCGCATGACGGCTGCCATTTCATCGCTGGCGCGTACGCTCTGGTCGTCCACCCGGACATAGATGGCATCGCCCTGTCCGTTACGCACCGCAACGGGTTTGTTTTCCGACTCTTCAATGTACACAAGCAGAATTTCCCTGCTGTAGTAGGGGATTACTTCCATTTTGTACACAAGGGCGGGGGTGCACAGATCGTGTGCGGCCTGCTCGAGGTAGAAATCCTGTTCGTGATAACTTTCCACGCCGGTTATCGTGTGGTCGTCGTCCACACCGACAATCAGATGTCCGCCATGCGTATTGGCAAAAGCGGCGATTTCACGGGCGATTTTTTCAGGGGACGAGATGGCTCTTTTGAATTCGAGCAGGAGTCCTTCACCGGACCGGATCAGATTTTTCAGGTCCCGCAAGCTCATGGAGTTGTGTATGGGGGCTTGCTGATTCATAATACAGAAATCTGATTAGGGCTGTTACAGAACAAAATCAAAGGCCTAACGAAACAGGAACAGAAACCGGTATACTTAAAAGATGATCTCTTCTTTTGGATCCCGGGTCATGAGCTGATGAACGGCCTTCTCGGGAGAAAGGTCCTCAAAAAGCACCTGGTAGACTTTCTCCGTGATGGGCATGTTTACACTAAGTGAATGTGCCCATGTGTAGACGGAGCGGGTTGTTTTAACTCCTTCAGCGACCATATTCATGGAGTTTATGATGTCTTTCAGTTTTTCACCTTGGCCAATCCGGAATCCGACGTTGCGGTTTCGGCTGTGGCGGCTGGTGCATGTCACGATAAGGTCTCCAACACCGGTCAGCCCTGCAAACGTTTCCTGAGATGCACCGAGGCGCATGCCCAGCCGACGCATTTCGGCGAGTCCCCGTGTAATGAGGGCGGCCTTGGCATTATCGCCAAGATCTGCGCCGTCTCCGATCCCGGCTGCAATGGCCATGATGTTTTTTACGGCTCCGGAAACTTCCACCCCGATAATGTCCCTGTTGACATAGACCCGGAAATGAGGGGTCATGAATGCTTTCTGGATGATTAGTGCCGTTTGTTTGGAGTTGGAGGATGAGACTACGGTGGTCGGCATGTGCCTGCTCACCTCCTCGGCGTGACTGGGCCCGGAGAGGACCCCGATGTAATCATCGCTGACGACATCGGAGAGTACCTCCGAAAGCACCTGGCTCATGGTCATGAAGGTATCCATCTCAATACCTTTTGCCACGGTGACGATGCGTTCGGTTCCTTTGAGAAGGGGCTTTGCCTCGCCGGCCATATTGCGAATGGTATGGGATGGTGTTGCGAATACAACGATCTCGGCATCCTTGAGGGCGTCTGCGAGGCTGGACCATGCGGTCACGTTATCGGGCAGTTGGATGTCCGGCAGGTAGACACCGTTTTTATTATGCCTGGTAATGTTTTCTACGATTTCCGGCTCTCTGGCCCATAGGCGTACCGGATGTCCTTTTTCTGCGACGACCACAGAGAGTGCGGTTCCCCAGCTTCCGGCACCGATGATACTGATATTCACGAGGTTTACTCCTGGTTTAACCGGCCTTTTGCAGGTTTGAAAGACCGGATGCGGTTTTCGTTGCCTTGAATCAGTCTTCGTATGTTGGCGTGGTGTTTAATGATGATGGTTGCCGCCACTACGGCGCTGATAACGATCAGGCTGCCGTCGACGGGCCAGTCAAACCCGTATTTAAGGACTAAAAGGAAAAGCGGGTAGGAAAAGTTTGCAATGATGGAGGCCAGCGATACGTAGCGGCTTGAAAAGAGTACAATGGCAAAAACGGTGATTGCAAGAGTGATGGATATGGGTTCGATACCGTAGAGCATTCCGGCAGCCGTGATGACGCCCTTGCCACCTTTGAATTTAGCATAGAGAGGGTACATGTGTCCGCCGACGGCAGCCGCTCCGGCTATGAGTCTCATGAATACATCGGTTTCCCATGCGACGCCAAAAATTACAATCTCCGGCAACACGCCACCGGTGATATAGCCAATCTGGCTGATGTAATAAGCCGCTGTGAACCCCTTGGCAAGGTCGATGAGGCTTACGGCTACACCGGCTTTCCACCCCAAAATCCGGAAGGTGTTGGTTGCTCCGGCATTGCCGCTTCCATGCTCACGGATATCAACCCTCTTGACCAGCCTTCCCACCCAGATGGATGTGGGAATAGAGCCGAGAAGATAGCTCAAAATGACAATGAGGATGAATGAAAGCATACAGAATTGCAGTAAAGGGATCCGGAGCGGGATTATGGATCAGAGATGATCCGATCATGTAAAATAGGATTTTTTTGCGTTCATCCTAAGTGTTCGGTGCCAAATGTTTATGTGCATGATAGGATGAGCGTACAAACGGCCCGCTTTCCACATGCTCTATTCCCTTGCTTTCGCCAACCTCCTTATAGGTCTCAAATATTTCAGGATGTACGTAATCCTCGACAGGCAAATGCATTTTTGTCGGCTGCATATACTGCCCGATGGTCATGATATTGACACCAACAGTGGCAATATCATCCATAAGTTCGAAAACTTCGGCAGGTGTTTCCCCCAGTCCGACCATGATTCCGGTTTTTGTGCGGAGGCCCTGATTCCTGGATATCTGCAAAAGTTCTATGGAGCGTTCATATTTTGCCTGTGGGCGCACCCGGCGATACAGGCGCGGCACGCTTTCCAGATTGTGATTCAGGATGTCCGGCTGCGCATCCAGCACGACCTGAAGGGCATCCCATATCCCCCGGAAATCCGGAATGAGCACCTCAACGGTGACGCCGGGAATTTCTTCACGCAGCAAAGCTATGGTCTTTGCGAAAATGGGGGCGCCGCCGTCTTTGCGTTCATCCCGGTTGACAGAGGTGATGACCACATGTTTCAGGTCCATCAGCCTGGCGGCCTCGACCACGCGATTGGGTTCGTCCCAGTCGAGTCCCTGAACCGGCCGGCCGGTTTTGACAGCACAGAATCCACAGGAGCGTGTGCAAACATCCCCGAGGATCATGAATGTGGCCGTCCCGGCATTCCAGCACTCCGACATATTCGGGCAGCGGGCTTCCGCGCACACGGTGTTGAGCGAATGGCCCGAAATGATATCAGAGATCTCCTTGTAGACCTTGCCTCCGGGTATCTGTGACCGGAGCCAGTCGGGCCGGCGCTTGTGGTTTCCGCGGGCAGTGTCACGACGGGCGGCAGCAGTGGCCGTTTCCATTCCTGCAACTCCGGCAGCGCGGGTTTCAGAGCCGCTTTGGCAGGGAGTGGTTTTCGGTTGTTGCCTATCGGTTTGATCGGGGCTTGAAATGACGTTGCGTTCCTTGATCATTAAAAAAACTGCAAATATGTAAAGGGTAATTGGTCGCCGGTTTTTTAATTGTGATGCGACCATGTAATAACAGGGTGTAAAATAAGGACATCCGGACGATATTGAAACCTTGTTGGACTTACGGGGGTATTGAAAGACCGAAAAGAAATCCAAACAACGCCCCGGCAGTCTTTTACAGTCAGAAGTGAAGTCAGCAGAAGAAAAAAAACGGGATGATCAGGAAACTTCCGTTTGCAGATCCGCCCCTGTTTTTCTGACAATGGAGCAGTTGAATATATCCTGGAATTCGTTCAGAAGGAGCTCGGAGACGCTTTTTTTGTCAGGAGGCTGCTCGCAAAGTTTTTCAAAACTGGTTACTCCGCCGTCTGAGATTCCGCAAGGTATGATCCCGTGGAAAAAATCAAGGTCCGTTCGGATGTTCAAAGCAAAACCATGCATGCAAACGTAACGGGAGCACTTGATCCCCATTGCGCAGAGTTTGTTGTTATCAACCCATACGCCTGTTCGGGAAGGGATACGGCGGGCGGTAATACCGAAATGTGCGGCCGTCCGGATGATTACCTCTTCAAGCCGCTCGATATAGGAAGCGATACCCAGGCCAAACTGTTCCAGGTCGAGAACGGGATACCCTACCAGTTGTCCCGGACCATGATAGGTAATATCACCCCCGCGATCCGTTTTTACGACTTCAATTCCTTTCTGCCTCAGGATATTATCGGAAAAAAGAAGGTTATCCCATTTTCCGCTTTTGCCGATGGTATATACGTGCGGATGTTCAAGGAACAGGAGGTATCCGGAAGGCAGAAAGCCCCGCCCGGGCGGTTTTTCGGAATCACCGGGCCCGTTGGCTGTCCGCTCTCCAACGGCCCAAGTGTATCTTTTACTTTCAATCAGTTTTTGCTGCAGGTGTTCCTGAAGCTTCCATGCTTCATTATATGACAGCGAACCGAGATCGGAAAAGTGGACAACAGGGTGCATTTTTGCAGGGCTTATCTTTTTAAGGAAAGATATGCCGGACGACCTGGTAATTCAAATACAGTATTTTTCTATTACTTGTTCGACTTATTTTTGTACCAGAATTTGTGGTAAACAAAATCAAAGACGCCAATGAGAAGTATGGTACCAAGAGATAGTCTAAACAGCTCAAACCATGTCTCGTAATAAACTTGGCCAGACAACTCTTGAATCAGATAATGGATTATCGGATAAATAAGGAAAAAGCCCGGATAAAAAACCATTCTTTCTTTAGCTGTGATCTTCATTTTAATCTCCGTTTTATGATGAAACAACCGGGCTTGAGAGAAACTCAACAAGCCCGGCAATTTCAATTTTTGTTGATAAGTTATTATTGCCAATTAATTAAAAATGGTGTTCAAGAATTTGAGACGCAGCATCGTGCGCCGAGGCACCAGCGGCACCTATCAGACCCCCCGCTAATGCCCCGGGCAGGCAGCCTGCACCGCCAACTAATGCTCCAGCCATGCAACCCGTAACAGCTCCTCCCACGGCACCAGCAACATCAGCCCGTACCATGCGGCGACCGCTGAACCATTGTACGGAGTCAAAAAAACCTGCCCCATCCAGGGTCTTGAAAAACTCCGTACCAGAGTCGCCGTGGGCCAATGCATCAACCCAATATTGGAAATTCGCCTCCCAGTATATGGCAGATTCAATACCCACGGAAGTTGCAGCATAAATCACAAGCCGGTCGTCATGACTGAGACTTTGAACTTGCGTACTGTAATTGATCATCTCAAGAGACGATATTATTTCCTGTGTCGAGGATGCATTATGTATGATATATTCGATCTGGTAGAGTATCTGCATTTGCTGCGGGTTCAACAGACCATCATACAGAGAGACGGTAAACTGAAAATAGTTATCTGTATCCGTATCCAAGGCCTTTCTGGGCTTATTGCCATAAAACGAACGAAGCTGCGCAAGCTCTTGAGAAACATGAGATCGGATATCTTCCACCTTCATCCCCTGAAGCAGATCCTTGGAAGACAAATTCCGTACCAGAGATTCTTCAAGAAAGTCGAAGTACCCTTCCTTATCCTCAAACTGCCCGTCATGATTCCTGAAATCATCGAGCACCTCGTCCATGATCTCGTTATGGAGCAATCCAACCGTCTTGAATTCCTGCAGTGCGTCATCCAGTTTATCAAGCGCATCCTCCCCTTTCGGATCCTCCACCGTCTGGGTGCAGAATGTGATGAGGAAGACAGAAAGCACAAGTGTTGCTGCAAGTGCCATGGTATTATTGATTATTTTTTTCATAATGTATCACCCTTGATTTATAGTTGTATGTTCCGGCATGCACATGTTGCGCACCCGATATCTCTTAGAGCACGCAGACCGCAAAACCTTACACATCCGGCAGAAATTTTTTCATGCGTCCGGCACAAATAAATTCCCGGAGGTACCGCGCGGTCAAGCATTTGCACATGATCACGCTGCCGCAGACAGCGCTTGTTAATTTGAGCGGAGATTGATACTATTTTCTGACACAATTCCATTACAGTTTCTCCTTACTCCTTACTCCTTATCCCTTACCCCTTACTCTGACCCCTGACCCATCATTCTTTTCCCTGACCTCTTACCCCGACCCATCACCCCTGACCCTCAAATTGTTACCATGATGAACCGGTTAGTTTTCATAACTGTCGCGAGCCTGCTGTTTCCGGCGATGAATCCGCTGATTTCACAGGCCACGGACAGCAACCCTCACCGGCCGGATTACAGCACGGATTACAGCACGGATTACAGCACAGACTACAGCCACGTCTCCGAAACCGACATGGACAGTATTTTCTTCGCCTTCGATCGACCGGACACCCCGGGATGTGCCGTCGGCGTAGTCTGCAACGGCGAACCGATCTTTACCAAAGGGTACGGCACAGCCAATCTGGACTACGGAATCCCGATCCGCCCCGACTCCCGCTTCATGATCGCATCCGTTTCCAAGCAGTTTGCCGCCGCAGCCCTGATGATGATGGCCCAGGAAGGCCTGCTGGATCTCGAGGAGGACCTGCGCACCTACATCCCCGAACTTCCGGAATTCGAAAAACCGATCAATGCCCGCCAGATCATCCACCATACCTCCGGGCTCCGCGACATTTACGACTTGCTTTCGCTCGCAGATATCGGACTCGACAACACCACCACCAATGAGGACGCCCTGGCCATGCTCAGCCGCCAGCAACGCCTCAACTTCGAGCCGGGCTCCGAATACCTGTACAGCAACAGCGGTTATTTCCTGATGTCCATCCTCGCGAAAAACGTCACGGGAATGTCCCTGCGCGAATATACCCACAAGCACTTTTTCGAGCCCATCGGAATGACCGCCACCCACTGGCACGACGACACCGAAATGATCGTGCCCGACCGGGTCATCAGCTACCTTCCAACATCCCGCGGTCCCGGACAGTTCTACCGCGGCAACATGGACCGTGTGGGCGCACGCGGACTCTTCACCACTATCGACGACTTCGTCCTGTGGGATGCCAACTTCATCGAAAACCGGTCGCATCTGGACAATTTCACAGAAGTCATGTCGCGCCCCGGATTCACCACGCGCCGGGACTCCATCAACTACGGAACGGGACTACGCCACGGCGTGTACCGCGATCTTGTCACCATCGCTCACGGCGGAAGCTATATGGGGTTCCGCACCAATTACATGCATTTCAGGGATCTGAACCTGGCCATCATTGTTTTCTGCAACCAGAGCGATATCAGTCCGGCCGCCTACTCCCGCCAGGTCGCCGATCTCTACCTGCGCCACGTCTTCGCGGAAATGTTCGAAGAGTTTGCCGGTGAATACACAAGCGAGTCACTCGGCGTCACCTTCTCCGTGATCCTGGAGGATGGGGACCTGTACCTGAAACGGAAAAACGGCGACCCGCAGGACGGCCAGCGACGGCTCGTCTGGTCGGCGGAAGACCGGTTCCGTGTGGACCGGTGGGATATCCGCTTTGAGCGAGACAGCGATGAGCGCATCCGGAAATTCACCCTCGAAGCACCAAGGACAGGAGCCATTACGTTCCGCAGGGAATGAACCGGCGAATCACCCCGAAAGCACCACGATCTCATCCTCATATCCGTCACAGTCACAATCCAACAGAGTCACATCCAACAGAGTCAGAATCCATGCTACACACAGTTTCTATTTCGGCCGCCCGTTATCTGAAAAAGTCATTTTTCCTGATTTTTTTCGGATGGATGTTTGCATCCTGCTCCACCCACACCGGCGAGGCCGTAGCAGGGGAAGCGGAACCCGCCGACAGGCACGCCCGGGAACCCGTCGCCGGGGTATCTGCGGCGATCAATGCCGACTTCCCGGACGAGTCCTCGCTCGCAGCCATATACGAACTTTTCTCGGAGTATGACCGGGAGGATGCGCCGGGTTGTGCGGTGGCCGTGTATCGCGATGGGGAAATGGCCCACAGCGCCGCGTTTGGCATGGCAAATCTCGACTATGGCATCCCGCTGACGGATTCCTCGCGCTTCTACATGGCGTCGGTGTCCAAACAGGTGACGGCCGCCGCCGCCGCGCTGCTGGTTGTCAGGGGCGAGCTCGGTTACGATGCTGCCGTATCAGACTACCTTGACGACTGGCCGGAATGGGCATCCGAGGTGCGCGTGAAGCACCTGTTCAACCACACATCCGGCCTGCCGGACATCTACGACCTGATGGATATTTCCGGCATCTCCCTGAGCAATGTGATGGACCTGGATGATTACATGGCGCTGTTCTATCGCGGGGAATCGCTCAAAAACCGTCCGGGCACCTCATACAGCTACACCAACAGCGGTTACACGACGCTGGCCAAACTGGTGGAAACGGTGTCCGGGAAACGGTTTTCGGAGTTTGTCGAGAGTGAGCTTCTGGAGCCGCTGGGAATGACGGCCACGCATTTCCATGACGACCGACTGCGCGTGATACCAAACCGCGTGATCAGCTATGCGCCGGCCGATGATGAGACCGATGAGGCCGATGAAGTGGGCGGGGCGGATGAAAAACCATCAGACGCCGCATCAGACGCCG
Organism: Balneolaceae bacterium; assembly: GCA_007693825.1. Classification (GTDB taxonomy): domain Bacteria; phylum Bacteroidota; class Rhodothermia; order Balneolales; family Natronogracilivirgulaceae; genus SKNL01. Next base: position 14,302 of record RECX01000223.1, read on the forward strand.
CATCACCCGCATTCCGCCAGACCTATCTGAGCAACTTCCAGGGTGTGGGTCCGGGCGGACTCTATTCCAGCTTGAAAGATTGGAAGCACTGGGAGTCTTTCTGGATGGGTGACAACACGTTGCCTGATGATATGAATGAACTTCGTGCCATGATGACCCGGCGCGAGGTGGTCCGCAATGACACGCTTGCCTATGCCCTGGGACTGGATGTGGAAACCTGGCAGGGGGCGCGGATGGAAGGGCATTCCGGCAGTTTCATGGGATTCAAAACGGATGTGCGCCGATTTCCGCAGCACGGCCTGGCACTGCTCACCTTGTGCAACCGGGAGGATGCGAATCCGGGCAGAAAGAACCGGGAAATGGCAAAAATTCTCCTGCAAGGGGTTTTTGAAGCATTTCTGGCTCCGTATCAGGGTATTTATCACAATGAGGAGCTGCAGGTTGATTATGAGCTGGCCGTAGAGGACGGATCCCTGAAGCTGATACGCAGACTTTCCCCGCGCGGCGTCATGAACGAAGAAGCCCACGACAAGTGGCGGGCAGGCTCCTGGGATTTTGTTTTTCAGCGGGATGATGAGGGACAGGTCACAGGGTTTCTGGTATCGACCGGACGCGCCCGGGAAGTGGAGTTCGTCCGAAAAGCACCGTAATTTGCAATCCTAACTGTTTCTGCTGTTACGATCCGGAAAATCGATACGGCGGCCTGAAACCTGACAATTCCGATAGCCCGGCATTTCGGATAAACCGGCACCTCCGATAGCCCGGCATTCCTGATAAACCGGCACCTCCGAGAGTCCGGCATTCCAGAAAATCCGATACTAACGAAAGCCCGATATTTTAAAATCCCACAATTATTCAGCTGTAACCCAGGCAAGTCATGTCACAATACAAACAGGTACTCATCCTTATCGCGATCACCCTGCTGCTTGCACTCATCACCAACATCCTGATCAAAGTGCTCTGACCGGCAATGCCGGGACTTCCGGGGAATGGTGCTTCCGATTCTCCGTTTTAATAAGGGCAAAGGCGAATCCAATCCGGAAGGGATACTTCCTTTGATTCCTCTTGCAGATAAAGACAGTTTCTCACAGATAAATTCGAAATTTTTTGGTTTATGGACAAGACATCACGACAGCAGTTCGAATTCAAGGCCGAGATGAAGCAGCTGCTCCATCTCATCGTCAATTCACTCTACACCAATCCCGAAGTGTTCCTCCGCGAGCTCGTATCGAATGCATCGGACGCGCTCAACAAGCTCCGTTTCAAACAGGTAACGGGCGAAAAGGTGCAGTCGCCCAAGCTGCCGCTTCGCATCAAAATCGAAGTGGATGATAAAGCACAGACGTTCTCCATTGAGGATACGGGCATCGGCATGACCTTTGATGACCTTACCGGGCGGCTCGGGACGGTAGCCAGTTCGGGGACCATGGAATTCCTTCAGCAGCTGAAAGACCAGAAAAGCAGGCTGGACGGGAACATGATCGGACAGTTTGGCGTCGGTTTTTACTCCGCTTTCATGGTCGCCGATCAGATCACGGTGGAAACACGTCACGCCGATCCGGATGAAAAAGGGTGGCTCTGGGTGTCCGACGGCAAGGGCACCTACGAGATCGATGAAAGCGACCGCACCGAGCGCGGGACCCGCATCTCGTTCCGGCTGAAAGACGATCACAAGGAATTCGCCAGCCCAGAGCGCATCAGGCAGCTCATCCGCAAGTATTCCAACTTTGTGGACTACACCATCGAGGTGAACGGCGAGGAAGTCAACTCACGCGGCGCCGTCTGGCACAAAAACAAAAACGAAGTCACCGATGAAGAGCGCAACGAATTCTACAAGTTCATCAGCAACGACTTCGAAGAGCCGCTCGACCACCTCCACCTCTCCATGGAAGGCCGCATCAACTTCAGGGCGCTGGTTTTTGTCCCGAAGAAAGCGAAACCGGACTTCTTCCGGACGGAAAACCTGAAGTCGCTGCAACTCTACTCCAACCGGGTTTTTGTCCGGGAGAACTGCGAAGAGCTGCTGCCCGAGTACCTGCGGTTTGTGGAAGGGGTGGTGGACAGCGAAGATCTGCCGCTCAATGTTTCCCGGGAAGTGACGCAGTACTCCCCGGTGATGGCCAAGATCCGCGAAGTGCTGGTGAACAAGATTTTCGGGATGATCGAATACTGGGCCGAAAGCGAACCGGAGAAATTCCGCACGTTTTACGGGG
>RECX01000270.1 GCA_007693825.1 Balneolaceae bacterium
TGGGATACCAGCGATTTCTGGGCGTTCATACGTTGGTTCATCATCGGTTTCAACTCATTCATGGGGGTGATCGGATTTGTAACGCTGGCCGTCGGTGGCATCGGGGTGGCCAATATCATGTTTGTAGTGGTACAGGAGCGGATGAAAGAGATCGGGATCCGGCGTTCGGTCGGAGCCAGGCGCAGCACTATTCTGGCCCACTTTTTCGGTGAGACATTTATGCTTGTCGGACTCGGAGCCGCCCTTGGCTATCTGATCGGATGGGCAATCGTCGGTGCCATGCAGTACATCCCGATCAGTGAGTACATTGGCACGCCCCAGTTCACGCCGGGTGTCGGCCTGATTGCGTTCTTCGTCCTGGCTGCCATAGGCCTGGCGGCTGGATGGATGCCGGCATATCGCGCATCCCGCCTCAACGTGATTGAGTGTCTCAAGTAACCCTAAAGCACAATACCCGCCATGTGGATTAACCTGATCAAAGAATTCATGCAGGATCTGCGGAAGCAGAAGCTCCGTACCAGTCTCACCATTATTGCCATCTGCTGGGGGACCATAGCCGTCATCGCGCTGCTTGCATTTGGTGAAGGGCTTAACAGGCAGCTGCTGTCGGGGCTTAGGGGTGGCGGCAACCAGATCATGATGTTTTACGGCGGACAGACCAGCCAGTCTTTTGAGGGGCTGGATGCCGGCCGGCGCATCCGGTTTGCCGAAGAGGATGTGGAGCTGTTTCGCCGGTCCATACCGCAGATTGAATCCATTTCGGCCCAATATGGGCGCAGTGTGAGCCTCAAATCGGATTACGCCACGACCAATACCTATATGGAAGGGGTGGATGTGCCTTTTGAGGATATGCGAACCATGTATCCGGTGGCGGGCGGGCGTTTTCTCAATGCCCGTGATGTGGCGGAGCAGCGCCGCGTGGTGTTTCTGGGTCCTGCCGTGGCAGAACAGCTTTTCCCTGACGGAAATGCCATTGGAAACCGGCTCATGATCGACAACAATCCCTATACGGTGGTGGGAGTGATGCAGGAAAAAATGCAGATGGCCATGAGCCACGGCCCCGATTCCAGGAGGGCGGTCATACCCCATTCCACGTTCCGGCAAACATACAATCATGCATTTCTGGGATCCGTGCTGATCCGCCCCGTCCATCCTGAATATCAGAAGCGGATTGAGCATCAGGTCCGGGAGATCATGGCACGCAAGTACCGGTTTCACCATGATGACATGCAGGCCATCCAGGTTTGGGATTTCATTGAGGCGGAACGGATCCAGGCGCAAATTGGGCTCGGCATCAAAATATTCCTCTTTTCGGTCGGTTTCTTTACGCTGCTCATTGCCGGGGTAGGGGTAGCCAACATCATGTATGTGGTCGTCAAGGAGCGCACGCGAGAGATCGGTGTCAAAAAAGCCATAGGCGCCAAAAACAGGCACATCATATCCCAGTTCATATTCGAAGCACTTTTTATCTGCATGATAGGCGGCTCCATCGGCGTACTGATTGCAGCGGGGATCGTCACGGGTGTGCAGAGCCTTGAACTTCAGGGAGGTGTGGCGGATTTTCTGGGCAACCCGGTGCTCTCGGCCGATGCCATGATCATGACCACCGGCGTGCTGACCATGATAGGATTGGCGGCAGGGGTTTTCCCCGCACGCAGGGCGGCACTCGTCAATCCTGTGGAATCACTGCGGTACGAGTAGCGATACCTCTCATCCATCCAACCGTTCCGCACTTTTTATTACGCCCTTCCAGCGATATATTTGAATGTACACGCAATTATCGTGTCGCGGGTTGATGTTTCGCGGGTTGATGATTTCGCCTGATGAAGATTTCGCCTGATTAGATAATGTATCCTGGCGCGAGGCTGGTATCAGTGGTAATCCGGCGCCTGGTGTCTGCACTGTTTTGATACTTATGGACGGCAATACTGATTTGGAAAACGTTCTATTCACCGGAAAACCGGTACTCTCCGTCGAAACGGCCACTCCGGTATGTTCCGTGGCCCTTCGGCTTCCGGATGGCACGGTGCATGAGTTGCGCGCAGAGGGCAAGGGGGTGCACTCTGAGCAGACCTTTGTCTTCATTGACCGACTGCTCGCGCGTGAAAAACTGGCTGTAAATGATCTCGGGTCCGTAATTGTCAGTGCCGGACCGGGTTCCTACACAGGCCTGAGAGTGGCGAGCAGCGCGGTGAAGGGATTGCTTTTTCAGACGGATGTTCCGCTTTATGCATGCCGGACGCTCGGCGCCATTGCCCTTGGCGCCATGCTTGCCACGCTCGCCACGCCCGCCACACCCGCCACACAGAAAACGCCCGCCACGCATGCCGCAGGCACCACGCCTTCCATGCGCAAATCCGATGCCGGACGGGGAGCGGACGAGCTGTCGTCCGGGGAGTCACGTATCCCCGAAAGCCGGGGTGCCGTTCACGGCGATGGTCCACTGCATGTGGCAGGATGCGATGCGGTCATTGATGCGCGGCGCAACCATTTGTACCACCAGTCCTGGAAATTTCTGGAGGATGGGTTGGAGCCGGAATCGGATGTGCAAGTGCGTGAACTGGAAGAAATCCTGGAGCGGTGGAAGTCGGGTCGGCTTGTGGTTGGAACCGGAGTGGAACGCCTGAAAGAGATTGCTCCTGATATCCAGGGAAGCAGTGCCAATATATCCGTTTTACCCTTGAAGGATGTGGTGAGTGCTTCCAATATCCTCGCCGTTCTCGGCCGTTATTCCGGGGCACAGCTGCAAAACCTGATAAAAAAAGTCGCACCGGAACATTTTGAGCCTTATTATTACACCGGTCTGTAAGAAACAGTCAGACAGTTCCGGAAACACTTCATAAACATACTGTTATGAGTTGGTTTGAACGCAAAGATCTGAAAATTGTCACCAAGTTGCCCAAGGAAATGCCGGAAGGGATCTGGGTCAAGGTACCGACGACAGGTGAAACCGTTCATCGCCGTGAACTGGAGGAAAACAGCTGGGTGGATCCTGTAAGCGGGTATCACTTTCCGATCGGAAGCGATGATTATTTCCATCTGCTTTTTGATGAGGGTAAATTTACCGAAATGGGTGATCATATACGTCCGGTGGATCCCCTGTCCTTCACGGACCGCAAGACCTACAAGTCACGTCTTGCTGATACCCAGAAAAAAACGGGGCTGTCTGATGCCGTGAAAGTTGCCACAGGAAAAATGCGGAATCTGGATATTGTTGTAGCGTGCATGGATTTCCGTTTCATCGGCGGCAGCATGGGTTCGGTAGTTGGCGAGCGGATCGGAATTGCTATCGATTATGCCAGGGAGCAAAAAATCCCGCTGATCATTATTTCCCAGTCGGGTGGTGCCCGGATGATGGAAAGCGTGCTGAGTCTGATGCAGATGGCAAAAACCTCTGCCAAGCTGGCCCTTCTTCATGAAGCCGGCGTTCCCTATATCTCGGTGATGACCAATCCGACCACCGGAGGTGTGACCGCCAGTTTTGCCATGCTGGGTGATTTCAATGTGGCTGAACCGGG
>RECX01000192.1 GCA_007693825.1 Balneolaceae bacterium
GCGCGTTTTCCGCCAGTTCCATTTCTTCCACATTGCGCTGGTAGCGGTCCCGGACAATACCGAATTGCTCAATCGCATTTTTTCTGTTTATATCATTAACGGTTTCATCCAGGCGACTGACCAGAAAAGCAGCCATTTGCTGGGCCCGTTCCGGTTCGCGGTCCGTTACGGAAATGGCAATGGATGTGATGGGATTAAACCCGAAACCACCCTCTCTTCTCTCTTCGACACGTATGTTTTCCTGAAGTTTGATAAGCAGCTCTTCGGTGATATTGCTTCCATAGACTTCAAAAAGATCAAAGGCTTCAATCATTTCAACGCGCAGCGTGCGGCTGTTGAGGATGGTCAGGATTACCTCCGGATTGATCTGCTGATCAGCGCCCAGGCTGATGGGCAGCATGCCGCCCAGGGCGCCTGCAATTCCCGGTAATGACCGCTGTTGGGCCGGCGGCAGCACTGTGGCTGTGGATTTATATGTTTTTGGCCAGATCAGGCTGACGGCCAGCGCAATCAGTGTTATGGCCACCACAATCTTGATCACCAGCATCTTGTGCTTTGCCAGAATGACCAGGGCATCAAGCAGTTGGATTTCGTTTTTTTCAGATTCTTTACTCATAATGTCTAACCAGTTATATCTCGTATTGCCCGGGCCCGGGTTTCATGTATTTAAAATCTTTGATTCACAAGGTCACATAGAATGTCCATGACAATTATAATCATGCTCCTGTGTGTCCGGGATTATGCCCAGTCATGTACATTTCATGTGGGAATTTTTGCGGGAAAAAGCAAGAAACAGCTTCAGTGGCATATTGTTTATACCAGGGTATTTCTTTGGGACAATCATCGGGTAACCAAAATCATCATGTATCCGGTGTCATAGTACAATCGGCCTCATCGCGTGACCGCCACATAAGCGGTTATCACACTGGCAACGGTTGCAACCCCGGCCAAAACCAGCTGAACTCTGCTGTTTCTCAGCTCTCTCATACGAAGTTCATATTCACGAGCCGTTGTGACATCCTCGAACGGAAGCCGGTCAACAAATATCAGATCACCAGGCTCAATATCGGTCTCTCCCACCCGGTACCAGGAGTAGCTGCCCGGCTTGATGATGAAAACCCGATCGGGCTCGGCCGCCAGGGCGAACCCTCCGGCATTGCCAATGTATTGGGAAGTGCTCTGATCATTGATGAATGTGTAGTATCCGGGGTTGTTAACCTGCCCGAAGACAAAAACAGTACCGTCATCCTTAGGTATTTGCAGCCTGTCCCCGTCGAAAAGCCTGATTTGCTTCATCTGTTCCGTATCGCGCAAATCGATGTGAACCCTGTCCCGAATCAGATCCGCTTCAAGCTGGAGGTATTCGAATCCCTCAAGGAACTGGTTGGATGTGCGGGTCAGCACGACCGGATCGAAACTTGGCCGTATGCCAAAGCCGCTATTGGGAATCGGTATGAATGGCAGGTTTTTGGGACCGAACAGATCATCATGCAAGCCGTATTCTGTTTTTCCTGGACGAGATCTGCTTAAATACGCCGCCTGCGGCAAAGCCCGATCCGTGGTTCCACCGACCATCGAAACAAGATCATACAGCGAGGTCACGCCCTGTTCTATTGGGAATCTGCCGGTGTATCTGGCCTCCCCGAAAACCTGCACGGAATGTGATGCCCTCTTTTCACGATCATATGGAATGATTACCCTGTCGTTAGGGTGCAGGACATAGTCGCGGATCTCCTCATCGCTTGCCAGAATGACCTCGCTCAGTCCCTGATCGGTGATTCGCATGACCCTGGCCGATTCCTGAGTGGCATCGTAGGTAAGTCCACCCGCCATTTCAATGAGTACAGGAATGCTGTCGTCACCCCGGAATTCAAGCTCCAGCGACTTATGCACCGCGCCGGAAATGGAAACCCTTGGGTTGTATTGGTAAAAGTGGTTGATGGAGATGATATCACCCTCCTTTACAACCGGATTCGAAGCCAGGTCGCCTGTTTTCAGGTACCGTATGAGGTCGGCCTGCATGGTGGAACCATCCGCCCGGTTGATGGTGATGTTCCGGAGGGCAAAACGGTTGGCCGACACAAACTCTTCCGGATACCGGTTTTCAAGCATGCCAAGAGGTGCGATGGCTCTTTCAATGGACCGAACTTCCTGGGGATCTTTGCCATCGTCCTCCATTCTCTCCGTACCTTGTACAGGCATCTTGACCTTGAAAAAGGATCTGTAGATTGCCTGGTCAAGCCGGGTCTGGGCGAATACGAGCTGAGGCCCTGCAAAGGGTATGTTTCCGACAACGTGAAGCTGTATGGTCCTTGGCTGCTCCAGCGCAAGCGTTGCCCGCGTATCCGGATAGGCAAGCAAAACTTTTTCGCGGATACGTTCTTCAGCTTCCTGTAAAAGCAGACCGCTCACCTGTATGATCCCGACCTCGGGTATCATGACGCTGCCCTGGCTGTTCACCCTCAATCCCCGCAAGGTGGCGGAGACGTTTCCTTCGAGCGAAATGCCCAGAAGATCTCCCGAATCAAGACGGTATGTTGCCGTGTCAATGGGAGACTGGTAAAGCCATCCCATGGAAAGACGCAAGCCAAGCTCGTCGACAAAATGCTGATTGTCCGTACCGCCGGATAGCATCGGGAAAGGCCGGGCCTGTTCTTGTCTTTGCTGGGCATGAACGAGAGGTGGATAAATGGAAATGGCGGCCATGAGAAAAACCATGGACATCAGCAAAGATGCTCGGTGGGACTTCATGTCGTAAGTGTTATTAAAAGTGGAGATCGGGTCGATTGGTATCCGAACACATGGACGGCAACTGCGCAAGGCCTGCCAGGGGAATCGCAAGGTGACAAGAATGATGGATGTTCGTTTGCAATCATGTCCGGCGTTCCGGATAAGCAGGTTTGTCAGGCCGCCCGCGTGTGAATCCGGCCCGCGTCAGAAAAATACCGGCAATGGTTAACAGACAACCAAGATACTGCAAAATGTGCAGTTTTTCACCCAGAAAAATGAGTCCGAACAGCACGCCAAGCACCGGGACCATGTTCTGGTAGGTTGATGTGCGGATGGCCCCCACGTTTTTGATCCCGAAGTTCCATATCAGGTAGGCCAGGCCGATCGCAAAGAGCCCGCTGTAGGCCGCACCGCCCCAGGAGACCAGGGAGACGGACTGGTAATCGAGCCGGATCAGCGAGGGTATGGCCACCAGGATCAGCAGCACCCCGCCGATGGTCATCACCATGGTGGCCAGCGTGAGCGGTGAGTAGGTCTCCAGCAGGGAGCGCGAAAGCAGCGTGTATACCGCAAACACCATGGCCGCCGAGACGATGATCGCATCACCCAGGACCGATTCGGCACGGAAGTTGAAACCCTGTTCGCCAAATCCCATGATCAGCACCACACCCGAAAAAGCGGCAAATACCCCGATCGCCTGCGTCCGGTACATCTTCTGATCGGTGAAAATGTGAGAAAGCACGGCAATCCACACCGGTATGGTGCCCAGCATCACCGCCGCGTTGGAGGCGAAAGTCCGGTCGATGCCCACGATGAACAGCATCTGGTAGATCAGGTTGCCGAGCAGGCCGAGGAGCACAACCTTGCCTATGTCCTTTCGCGCTATCCGGATCCGCATCCCCCGAAACCAGACCACAGCCCACATGAGTCCGATCCCGAATGCAAAGCGGAAGGCATTGAACGAAAGCGGATCGATCTCGTCGAGGCTGTATTTGACCACCGAAAAGTTAAGCGCCCACACCACGACGATGAACATGAGCATCAGCTCGGCAAGGGATCGTCCGGAGGGTTTTGAATTCATGAATTGCGAGGTATCACTTACAGGTGGCCGGCTGAGCGTATGATATCGAAATTTTGTATTTTATTCGCTTCTAAAAACTTCGACCGGCACCAGGCAGAATCCGGTTGAACGGTCACGGAGGATCGTCGGGCGACCGGCGGAAATCCGATTTCAGCACCGTGCTTCCGGCCGGAAAACTGCCAAAAAACAATATAATTGTGATACAACGCATCCAAACCGTATTTCTCCTTCTTGTGCTGCCCGTGAATATCGGGTTCGCCTTCACACCCATGTTTTCCCATGCCATGCTGGACCCGAGCGGATGGCTGAGCAACGGACTGATCGCCGCGCTGCTGTTTTCCATGGCCCTGAGCGTGTTTGCGGTGTTCCTGTTCCGCAACCGTCCCAACCAGATGCGATGGGTGAAGCGCGCCATGTTTTTTCAGCTGATCGCCATCGGTATGAACATCGGCATTTTCTTCACGGTGGGGCGCATCGGCATGAACCTTCTCACCGAGGTGTTCTCGGTCGGACTCCTGGCGCTTGCCCTCGTTTTCCAGTACCTGGCACTGCACTATATCGACAAGGACGAGAAACTGGTGAAGTCGATGGACCGGATCCGCTGACCGCGTTTTTACACCAACCGGCAGTGAAAGCATATCGACAGGCATGTGAGGTGCAACTGCCTGTCGTCCGTCTTTCACAACCCGATCCGCATCTCATAAAGGCACCCGGCCTATGCAGAATGAACCCCAATCCATGGTGACTACCCGCGTTGTGCTGCTGCTGGCGCTGGGGATGGCCTCGTTCGCCTTTGCCCCCATTTTTGTGCGTATGGCAGGGGAGACCGATCCGCTGGCCCTCGCCGCCATCCGCACCGTCACCGCCGCCCTGGTTCTTGTTCCGTTCTGGCTGCTGCGCACAAGCCGGGCCGTAACCTTTTTCAATCGCCGCGATAATCTCGCAGCCACCCTGGCCGGTATCATCCTGGGGTTCCATTTCATCTTCTGGATCCTGGCCATCCAGAACACCACCGTCGCCTCGGCCTCCATCCTGGTCACCATCCACCCGGTAATCCTCATCCTGATCGAAGCCGGGTTCTTCCGAAGGGTCTTCCCGCCGCTGGTCTGGCTGGGTGTCTTTGTCGCTTTTTCAGGCTCGGTGCTCCTGGGCTATTCCGACGCCCGGGCCGAAACCCTTTTTGAACATGCTCTTCTGGGGGATATGTACGCGCTGATCGCCGCGGTGCTGTTCGCCCTGTACTTCCTGATCAGCCAGCATCTGCGTCAGAAATCGGACTGGCTCAACTATGTCGTGCGTGTCTACGGAGCCACAGGTGCCACCTGCCTGGCCGTAGCACTGCTGTCCGGGAGCGACTTCCGGGTGGAGCCGGTCGTTTGGGTCGCCGGTATCGCACTGGCACTGGGTCCGCAGGTGCTTGGACACGGATCCATGAATTACGCCGTCAAGTTCGTGGCACCCACCCTGCTGGCCACCCTCATCCTCACCGAGCCGGTATTCGCCACCATCCTCGCCTGGTTCTTTTTTGGCGAAATCCCCCCCTGGCTCACCTTCCCCGCCATGGCCATAATCATTACGGGCGTGGTGCTCACCTGGTCGGGACGTGCCAGAAAAAAATAGACTTGGCCGTATCCTGAAAATAATTCAGGAACCTTGGTTTGTAAGGGCTTTTCCCGACGTTAAAAAGCACTCTTTTCATTAAGAAACTCTAACGTATTAAGTGCAACAAAAACAGATTTTATTCCGTATATTTTGAGTGTAAAATAGCAAACGAAATCAGTCGCATTTTTGTTACGTACATATCATCAGAGCAGTACCACGAAAAAGAAGAAAAGAGAATAAAAACAAAAAAAGACTGAAACGGAATTACATGATTACGAAGGGACATCAACAGTCAGCCCGATGCGCATGTCCCGAATCTATGAGATTGAAAACAATACATATCACCGGAATATTCGTATATCTCCTCCTTCCGATCCTGATTTTAAGCGGTTTGGGTGGATGTAAGAAGCAGGAAGACCGACCTGTTGCAAGTTATCCCGACCCTGTCGAGCTTGACTTTGACCAGATCAAGGAGCGCGGGACCATCCGTATGATTACCCGCTATAATTCAAGCTCCTACTTTCTGCACCGTGGCATGGATCGCGGTTTTGAATTTGAAATGGTCTCCCGGTTTGCCGGGGATCATGGACTCAAAGTCGAGGTGATTTTACTGGGTACCGACGACGATCCGATTACCTTGCTGAATCGCGGTGAAGGCGATCTCATTGCCAGCAATTATGCCATAACTCCGGACCGCATCCCCCATATCCAATTCTCAAGCCCGTATAATTTTGTGAACCAGGTCCTGGTGCAGGCTGCTGGCCAGCAGGCAATTACAGATTCGTCCGGGCTGGACGGGATGACCATCAGCGTGCGCCAGAGCAGTTCCTATTTCACCACACTGCAAAAACTGCGCGATCAGGGTCATAATATTACCATTGATGTTGTAGGCGAGGACTGGAATACCGAGGCATTGATCCACGAAGTGGCCGAGGGTCGGATTCAGGCAACCGTGGCCGATGACAATCTCTACCGCATTGCTTCCAACTACATCGAAGGCGTGCAATCCGGACTCGTTCTTGCGGAACAGGATACCGTGGCATGGGGGGTGCGCCGCAATGCCCCTCAGCTCAAAGAGAAGATGGATGAATTCATGGCAGAGCATTTCCGTATCCGTGAATCGGATGGACGGGTCCTGCGTTCCGCATTCCTGAATGTGCTCCGGCGCCGCTATTTTGAGGATGAACGCCAGGCAAGCCGGTTCCGTGACCGCTCGTTTGACATGGTTTACACCGGATATATATCCCCTTATGATGATCTGATCCGGGATATCGCGCAGGAAGCCGGCATCGACTGGAAGCTGGTACTTGCCGTCATGGCACAGGAGTCGCAGTTCAACCCCAACGCCCGCAGCTGGGCCGGCGCTGTCGGACTCATGCAGATCATACCGCGTTTTTCACGCGTTGAGGACGAAGCGTTGCTCTACGATCCGGAGATCAACATCCGCGAAGGTGTCCGGTATCTTCAGAAACATCTGAACCGCTACACGCATCTGGATTCGCTCAATCGCTACTCAATGGCCCTGGCCAACTACAACGTCGGCATGGGCCACATTGCCGATGCCCGGCACCTGGCAGTCCAGCTGGGCAATGATCCGGACGAGTGGGAAAACGTGGCTGACGCCCTGCTGCGGCTGATGCACCGCAAATACTACCAGCATGCGCGTTACGGCTTCAAAAGGGGTATTGAGACGGTGAACTATGTTGAGGATATCATGAACCGCTACAGCCGCTATCACGCCATTGCCGAGCTGGCCACACATTTTCGCGAACGCAGTATGGACGATGCGGTCTCAAGCCGCTGATGCACCCGTAATCACACCACCTTGCACACAATCAGGGTGAGGTCGTCGGTAAACCGGTTGCCGCAGAAAGCCGTGACCTCACTGATGATCCCGTTCATGATCTCTTCGGGATGCTGGTCCAGCCGCTTCTGCACACAGGCAATCAACCGGTGCTCGTCAAACTCCTCCTCCCCGTTCATGGCCTCGGTGACACCGTCGGTGTACATCACGATTACATCACCTTTCTGCAGCGGCACCTCCTGCTCCTTGTAGGGCATCATGGTAGGCAAGGCGCCGAGCAGCACACCGCCCTCCGAGAGGAGTTCCGGCTCGCTTCCCTTGCGCATCAAAATGGGTGGATTATGACCGGCGTTCACATAGCGGAGTGTCCGGGTTTCGTGATAAAACCGTCCCCAGAAGAAGCTGATGAATTTGTCGCTCGGGGTATTCTGGTAGATCAGGGAGTTGATCTGTCCGGTTGCATCCACCAGGCCGATATCAAACGGTTGCAGAATGTGCAACACCGACTGCAGGTTGGCCATGAGCAGTGATGCGGGCACTCCCTTGCCGGTCACATCGGCAATGGCCATGGTGAGGTTCCGGTTGTCGTCACGGATCAGGTCGTAATAGTCGCCGCCCACCTGATACGAAGGGACGTTGGTGGCGGCAACCAGCAGATTCGGTATCTCGGGCGGGTTATCGGGCAGCAGCCGCTGCTGGATCGACCGGGCAATGGAAAGCTCTTCCTCCATCCGCTCCTTCTCGATCTGGTCCTCCAGCAGGTAGGTCTTCTGAATGGACATAAGTGCCAGGTTGCCCAGGGAAATCAGGAAATTAAGGTCGGTCTGCTCAAAATCAATGCCGTTGGCACGTTTTCCAAGCCCGATGACCGCCGGCTCCTGTCCCTCGTTGTTGATCTTGAGGATCAGGTGGATCTGTGCCTGTTCCAGGAACGGATGTTTTTGACGCAGTTCGTCATCCACCATAACAATGCTGCGCTCCAGTGAAAAGAGGATGTCCATCTGGTCGCGGCTGAGCTCCATGCCCAGGCCGTTCTGGCTTTCGACGCGGGGTTCCCCGCGGCGCAGGGTGATGAGGAAGAATCGCCGCACGAACAGCTGTCCAAGCAGCGTGAATTTGAAAATGCGCTTGATCTCGTCGCGATCGATGGAGGCGTTGAACGACTTGCTGAGGTCGAACAGGGTGAACAGCTCCTGGATCTTGTAGTCGAGCTTGCGGTTGGTGGTTCGCAGCTCGGTCACCAGCTCGGAGTTGGCAACGGCGATGGCGGACATGAACACCAGGCTTTCGAGCACATCCACATCCTCCCGGGTAACGCGACTGCGGTCCATTTTCGGCCCCAGGGCCAGGAATCCGAAGTGGCGTTCGCTGTTACGTATGGCGATGAGCAGTTCAAAGCCGTGATTGCAGATGGGTTCCAGCTCCTCATGATCGGTGCACAGGGCAGAGGCCTGTTTTTTGAACACTTCGCGCCGGATGGTGACTTCCGCAGGCAGGCTGTGGCGGCCCTTTGACGTGCGGATTGTGTGGATGTTCTTCTTGGGGTGGAACCAGAGGATGGCCGCGCGGTTGACCATAAGCTTGCCCATGGATATGAGCAGCAGGTTGTTCAGGATGAAATCGATGTCGTGCGATTCGATGAGCAGACGACTGGTCTCAAGAAGCGTCCGCAGCCCGAACCGGCTTTTCTTTTCATCGTCTGGAACGTTCGATAGTGGCACGGCGTAATCAGCGTTTTTTGGTCATCCGGATTTCGTTGTGCGATTTCCGGTTGCGGTATTCCACATGGTCCATCAATTTACGGATCAGGAGGATACCGTAGCCACTCCTTTTTTTTCCGGCCAGCTGGTCCTCCAGGGTTGGAAGTTCGTAGCTGTCCGGGTCAAACGGTTTTCCCTCATCGATGATGGTGACCATCATCTCGTTGTTTTTCAAGCCCAGCTGGATGTGGATGGGCTTGCCTTTTTTCCATTTGTAGGCATGCTTGATGATATTGGTGCAGGCCTCGTCCACCGACAGGGTGATGTCACTGACATCCGCTTCGCCAAAACCGAAGTTCCTGGCATGGTCCGCCACAAATGCGCGGATCTTTTCCAGCTCTTCGGTGGATGCGCTGATGCGCATGGTATGTTCCTTAATGGATTGCAAAGCGGTTGTCTGAATTTTTCAGGTCAAAATATTATTTGAAACGCGTTACGGCTTCTTCCTCGTTTTCAACGATTTCGTACAGAGTCGGAAACCCCAGCAGGTCGAATACATTATACACTTTCGGTTTCAGGCTCGAAATCTTAATGTCGCCGTCTTGCGAGCGAATATCTTCTATATAGGCCATGAAGACCCCGAGTCCAGCGCTGGAGATGTACTCCAATCCGGACCCGTTTATAACAATGTGTACGTAATTTTTTTCAATAAGTTGTTGCAGTTCTTTCTCGAGAATGGGCGCAGTGTGAGCATCCAGCTCACCGTAGATATCCAGAATGGTTACCTCTGACTGGGACCGTTTTCGGATCTCAAATTTGCTCATAATGGTATGTTTATTCACTTTTGAACCGATGTTGAAGATGGCAGTTACTTCGCAATGTACCAATAAAATGGCACAGGTCCGCCATCGGTTCGAGTTGAGGTTTACGCATTACTAACGTAAAAGTTGCAATGAAATGAACATGACGGCTCTCCGTCACACAGGAGCATGATTATTATCGTCATGGACATTCTATGTGACCTTATGAATCAGAAATTATAAACACATGAACCGAAGGTCACGAAGTGCTATGGCCATGACGGCAACCCGTCAGACAGGAGGATGATTATAATCTGTCATGTGAATTCATTCTGGCGATATGAATCGAATTGATTTAAACAGATAAAATCCAACATTGAGATGGAAAACGGGCCTGAAAGGCGATGCCCATTATGCATAAAAAAATAGGGCGACACACGTATCAGGTGTATCGCCCTAAACTATTCATCAAGAGAGACGCTACTTGAGCGCACATACAATATACTATTATATTACATAAGTGCAAAATATATTTACACTATTTCTTCTTCTTCGAAAATGATTTGCAAGCATAAGGTGCTAATAATTCAACCTGAAGGAAAAAAGTTGCGGGATTTGTGGTCCGCCAGTCGGGATTCCGGCTTGCGGGCCGGGAGCGCCGCAACCGGATACGGGTGAGGTTGTGACCGGTTTTTTGTATCATGACCACAAACCATGTGAATAACAAACTTTAAGAGATCATGCAAAAATCATCGAGATATCGAAAATCCTGCATCCGTGACTTGTATCTGAGTTGCATTCTGCCTGTTTTGGTGGCCGGGTTGTTGCTTTCGGCCGCCCCGGTTTCAGCAGGGGGCATATCGGAAGAGGAGGTCATTACGCACCTGCGGGAGCATGGACTGCATCTGGACGGACCCCAGGATCTTGGTCCGCTCCTGGAGCGGGCAGGCCGGCACCGGTTAGTGCTGCTGGGCGAAGCCTCGCATGGCACATCGGAGTACTATACCTGGCGGGCCGAGATCAGCCGGAGATTGATCGAGGAACATGATTTCGACTTCATCATTGTGGAAGGGGACTGGCCGCTGGCCTTCCGTGTCAACAGGCACGTGAAGCATTTGAAGGAAGAGCCCGCATCCACCCGGGAAGTGATGCGCCATTTTACGAGATGGCCGCAATGGATGTGGGGCAATGAGGAGGTGAAGGAGCTGATCGGCTGGATGCATGAATTCAACGCAGACCGGCCGGCGCACCGGCGAGCCGGTTTTTACGGGATGGATATTTACGCCCATGAGGAGGGAATCGCCGATGTGGTGGGGTTCCTGGAGGAGCACGATCCGTCCGCGGCACGCATGGCCCGCAACAACTACGGCTGTTTTACGCGGCATCGCGACATGCAGGCCTATTTGCAGATGGTGCACCGGACCCGCGAGCATTGCGGGGACGATATCGAAGCGGTGCACCGGCACATGGAAGAGAACCGGGCGGCGTATCTGTCGGCCGATTCGGTGCGGTTTGTGAACACCTTGCAGGCGTCGCGCATGGTGATTTTCGCCGAGCGGCACATCCGGGGCAATCTGACGCGCGGACCACACTCCTGGAATCACCGTGCCGAGCATTTTTACGATGCCGCCCGATACCTGCTGGAGCAGTACGGCGAAGATGCCCGCGGCATTGTCTGGGCGCATAACACCCACATCGGGGATGCGCGGGCCACCGATATGCACAATTCCGGCATGAAGAATATCGGCCAGATCGCCCGGGAGGAGATGGGTGAGGATCAGGTCTATGCCGTCGGTTTCGGGACCTACCGGGGGGATGTGCTGGCCGCCCGGCAGTGGGAGGGCTCCATGGAGCGCATGCAGGTTCCTGCGGCGGTATCAGGCAGTTATGAATACCTGATGCAGCAGGCCGGCATCTCGCCGATGCTGCTGCTTATGGACGATCCGCTGGAGCACGAACCGCTGATGCAGGCACGCGGGAACAGGGCGGTTGGTGTGGTCTACCAGCCTGAACGCGATGCCACCCAGAATTACGTGCAGACGGTGCTGCCCAGGCGATACGACGCTTTTATCTTTTTCGAGGAGACCCGCGCGCTCTCACCGCTTGAGCAGTGATGAGGGCGGGTCTCATTCAGTCAATTTCCCTTTGTTTTTCCGGTGTGGATATGGTCAGTTGAGCAGGGACTGAGCGATCTGCCTGCTGAATGCGGGAAGATCGGGCGGGGTGCGGGATGTAATGATATTCCCGTCCACCATCACCTCCACATCCTCAAAGGTGGCCCCGGCACCGGTGATCTCGTCCTCGATGCCGCCTACGCCGGTCAGCGTTCGGCCCTCAATCACGCCGGCGGTGACAAGCACCTGCGGACCGTGACAGATGGCGGCGGTCGGCTTGCCGGCTTCAACAAAAGCACGCACAAAGGAGATCACATCTTCATGTTCCCGGAGGTTGGCCGGGGAGTGTCCGCCGGGAATCACGAGCGCGTCAAAATCGGCAGGTGAAACCTCATTTACCGATCGGGTGACAACGGCGGTCACATCGCTGTTGTACGCCGTGTACTCGCCCGGGGCCACGCCAATCACGGTCACGTTGGCGCCGTGGTTGATCAGATAGCCCATCGGGAACAAGGTTTCGCCGTCATGGAATCCTTCGGTGATCAGAAATGCCACGTTCTTGCCCTGGAGCATGCCGGGATCAGTGATCAGGTCCTCGGCTTTCCGCCCTTCGCAGGCGGCTGAAAAAATTACGATCAGAGCGAAAAGAATGGATGTTTGGATTTTCCTTGAATAATTCATTTTTCCTCCATTTTAATGATTCTGCAGTTGCGGCGACCTGCACGGCCACGCTGATCAAAACGGCTGCAGGCAAATGAAAGCATGCAGCCCGGTGTGCAAGCATGCAACCCGGTGTGCGCAGGCCGAATCAAGTGTACAGGCCGTATTAATAATTTCCGGGTCCCGTGCGGGATGAATCGTCCCGCCGTGTGCATCGTGCATTGATAACTGAGTCCGGGATCCGGAGTGCTTCTGATGCATTACGGCATTTGCATCAAATTCATCACAGTTTTCAATTTTTCAATTTTCAATAAAGGTCTCAAAGTAGTTGTAACGTACCAAATTACGGATTCTTTTGCTATCATGGCCTCATACAGCTCCGATGGAAACAGCCATGCAGCCCCGGTGGATTCATCCGCTTCCAGGGTATTTCGGGCATCCTGATGCCGGATGCATCCTCTATGGATAGGCAAAACAGGTATTTACCAAAAAACACATTCCGCCATGAAAAAATCAGCCATGCTCCCGGTATTGTTTCAACAAATACGAACTCCGTTCACGAGGAATTTCCGCCATGCCGTCATGGCGTCACTACTTCCGCTCGTTCTCGTTTTGTTTGGATGCGGATCCGGTGACACGCCGGACAGTCCCGTTGGTGAGGGACCCGGTTTCGGGCATCAGCCACTGGGAGAACTTGCCGGCGGGGAGCTGTTGTCAGGGGAAGTTCCGGTGCTCATCACCAATGCCCGCATTGTGGACGGATCGGGTGCTGAAGCGCGGAGCGGCGAAGTGCTGCTTGCCGATGGACGGATTGCCGCGGTCATGTTCGAGGACGCCGGGGAGCCGGATGAGCGGACCCGTGACCTGCTGGATCGCGATGATATGTACCGGATAGATGCCGGCGGAAAGGTGCTGGCGCCCGGTTTCATTGATGCGCATGCGCATGGAAACCCACTCTCCACGCCGGATTTCGACAACTTCCTGCATATGGGCGTTACTACGATTTCTCTGGGACAGGATGGCCGCAGCCCGGAAGGCGGGCCGGTTGCCGCGTGGATGGATCAGGTCGATGAGAGCGGGACCGGTGTCCACATCCTCCATTTCATCGGACACGGGACGGTGCGGGACCGTGTGGGCGCGCCTCCGGTGACCGGACTGGAGCCGCAGGTCCTGGAGCAGATGCAGCAGGTGATTGCCGACGCCATGCGCGACGGTTCGTTCGGGCTCTCCACCGGCACCGAGTACAATCCCGGCTACCATGCCGACGCGGAAGAGCTGGCCGCCATTGCTCGTCCGGTTGCCGAGTACGGCGGGCTGGTGATGAGTCATATCCGCAGCGAGGATGACGACCTGGTGGAGGCGGCGATCGAAGAGCTTGCGGAGCAGGGGCGCCGATCCGGGGCGCGCGTGCACGTTTCGCATATCAAGATCGTCTACGGCAAGGGCCAGGAGCGGGCCGAAGAAGTGCTGGCGGTGCTTCACCGGGCCCGGGAAGACGGGGTTGAAATC
Source organism: Balneolaceae bacterium (assembly GCA_007693825.1). Classification (GTDB taxonomy): domain Bacteria; phylum Bacteroidota; class Rhodothermia; order Balneolales; family Natronogracilivirgulaceae; genus SKNL01. Next base: position 14,001 of record RECX01000192.1, read on the forward strand.
ACGGCTGATCTGTATCCCTATGCAGCCAGCTTTACCGGAATCGGGATTGTATTCCCGGACTGGGCCATGCCGCCCAACGACTTTGACTCGGTTCGCACGCACCGGCGCGATGATCTCAGGGAGTTTCTGCGCGACCGCGTGATGCTGCGAAACGGTCCGGAGGCCACCCTGTTCGGCACCAAGCCATGGGCGGGGATGACCCTGGCCGAGGTCGCTGATTCCCTCGGCAAGCCGTTTGAGGACGTGCTGATCGATGACATCCCACCAGGCAGCGCCAGTGCGGCCTATTTTGTGATGAACGAAGACGTGATCCGGCGGTTTCTGCTGGATCCGCTGGTTATGGTGTCCAGCGACGGAAGCCCGACCATGCGCCATCCGCGCGGGTACGGCAGCTTTGCGAAGATCATCCGGCAGTACGTCATGGAAGAAGGCGTGCTTTCGCTGGAAGAGGCGGTACACAAAATGACGGGACTGACCGCATCCACCCTGGGTCTGGACGATCCGGAGCGAGTGGAATTGCCTCGCGGACTGATCCGCGAGGGGTTTGCCGCCGATCTGGTGGTGTTTGATCCGGAGCAGGTGCGCGACCGGGCGACATTTGAGGAGCCGCACCGGCTGGCGGAGGGGATGTCGTGGGTGTTTGTGGACGGGGTGCCGGTGATTGCGGAAGGCGCGAGGCAGCCGGTCAACCCGGCGGGGGTGATCCGCAGACAGGTGGCAGTGCAGCCGTAAAGCGCGACACGTGCAATTATTATTGTTTTAACACGTGCCGGATGATGTCCGGGTTGTCCGGATTGTCCAGGCATCGCAGGTAGACTTCGAGCGTGAGGAAGCGGCAGAGTGCCTCGCATTCGGGCAGCGTCAGGTTGCGGGCGCGGCCCAGGAGGCGGTCCGCATCCACCCGGAACCCGAGGTCGTTGATGCGGGTGTCTTTGCTGTCCAGGAAGGCCCGGAAGACGGGGATCTGGCGGCGGATCCAGCGGGGGTAGTCGTGCAGTGCGTAGTTGACCAGGCCGAGGCGGCGCCGTGCGCGGAAGGCGAGGCTGCGCAGCGTGCGGAAGCGGGCGTCAAGGGCGTAGCCGGTGTTGGCGTAGGGGATGCCGCGGAAGAAGCGGGGGAAATGGTCGAGCAGCATGACCCGGTAGAGGCGGTCGTCGCGGAGCAGGTCGTCGGGCAGCGTCTGGAGGAAGTCGAGGAGCCGGTAGTCGCAGAAGGGCAGGCGGGTGGGGAGGCGGCGGTCGTCGATCAGGGTGCCGAGGCGCTGGAACCGGCGCAGGCGGTCGAACTGGTAGGCGCCGGCGACGGTGGTCATGGCGCCCCGGATGAAGTTCTGCACTCCGCCGTTGAGCTGGATGGCGGCTTTGGATGCGACGGTGTCGAGGGCTTCTATGCCGTGCATGTGGAGGAGGTTGGCGTGGCCGTCGGTCCACCAGACGGCCTCCAGGCGCGGCGCAAGCCAGTTGTCGGAGTGGATCTCGATTACATCGCATCCGGTGCCGGCCAGGCGGCTGATGCGTTGGGCGAGGATAACGTCCAGCGAGTCGCGGCGGCCGAAGGTGAACAGGTAGGCGCCGGACGGGTCGGGCAGGGCGGCCAGGATGGCCCGCGAGTCGAGGCCGCCGCTGAGGCCGAGTGCGGGTGGCAGGGTGCTGTCAGAAGCGGCGCTGCCGCTGCCGGTGAGGTTGCTGCCGCCGTCGGGGAGCCTGCGCAGTACGGCGTCGCTGATTAGTGAGGCGAGATGTTCGGGGGCTTCGTGTATGGCGGGGTGTTGTCTGGCGTCGGGACGTCCGATGGTGCTCTTGATGCTCCCGTGGATTCCGCTGGTACCACTGTATGCGCTGCTTCCGTCGCCGTCGGGGGGTTGCCGTTTGTCCTCCCAGCGCCAGTAGCGGTGGTCGGTGAAGCGGTCCTCGCGGAAGTCATAGGTGCGGACGGTCCCGGCCGGAAGCAGTTCGGCGCCCCGGAGCAGGGCCTTGTCGCCCCGGATGAAATCATCGCGCAGGAAATCCCGGAGCGCATCCCGGGAAAGTTCCGGGGAAAAGCCGGGGCAGGAGAGGAACGCCTTGGTCTCGGTGGCGAACCACAGCCGGCCTTTCTGCCGATGGAAGTAGAGGTAGCGCAGGCCGAGCCGGTCGGAGATGAAATGGGCCGCGTGATGCCGGCGGTCGTGGATGATGATGACGAAAATGCCGTCGAGCCGGTTCAGGAATTCATCCGGCAGCACGGGGGTAGTGCGCCCGGAAACAGGGTGTGATGGTGCTGTGCTTGCCGCATCGGAGGAATCAGAGCCAGGTGATGGGGACGGGTTGCTGCCGGTTTGGTTCGAGGGATCCCGGATCTGCCGGAGGATGCGTGCGGCGTGGTTCGTCC
>RECX01000068.1 GCA_007693825.1 Balneolaceae bacterium
GGCTCGCCGTCCACATCCACCCATTCATAGATGTCTTCGGGGAAGCGCTCCAGTTCGGTGCCGAGGTATTGCTCGAAGGCGCGGCGGGATACGGGACTGAAGTCGCTTTGGATGGAGTCGAAGCGGACCCGGTCGAGGATGACGCCGTCGAAGTCGTAGGTCTGGAGGATTTCGCGCAGGATGTTGAGCTTGAACTGCCGGACCTCGGGGTGGGACGGGATGAGCATGGCCGAATATTTGTTCTTGAGTTCGGTGATGGGCCTCATGCCGTCGGGGGTGTAGTTGATGGCCTGCCAGTCCTGTTTGCCGGGGAGCTCGTAGACCAGCCCGATATCATGGTAGTTGTGTCCGCCCACGAAGACGTTGATGGAGAAGTGGGTGGTGAGTCCGCGCTCGCGGGCTTCGTCGATGAAGAAACGGACCAGGTCCATATCGGTTTCACGCGTGATGCCGCTGTGGTGGGTGATCCACTGCGGGGCGTAGCGGCTTTCGTACATGACGTGTCCGGAGATGGGCTTGAGGTCGAGCACCACGTCGGTGATGCCGGCGTCGCGGGTCAGGTCCAGGTAGTACGAGATGGAGTCGGGATAGCTGAGCCGTTCGAAGTTGGCGGAGGCGTCGAACCACAGGATTTTGCGCCGGGGGTCGTCGCGTTCCTGGCCGTCGGTAGTCCGTGTGCGGTCGGTGTCGACGACCGGTGTGTCGGGGCTGCCGGGGCTGCCGGGGCCGCCGTTTTCAGGGGTGCAGGACAGGGCGGCGGAAAGCACGAATGCCGCCATCAAGAGAGAGGAAAGGATCGGGTTGCGGATGTATTTCTTCATCTTGGATGGGTGGGTTGCTGGTTGAGGAGGTGCCGGCGGATGGGCCGGGACTGGTTATATGGTGATGCCAGAACACGGTTGGGCCTGTTTGGCGGCCGGCACCGTGTTCAGGCGGCCGGCACCGTGTTCAGGCGGATGGTGATGTCAGGCGGTGGTCGGGTGTCCGGTCAGAGACTGGCGTATTTGACCACGTTGACGCCATCGATCTGGTCAATGTACTCCAGGTCTTTCTGATCCGGTTTGGTGTCGACGGTAAAGGCTGTGATGGCCTGTTTGTTTTTCGGGTCGCGGCCCAGGCTGAGCGAGGCGATGTTGATGTCACGCTTGGCCAGTGCGCTGCTGGTGGCGGCCAGCATACCCGGTTTGTCGATGTTGCGGTAGATGATGATCTCGCCTTCCAGGTGAATTTCAATGCTGAATCCGTCGATGCTGACGATACGGTAGTCGGCCTCCCCGAAAGGAGTGGCGGAGAGTTTCCGGTATTCGGCATCCGGACCCAGGTCCACGGTGATCAGGTCGGAGTAGGTCTGGGTTTCGCGGCTCTGGGTCTCGGAGATTTTGAGGCCCCGCGATTCCGCATGGTAGCGGGCGTTGATCAGGTTCACCACCTCGTCCACACTGCCTTTCAGGTAACCGCTGAGCAGGGAATCGGTGAGGACCTGGGAGTGGCTGGCACAGGCGCCGGAGTAGCTGATCGACAGTTCCCGGATGTGCTTTGGCGCGATCTGCGAGAGCAGGCGTCCGAACCGCTCGGCCAGCTGCAGTAACGGCTGCACTTCCTTGTTTGTGCTCAGTGCAATGGACTTGCCGTTCAGGCTTCCGGCAAAGGCCTTGTGCTCGATGGCATCGGCAATCTGCGTGGCGATCTGCTGAGCCACTTTGCCCTGCGCTTCCTGGGTGGATGCGCCCAGGTGCGGTGTACAGAGGATGCGGGGGTGCTGCAGTATCTCCAGGATCTCCTTTGAGGGTGGTTCCTGGCTGTAGACATCCAGTGCCACACCACCGATGATTCCGTCATCAAGCAGGGAAACCAGGTCTGATTCCTCGAAAATACCTCCGCGGGCACAATTTACGAGAAACATGCCCGGCCTGATTTTACCGGCATTTTTTTTGCTGATGAGGCCACGGGTCTGTGCGGTGAGCGGGGTGTGGACGGTCAGGTAGTCCGCACGCTGGAGGATTTCATCCATTTCCATCATCTCCACACCCATTTCCGCGGCGCGTTCGTGCGTGGTGAACGGATCGAAACCGATCACGTTCATGCCGAAGGCATTCATCCGGGAAGCCACATTGGATCCGATCTTGCCAAGGCCGATCACTCCGAGCGTTTTACCGTGCACCTCACTGCCGAGATATTTTTTGCGGTCCCAGCGGCCCTCCTTGAGCGAGGCGACAGCGGCGGGGATGTTGCGCGAGAGTGCGAGAATGAGTCCGCAGGTGTGTTCGGCGGTGGATATGGTGTTGCCGTCGGGCGTGTTCATGACCAGCACGCCATTGCGCGTGGCGGCATCCAGGTCGATATTGTCCACGCCCACACCGGCGCGTCCGACCACACGCATGTTTCTTGCCTTGCTGAGCAGTTTCGGTGTGACCCGGGTGGCGCTGCGCACCACCATGGCATCGTATTCACCGATCGTGTCCATAAGCTCATCTTCGGTAAGGCCGGCGGCCTCGGTAACTTCAAAACCGCGATTGCTGAGAATCTCGCCACAGATGGCATCCACGCCATCCAGTAAAAGTGCTTTATGCGCCATGGTTCAATAAATGATTATGTGAGTTTATCGGTCAGATATGGTTGGGAAGAAGAAAGATGTTTCGGAAAAAATACGGTTTGGAAGAAATACGTATGAGAATTAGAAATACGGTTGGAAGAAGAAAAAAGCTCTGAAAAAAAATTGGTTTGCAGAACGAAATGGCGGGATGCGGCCGGAAAGCGCTGCATACGGCACGCCGGAGGTCGCAGTGTCCCTGACCCGTATAAAGTAGCACATCATCCGCTTTCCTGCACAAAATCCATCGCAAAATGAAAAAAATCATCCAGCGAGTCGGGATTGTTGGCCGTAACGACAAACACCGGCACTTCCATGTTCATTTCCTGCAGGAGACGGGTGACAGCGGATTCCTGCCGGGAAGCCTGGTTTTTGGAAATCTTGTCGCTTTTGTTCAACACGATACAAAACGGTATCTGATGCTCGCCAAGGAAGAACATGAACTCCTCGTCCAGGGAGGACGGTTTATGGCGGATGTCGATCAGCAGCACTACCAGCTGCAGCGTCTCGCGTTCCAGCAGGTACCGTTTCATCTCACGGCCCCACCGGGACTGCTCCTTTTTGGATATTTTCGCGTATCCGTACCCGGGAAGATCCACCAGATACCACAGATCGTCGATCAGGTAGTAGTTGAGACTGCGGGTCTTGCCCGGGGTGTTGCTGGTGTGGGCGAGCTTCTTCCGGCGCGTGAGCGCGTTGATGACCGACGACTTGCCGACGTTGGACCGCCCCGCGAAACAGATCTCGGGCTTGCCATCATCCGGACAGACACTCAGGTCCGGGGCGCTCAGCAGGTATTCCGCTTTTACAATCCGCATTTGGTTTATGAGCTCGTGTACTTGTTTTTTTTTGAGGACATCCGGGCTTATCCG
>RECX01000146.1 GCA_007693825.1 Balneolaceae bacterium
TGGTTATATTCTATCCGATAATAAGGAAAGATATCACTTTTTTACACAACAATTCACATGAACCGAAGGTCATTAAGTGCCCGGTGAAACGCGTAAGCGAACCGAAGGTCACGAAGTGCAATCGATTTGAAAAGATGTCCCGTTCATTTCCCGTAAATGAACCGAAAATGAACCGAAAATGACATGAAGCGCCCGGCAGCTCCAGACAGGGACCGGCAATTTTAACCAGGAATATCTTTGATGAAATCTCACAACATTGTCTCTCTTATCCGGAAAAAACGCGACCGGGAAACCCTGACATCCGATGAAATCCGCTATCTGATCCAGCAGTACCGCAAGGATGAGATGCCCGACTACCAGATGAGCGCTTTCCTTATGGCAGCTTTCATCAACGGGCTGAACGATGAGGAAGCTGCGGCACTTGCGCGGGAAATGCTTCATTCCGGTACGGTCCTGGATCTGTCCGACATACCCGGCACCAAAGTCGACAAGCACTCCACCGGCGGCGTGGGCGACAAGACCTCGCTCATCCTGGCGCCCATCGTGGCTGCCTGCGGCGTACCGGTGCCCATGATCTCGGGACGCGGGCTGGGCCACTCCGGTGGAACGCTCGACAAGCTCGAATCCATCCCCGGGTTCAACGTCAACCTCGACCTCAAGCGCTATGTGGAAGTGCTGAAAAAGCACAAACTGGTCCTGATCGGCCAGACCGAGGAGATCGCGCCGGCCGACAAGCGCATGTACGCCTTGCGTGATGTGACGGCCACGGTCGAATCCATCCCCCTGATTGCCGGCAGCATCATGAGCAAGAAACTGGCCGAGGGCATCGATGCCCTGGTGCTGGACGTGAAGTTCGGCAACGGCGCGTTCATGAAGACCCGGGAGGATGCGCTCAAACTGGCACAGCGCCTGGTGTCGATCGGCGAGGAGTTCGGCAAGCGCACCATCGGTTACCTGACGAGCATGGAGCAGCCACTGGGCAACATGGTGGGCAACTGGCTGGAGGTCTACGAGAGCATCGAATGCCTGAACGGGGGCGGACCGGACGACCTGCTGGAGGTCACGCATCTGCTGGCCGGGACCATGATCTGGCTCGGAGGTGAGGCCGCATCGGTGGATGAGGGTATCGAACGCAGCAAGGCCGCCGTAGCCGATGGCAGCGCGATGCAGAAACTGCGTGATATCGTGCAGGAACAGGACGGATCCACCGAATACCTGGACAAACCGGATGACTATCCGCCTGCCGCGCACGCTTTTGATGTTGCCTCCACCGGTGATGGCCATGTCACGGCGATGGATGCCTATGCCATAGGTATGGCCGGCGTGGAGCTGGGAGCGGGACGTAAATCCAAAGAAGACAGTATTGATCCGGCTGCCGGCATCATCCTCAAGAAAAAGATTGGTGATACGGTGCAACAGGGTGAAACAATTGCACGCTGCTTCACGAATAAGGAAGAACAAGCGGACAGTGTCCGGCAGATGCTTCAGGATGCCGTCACCGTCGGTTCTTCCCGGCCGGAGATACCGGCCCTGATCACCGACACAGTAACACGGGACGGCGCAGAACCCTGGAGCTGATCTTCCGGACTTGTCCGGTTACAATCGAACTAAAACCGGAGAAGTTATGTGGAGAAGATTTGTACGTGCCATCAAGTCCCTTTTTGGCGGGATTGTCGGCTCAATAGAAGACCCGAAGCGGATCCTGGAGCAGAACATCCGTGAGCTTAACGACCAGGTTCCCCGGATGAACGAGAACATTGCCACGGTGAAAGCCAATGCGATGTTGCTGCAAAAAGAGGTGCGCCGGTACGAGGAGCAGGTCCAGGACCTGACGGCCCGCATCCAGTCGGCGATCCGTGCCGAGCGGGACGACATCGCCGAAAACTACGCCCTTCAGCTTCAGCGCGCACGGGAAAACCTGGAAGTGTCGCGCCAGCACCTGAAGCAGGCGCAGCTGGCCTACGACAAGGCCCTGCAGGTCAAGAAGGCATTCATGCGTGAAAAAGACCGCAAGATCCGTGAGGCAAGAGATGCCATGCGTGAAAGCGAACGCTCAGAATGGCAGGGCAGGGTTGCCGATACGCTCGAGCAGTTCGAGGTTGGCGGCATGGATGCCACCCATGACGAGATGATCGCGCGCATAAAAGAAGATACTGCCAGAAACGAAGCCCGCATGGAGCTGGCACTGGACAGTGTCGACAGCGAGTCGCTGGAACTGGAATACGATGCCGAGAAGCTCAAAGCCGCCGAGATCGTCAAGCAGTTCAAGAAGAAGATGCGGGGTACTCCTGCGCTCACCGAAGGCAAGGAATCCGCCGAAGTGGTTGTCGAGCGCAACGAACCGAATATCCGTTCCCAAAACACCGTTCATGTGAACCGGACCAATCATGTCTGACCATCGCTCTCTCAATTTCACCCGGGAAGCATTTTTGCATCCGGCCAACCTGGGCTTTCTGCTGACCGTCAGCTTCCTGGCGCTCCTGTTTTCAGGAACCCCCTGGATGCCCACGATCCTCTTTTCGATCGGACTGGGGCTGGAACTGCTTTACCTCGGTACTGTGCCGCAAAAACCGTGGTTCCGGCGCCATATCGTATCCCGGAGAAATGAGGAGCTTCGCAGATCCGGCCGCATCGAAAAAGACCAGTTTGACGGACTCGCCCTGACGCAGCAGAAAAGGTTTCTGTCTTTCCGTTCGATATACGAGAAGATCCTGGTCAATTTTGAGCGGCTTCCAGAATCCTCCCGCTCGCTGACCCGTCAGCTGGCCGAGCGGCTGGAACATATGGTAAGGGAGTATCTGGCACATCTGGTGCTGCAGGAGCGTTACCGGGAGTACCTGGACCATACCTCACCCGAATCCATCACCATTGAGATCCGCAAGCTTAAAAAGGAGATGGCGGACGTGACTTCCGAGCGGCTTCTGGAAGTGAAGCAGCGTCGCTTGCAGATCCTTGAAAAGCGGCTCACCAGGCAACACGTTGCCGCCGAGAAAGCCGAAATATGCCGCTCACAGCAGGAAACCATGGAAGATGCCATCCGCTACGTCTATGAGAAATCGATTACGATGTCGCATCCCGGCGAACTGGACGGGCATCTGGACCGGCTGATCGGTGAACTCGAGGAAACCTCAGCGATCATTCAGGATATTGAAGATGACTTTCCACCGACGTATACTGTATTGAAACAACTGGAAAGTCAGGCGGATGATGAATCAGGACCTTATGCCGTCCGCTGACAATAAAGGACAGCACCGTTCCTGAGCCGGACGCTGCCGCAAACTCAGGATAATTATGAGCTATCAGCTGGAAACCCTGCTGGTGGAAATAGAAGACCGTATTGCAACCGTAACCATCAACCGACCGGAAAAACGCAACGCCCTGAACAATCAGGTCCTGGATGACTTGCGCGAGCTTTTTGAGACCTTGCAGGAAGATGACTCGGTCAGGGGGGTTGTTATCACAGGAGCCGGGGAAAAAGCATTCGCAGCCGGAGCCGATATCACAGAACTGCAGCGGTTGCGTGTCAAGAGCGGCGAAAGGGCTTCGGTCAAAGGCCAGTCGGTTTTTTCCCTGATCGAATCAACGGGCAAGCCGGTGATAGCCGCCATAGAGGGCCATGCACTTGGCGGTGGATGCGAACTTGCCCTGGCATGCCATCTGCGGGTAGCCTCCAAAACGGCACGATTCGGGCTTCCTGAAGTGGGACTTGGTATCATGCCCGGATATGGCGGCACCCAGCGCCTGCCCAGGCTTGTGGGAAAGGGCAGGGCCCTTGAACTGATCCTGGACGGGAACCCGGTCGACGCCGACAAGGCATTTTACATGGGCCTGGTGAACAAGGTGGTGGATGAGGGAAAAACAGTGAAAACATCGCGTGAATGGCTTCAACTGATCATCAAAAAATCACCGATCGGCATCCGCAAGGCCATTCAGTCAGTGCACGCCGCCTATCCCAATCGCGCCCAGGGATTCCAGGATGAGGCGCGGCTGTTCGGACAGCTGTGTGGCACGGAGGATGCCCGGGAAGGAATGGCCGCATTCCTGGAAAAACGAAAACCCGGGTTTCATAACAGATAAAGCCGTATTATTAAGGATTGAAGACATTTTCAAAAAGGGGGGGCCATGGCCCCCTGAATCCAGCCAGAAAACAAAGAGGTAACAGAGACACTTTGGATACATCTGCGTCATCACAGGAACCGCCACCTGAACCGGGAGCTGCGGTATGAATGAGTGGCTTCTGATTGTGTTAGTGATTCTGTTGAGTGGCTTTTTCGCAGGATCGGAAATCGGCTATGTTTCTGCAAACCGGCTCAGGCTGGAAATCCGGGCCAGAAAAAAAACCGTGCGCTCACGGGCCCTTGCCCACTTCCTGAAAGATCCTGAAGCATTCCTGTCGACCACGCTCATCGGCAACAATGTGGTCAATGTCCTGTATGCCACCCTCATGGCGCTGTTTTTGCTGCAGCCCGTATCCAACCTTTACTTCTCTCTTTTTGATGTCTACCCGTCGGATTTCGTGGTACTGCTTATCCAGACCGTGATCGCATCGCTTATCATCATGTTTTTTGGTGAAGTGATCCCGAAAGTGGTGTTCCGCATCAATTCGGAAGGCCTGCTTTTCAACCTGGCTGCCATCTATCGCGGACTCAATATCCTGTTTCTCCCCTTTATCTATGTTGCTAACGGTATTGCGGGACGCCTCATCCGCTTGATTATCCCCGAAATGGAATCTTCGGTCCAGGTCTACCGCAGGCAGGATATTGAAATGCTGCTTCGCGAGGTCGGCGACAGTGAGGAGTCGGATATCGACCGCGACGATTCGGAACTGCTCACCAATGTACTCCAGCTTTCCAACAAGCGGGTGCGTGACTCCATGATCCCACGCACAGAGATAGTGGCCGTGGAGAAGAGAGCCGGTCTGCAGGAGGCGCTGCACAAATTCGTATCCTCCGGATTCTCGAAAATACCGGTGTATGACAAATCCATTGATAATGTCATCGGTGTCGTGTTTGCCTACGATCTGTTCAAGAAACCCGGAAAACTCAACGAGATCATTCGTCCCGTCAAGCACATCCCGTCCAGCCAGAAATCCAAGGACCTGCTCTCCGAATTCCAGAAACTCAATATTTCGCTGGCCATTGTGATCGATGAATACGGCGGCACGGCCGGACTCGTTACCACCGAGGATTTGCTGGAAGAGGTTGTCGGGGACATCCAGGATGAGTACGACATGGAGGACATGGTCATGAAGAAATTGTCCCACAACACGTTCATCCTGAGCGGGGATGTGCCTCTTCAGGAGCTCACGGAGCGGTTCCCGTCTATCAAAATGCCCGAACGGAACCAGTATTACGAAACCGTGGCCGGGTATATCATCCACGAGATAGGCCGTATTCCCAAGGTCAACGAGGAGATCCTGATCGGCGATCACAAGTTCATTATCAGCAAGGCGCGGCAGTCGCGCATCGAGACCGTCAAGCTGATCGTTCTCTGATACGCGTGACCGGCTTTCGTCCGGCTCCATGCGTCCGGCTCCATGCGTCCGGTTCCATGCGTCCGGTTCCATGCACCCGGTTCCATGCGTTCGGTTCCATGCACCCGGTTCCATGCGTTCGATGCCAATGGCTCCCGGACAAAAAAATGTATCAGCCGATGCGGGTTTTTCGATCGGCCCATTCGATTTCAAACGGCATGGCTGCATCAAACCGATCGCTGCTGCGCACCCATTTTTCATTCTGGTGGATGCGCGTGTAGCCTTTTTTCAGCGGGGCGCTGGGATCGGATGCCTGCAGCCGGTGATGCAGCTCGCCGAGTTGTGATTTCTGCTGCATCAGGTACCGGTTCGTGAGGGCGGAAATGGCGTCTGTCAGGTGGCGGTTCCGGTCACGGATGCGCATGATCCGCTGCTGCAGGATTCCGGCCATCTGTTTTTCCTGCCAGGCCAGCATATCCGCCTGCCGGGCTATGCGCTGTTTGACCTTGTGCAGCGCGTAATTGTCCAGGAAACGGGATACGGTATCCTTGTGTCGCTGAAGCTGGTCCGTCACGCGGCGCTCGATCGTGTATTGAAGGTCACCGATCCGCATCAGCAGGTCGTTGCGGTCGGGCACGGCCACCACAATGGCCTGCGTAGGTGTGGCCGCCCGCACATCCGCCACAAAATCGGATATGCTGAAATCGGTTTCATGTCCGACCGCGCTGATTACCGGTATGCGGCACTCCGCAATCGCGCGCGCCACAATCTCCTCGTTGAAAGCCCACAGATCCTCCAGCGAGCCTCCGCCGCGACCGACAATCAGCAGATCGGCCTCGCCGGAATCGGAAAAATGCCGGATTCCCCGCACAATCTCCGGAGCGGCCTGGGCACCCTGCACGGCAGCATGGTACAACTGCACTTCACAAAGCGGATACCTTTTTTCAAGCGTTGTGCGCATATCCTGGAATGCGGCGCCGGTGGCGGAGGTGACCATGCCGATCACCCGGGGGTAAGCGGGCAGCGGCCGCTTGCGATCTTCGTCAAACAGACCCTCGGCTTTCAATTTTCGTTTTAGTTCCTCAAAGGCCTGCTGCAAGGCGCCCAGCCCGGCCGCACGAATCGACCGCGCAATGAGCTGATAACGTCCATGCGGCGGATACACCTGCACCGAACCGCTCACCACGACCTCGTCGCCGTGTGCGGGGACACTGTCGAGCTGCTGACGCAGAGAGCTCCACATCACACAGGAGAGCTGTGCACCGGAATCCTTCAGGGTAAAGTAGAGGTGGCCGTTGCGGCTGGTCTGCGGCTGGCTCACCTCCCCCCGGACGCTGACCCATTCAAATTCGCTTTCCAGCAAAAGCTTGATCTCCCCGGTCAAGGTGCTGACCGTAAATACCTCGCCGGTTTCATCCTCATATTGTTGCATAAACGTCGTTATCCTTCATTTAGAGATATCTGTTGATGCGGGAATATAGGAATTTCCGGCTATTCCGGTCGAAGGAAAGCTGATCATTCGGGCATCCGGTTCCGATCTGCCGGGACCACGGTCCGGTCAAACTTTGAAACAGTTTTTTCACAATTTGAAACACGCGGATTGCCTATATTCCCAATCGGAAAACGATTGCCCGATACGGTGCCTTCCGGGCAACGGAACCCGAAACCTGAAGCCTCGAACCCGAAACCCGAAACCCGAAACCCGAAGCCTCGAACCCGGAACATAAATTACTGTCACTTATGAGCGAAATGAAGGATCTCCTGATTACCAATGTGCGTCCTGTTGATGAGCAGCGGGACGGTTCCGAAACCGTTGATATCCTGGTCCGCGGGGGAAAGATTGCGGATATCAGTCAGGGCAACGCCGGAAAGGGGCAAAAAAGGCCGAAGCAGCCGGGGGCAGCGGGAGATGTGCCGGTTTTCGACGCAAAAGGGGCTTATGTATCACCCGGATGGATGGATATGCACGTGCACCTGAGGGAGCCCGGCTTTGAGCACAAGGAGACGGTGCGTACAGGATGCGCCGCTGCCGCCCATGGCGGGTTTACCGCCGTTGCCTGCATGCCGAATACCAATCCACCCATCCATACCCGTGACGTGGTCAGCTACGTGCTGAAACAGGCGCAGGGGCTTCCGGTGGATGTGTATCCGATCGGCACCGTTTCCAAGGACCGGGCCGGCAAATCCATCTCGGAGATGGCCGATATGAAAGAGGGAGGGGCCGTCGCGTTCAGCGATGACGGCGATCCGGTCCAGAACAGCCAGTTGATGCGCACAGCGCTGGAATACGCAGCGATGCTCGATGTACCCGTCATCAACCACGAGGAAGATTTGCCGCTTTCACGGCCCGGGCATATGCACGAGGGACGCGTATCCACCCGGCTTGGGCTGGCAGGCACGCCTTCCATAGCCGAAGAGATCATGATAGCGCGGGACATCCTGCTCTCGGAACTGACCGGCGGACACGTGCACGTGGCACACATCAGCACCCGGAAAGGGGTGGAGCTGGTCCGTGAAGCGAAGAGCAAGGGATTGAAAGTGACGACCGAGGTGTGTCCGCACCATTTCGACCTGACCGACGAGGAGATAGAGCGGCAGCAGTTCCATACCAACTGGAAAATGCATCCACCGCTCAGGACGGCGGATGATGTGGAGGCCATGATCGAGGGTCTGAAGGATGGGACCATCGACGCCATCTGCACCGACCACGCCCCGCATTCGGTGGATGAGAAAGAGGTGGAGTTCATCTATGCACCCAACGGGATCATAGGCCTGGAAACCGCATGGAGCATCATCTGCAAGCGCTTATTGTCCGGCGGCATCCTGACCCTGCAGGATGTGATCCGCAAGCTTTCGGTGCATCCCAGGAATATTCTCCGGATCCCGGTACCGAAGCTGGAAGTGGGCGAACCGGCCAACATCACCATATTTGACACCGAAACGGAGTGGATCTGCACACCGGAATCCATCCGGTCCCGTTCCGTCAACACCCCCTGGCTGAATGAAACGCTCAGAGGACGGGCGATTGCAGTGTATAACAACAATCAGTTCGTCAGTTGACGTCCTCAAGGATTTTCCTGACGTTTACTGGTTTGGAACTTTCGGTTTTACGGCTTTTCCCGGTGCCGGAAGAGCCGTTGGCATGGCCGTTTGAATGGCCGTTTGAATCACCGTTGGCATCCTCTTTCAGTTTTTTGCGGTACTCTTTTTCGAAGAAGAACTCTTTTTCACCGAAAGCAGGCTCCAGGTCATCCAGCCAGACGGCGTCCTTGTTGTATTTGGCGAAGAACGGGCGTCCGTTCCAGTCCGGATTCCGTCCCTGCAGGAACTGAAGCGTGAGCACTTTTTCACCGGAGATGTCACTGACACCCAGGACGTGCACCTTGCCGGGGCCGGCCGACATGCTGGGACCTCGCACGGTGCGTGCGATACCGCTCACCTGCTTGTAGGCACCGCGGAAAATCTTCCAGGCCTCTTGCAGCGGGATGTCAAAGTGATGCCGCGCGCCGGTATCACGGACCACGAACATGTAATAAGGGATCATGCCCTGGTTTACCTGTTCCCGCCACATGTCGGCCCAGACATCAGAGGAGTCATTGATATGGCGCAGGAGCGGTGACTGGGTGCGTATTTGCGCCCCGGTGGCGCGGACCCGTTTGGCGGCTTCCTTGTGGATGTCGGTTTCAAGCTCCACAGGATGGGAGTAGTGGCCCATCAGCGCGAGATGCTTTCCTGATTCACTTACTTTTTGGAACAGATTGAGCATCTCATCGGCGTCCTTGTCGGTCACGAATTTGTATGGCCAGTAGGCCAGCCCTTTTGTACCGATGCGGATATTTTGCAGATTCGGCAGGTCGGCTTCCAGAAGGGGTTCAATGTAGGACGCCAGCACCCGTGACTTCATGATCATGGGATCGCCGCCGGTGAAGAGCACGTCAGTGACTTCGGGATGTTCCTTCAGATAGGCCACAAGAAGTTCCGACTCCTTCATGGCGAATTTCAGCTCATCAATACCCACAAACTGGGGCCACCGGAAGCAGAAAGTACAATATGCGTGACAGGTCTGGCCCTGGCTCGGAAAGAAAAGGGCGGTTTCCTGGTATTTGTGCTGCATCCCGCTGAGCGTCTCGCAACCGAGCTGCGGCGTGTTTTCATCTTTTTGTCCGGCCGGATGAGGATTAAGCTGCATCCTGATTTCGTTGGCCGTTTCCGTTATTTCCTGTTTGGATCCTCCTTTTTCCAGAACGGCAGCCATTTTGTCGAAGTGATGCGGCTTGAGCATCGTTTTCTGCGGAAAGGTGAGCTGGAACATGGGATCTTCGGGTATATTGTCCCAATCAATCAGCTCCTCGATCACATAGTTGTTGACCTTGAACGGCAACACATTTCCGACCACACGGATGGCGAACCGGATATCTTCAGACAGTTCTTTTACCTGAGGGATATCTTCAAACGTTCTGAGATTGTACGATCGGTACCTGGGCGGTTTCCCATCGATATAAAATGACTCGTCAGGTTTGAAATCGAAGTATGGCAATGTAACCTCCTTGTTTAGAAGTTCACGGCTTGTCCATTCTTTTCTTTCGTGGAATGTTATAACGCGGAGCTTTCCGCTATCGTGCAGGACAAAACCAGATTCATGCACCGTTTCAGGTGCGATCCGAACAGTTATTTTTCGTCAGATCTGTTAAAGTGACTTGCATTCCAGCCAAGTCAGATCAATCAATGTGATACAGTGATTGCTAAGTAGTGCAACTGTGGCCAGTTAATTTATGACACTAGCTGCGTGATTGTTATTACTTAAATTACGAGAAATTTGGACTAATGCAACAGAGATATTGGTAACTCTTGATCGCACAGAATATTGCGAGAAGAAAAAGCAACGCACATATACGCACGCTTTGGCTTTTTCTTCTCAAGGACAGGCATAATACAAAAAGAACGTCAAAAAAAGAACTTCTATCAGTCTGTGAAGTGTTCGCTGATCTGAGAACGGCTGTCCAGCTGGCCGTCAGAATACCGTTTTTGATCATAGGCAATACGAACGCCATCGCTCCAGGTCCAGTCGCCAAGCACCAGGGTGACTTCCACATCACGGCCCTGCTGAGGTTCAAACTGGGAATAGGATATTTCAACGGGAAGCAGATCGCTGGTGGAAACCTCCATGGTCAGATCATAATCACCGCCGATGTGTATGGTCTTGATATCGTCGCTGGATTCTATCAGGACAGCCTCGAGCGCGTCAGCCGTCATTGCCAGATACAACGGGTTCCGTTTGATTTCATCCACCATCGACGCAACAAAATCGGGGGGAAGAGGCTGCTCCTGTCCACCCATGCGTACCACTCCGCTGCCGTCGGACAGTTCGATGACCTGACTTCCCATGGGGGTGTCTATCTCCATGGTCATGGCATCGGGGAACCGGGTCCGCGTGGTTACCTGAAGTGACATCTCGCCCTGAGGGGTCTGCACATATTGTGTGCCTTTCGTAACAAGTGTACCAACCTCCGTTCCATCTTCAATCATGGCTTCGGCCACTTTCAGCATCCATTTCCGTCCTGCCTGCGCATCACCTTCAACAGCGGCACGCTCTGCTGCCGGACGGGGTATGGAGATGTCGATTTCCTCATACGGTCCCATCACTGCGAGCTGGTCTTCGATGAGATCCCGGTTGCCTACAATGAGGACCTTCATCTTGTCCGGCCGCAGATATTCGTTGGCTACCCGGTGGATGTCGTCCACGGTAACCTGTCTGACCTGCTCCACATACTGCTCAAACGCGTCTTCCGGCAGGCCAAGATTGTAGTTGCTCATTTGTTCAGAGAGAATGCGGGCGTAACTGTCATAGCGGAAGATGATCCGGTTGAACATCCGTTCGCGGGTCTCGTCCAGCTCCTGCCGGGACACCCGCTCATCCTGAAGCCGGCGGATCTGCGCCAGTGTCGCTTCGTAGGCTTCCTGCGTATTCTCAGCCGCCGTGCTCAACCCGGCGAAGAACATTCCGGGATAGCGGACATTGCTGGAGTAAGTACCGAAAACGCTGTACGCCAGCCCCTGGTCGGTTCGAACTTCCCGGAACAGCCTGCCGGAGAAACCGCCGCTCAGTATCTGGTTCATGACCTGCAGCGCTGCATAATCCGGATTGTCCCGGTACCCGCCGATGTGTCCCATCCGTATCTGGCTCTGGTTCATGTCGCCCTTGTGTGCAAAATAGAGGCCGGTTTCGAATTCATAGTCCACTTCCGGCAGATCCATATCCACGGGCTCCCCCTCTTCAAAGATTCCGAAAGCCTCCTCAAGCTGCATCCGGAGCGTTGCCGGATCAAAATCGCCGATCACACCGACCAGCAGGTTGCTGGCCTGGTATGTTTTTTCGTGGAAGGCGACGATGTCCTCACGTGTGATATTTTCAAGGGTGGCATATTCAATGATCCTGGCATACTCCGATTCCGGGCCGTATATCAGCTTGCGGAATTCCCGCGCGGCTACGGATGCGGCATCCTCATTTCTGCGGGATATGGCTGTCCGTTGCTGTGTTTTGGCCAGATCGATCCGCTCCTGAGGGAACAGGGGGTTCTTGAGAAGATCGGTGAATACCGGCAGCAAGTCATCAAAATCTTCCTTGAGCAGATTCATTCTGGCAGAGCCGTTGGACAGTCCGAATGACGTCTCCATGCTGGCGGCACGTGCCTCCAGCAGTTCATTCAGATCCTCATCGGGATACTGCTCCGAGCCGCCGCCGCGCAGTACGTTGCCTGTGATCCAGGCCAGGCCGGTTTTGTCGCCGGGCTCCATCCAGGATCCGCCGTTGACGATTACGTTTACAGTGACCAGAGGCAGTTCCTGGTCCTGCAGCAGGAAGAACGAAATGCCATTGTAGGAAAAGCGCTCCACTTCGGGAGACGTGAACGTCCTGGGTTCCGGGAATTCCAGTCCCTCGACGGGGTTTTGAAGTGCCGGTACGGAAGAGCCGCATCCACCCAGCAAAACAAGTAAAAGCAGAAAAACGGATAATTGTCTCATCGTGATTCTCAGGTTAGGATGTTAGTTGGATGCAGTGGACTCATCGCGGGTGCGTATGGCGCCGACGGTTCGGTGCTGTTTGATGAAATAGGTTTCAACAACACGCTGCAGATCGTCCGCAGTTATTTTGTCCATGTCATCGAGGTCCGTAAAAATGGCACGCCAGTCACCTCTCTTTCCATGTGCCTGTGCAAAATTCAGTGCCATGCCCTGGTTGGACGCGAGACCGCGGATCACCGATGCGCGCGCATTGGTCCGCACCCGCTGAAGTTCGCTCTCCTCAATGTCGCCTTCACGTATCCGATCCAGCTCTTCATAGATGACTTCTTCGATATCCGCGAGGTCAACACCCTGGTTGGGTATGGCATAAATGAGAAATAGGCCGGGATAGCGGTCTCCCGGGAATCCGTTGAAGCCAGCGACCTGCAATGCTTTCTGCTCTTCCGTGACCAGTCGGCGATACAACCTGGAGGTGCGGCCCTGGAACAGCACCCCGCTGAGGATATCCAGCACGACGGCATCCGGATGGTTGAGGTCCACGCTGTGGTAGCCGATCATGAGAATGGGCTGGCTGTCTTCCTCGATCACAAAGCGGCGTTCTCCCCGCTGCTCCGGTTCAATGGTCAGGACTTTGGGTGGCGGCGCCCCGGCGCTCATCGGACCGAAATATTTCACCGCAAGCCGCCTCATCTCTTCCGGATCCACATCGCCTGCAATGGAAATGGTCATGTTGGAAGGCACGTAGTGTCTTTCATAAAAGGCCAGCGCATCTTCAATGGTGACGGCCTCGATGTCCGAGGGCCAGCCAATGGGCAGATGTTTGTAAGGAAAGGCGGAAAAAGCGGTGGAAACAAACTCTTCAATCAGGCGACCGAAAGGGGAATTGTCGATACGGTCCCTTCGCTCTTCCATAATCACATCTTTTTCCACGTAGAATTCACGCATCACCGGGTTTATGAACCGGTCCGCCTCAAGTGCGAACCACAGTTCTGCCTTGTGCTGGGGCAGGCTGTAGAAAAATGCCGTTTCATCGGCCGACACGAAAGCGTTGAGCCCGACAGCTCCTTCAAGTTCCACAATCTGGCTGAATTCGTTGTTTACCACGTATTGACCGGCATCTTCCTGCAGGGCCTGAAATTCCGTCCACAGCCGATCCAGTTTGTCCTGGTCGGGTTCGGCTTTCCGTGACTCCAGCAGCCAGGTACGGTAGGCGTCATCCATTTGAGCGATGACCTTTTTTTCCTCTTCCCAGTTGGTTGTGCCGATGGTGGTTGAGCCCTTGAATGCCATGTGCTCGAAAACGTGGGTCAGGCCGGTCTGGCCGATCTGCTCATTGACAGAACCTACATTCACATGGGTGACGAAGCTTGCAACGGGAGCTACGTCCCGCTGTATCACAATGACATGAAGTCCGTTTTCAAGAGTGAATTCGGTGACTCTCTGTTCGATGTTTTCAAGTGTCTGCGCCTGCAATGCCGTGGTCATGCCCACGGTCAGGACAAACAGCAGAAGCAACCGGAGGAGCGGATTGCCGGGCGAAGCGGCGGGGGCCGGCGCATGCGGGACCGGCGTATGCGGAGCCGGCGCTTTCTGCTTCCGAACCGGAGACG
Organism: Balneolaceae bacterium; assembly: GCA_007693825.1. Classification (GTDB taxonomy): domain Bacteria; phylum Bacteroidota; class Rhodothermia; order Balneolales; family Natronogracilivirgulaceae; genus SKNL01. The sequence goes on from RECX01000146.1 coordinate 14,107, forward strand.
GGATCGTTTTTGGTATCATACGTTCGTTTCGGTTAGATATTGACAGGTTAAATCTCATGGTTTACGCAAACAGGCCTCACAAGATTCAAAGAAAAGTTCGTTTGCTCATTTTTCAGTTGCCCAGTATACGGATTGCCGGAAAAAAAAGTATAGATAAAACCGGGAAGAGCATGTTTTCACTTGAATTGCAAACCTTCTGTTTTGATGCCCATCGCAATGGCAATAGGGGGTTCTGCCCCCTCTGAACAAAAAAAAGATCCGGGGTAACCTTTTGCCATATGGGCGCGTATAGTGATCCAGAACGACCAATAAACGAAAAATTTCAAACAGTCAGTATCACAGAGCACAAAAAGGGTTATACATTATGAAACGCATATTATTTACAGCCGGAATCATAGCCGTGGCAGGTGCTGCCACAGCCTGGGTCTTTATCTCGGGAAATGGTGAAGATAACACGGTCAAGAATGACCGGGTCGTTGTGGAACGGGGCAATCTCGTGGAATACGCACTGGCTGTCGGACATATTGAGCCGCGCAATGAAATTGAGGTCAAGTCCAAAATATCGGGGGTAGTCAACAAGGTGTTCGCCGAGGCCGGTGATTATGTAGAGGAAGGCCAGCCCTTGCTTGAAATCCGTCCGGATCCCACACCTCTTGAACTCGCCGAGGCCAAGCGCAATGTGGAGCGTTCTGAGATTGCCCTGGATAACGTTCAGCGCGAAATGTTCCGGATGGAGCAATTGCGTGCACGCGACATGGTATCGGAACACGACTACCAGAATCTTCAGCGCAACCTCAGGGATTCCGAAATCAATGTCCAGTTGAACCGGGAGCGCCTTGAGCTGCTGGAGTCGGGCCGCATCCTGATTGGTGAAACGCTTATTGAAAGTGTGATCAAGGCGCCGACCAGCGGCTATATCCTCGAAAAAATGGTGGATATCGGTGATCCTATCGTCCCGCTGACCTCTTACCAGGCCGGTACGCCGCTCATGACGCTGGCACGCATGGATGACCTGCTTTTCAAGGGGACGGTGGATGAGATCGACGTCGGCAAACTGCAGGAAGGGATGACAGCCGAGATACGTGTCGGCGCACTTCCCGGATCCCGGGTCAAAGGGGAGCTTACCCGCATCTCACTGAAAGCTACCACACGTGACAACAGCACGGTCTTTCCGGTGGAAATCAGGATTACGGACAACGACGGCCGCGTGCTGAGGGCCGGATATTCCGCCAATGCCAACGTGGTGATCGACCGCCGCGAGGATGTACTGATCATCCCCGAACGCCTGGTTACCTACCTTGAGGACAAGAGCACCGTGGAAGTTCCTTCCAGAAATGAAAACGGTCGCGAGGAGACCGAGGTCAGGCTCGGACTCAGTGACGCGATCAACGTAGAGGTTGTCGAGGGGCTGGAAGAAGGCGACGTCGTCCTCGAAAAGCCGCTCCGCTCACTGGCCGCCAACTGATGCCGCCGCCCGTATCCACCAGTTGCATGGATACCAGGAGTCTGACTCACGACCGGCGTGATGGATACCGGGGGCCTGACTCACGACCGGCGTGAAGCATATCCGGCGGCACGGTTTGCACGAATGCTTCAGGGCGTATCCACCCGGACAGAAACATGACAATGCAATCTGAACCAGCACGATAACTGCGATGAATTTCCTCAAAGATTTTTTCCAGACCATCAACAAGCAGCGGCTGCGCACATTCCTGACCCTTTTCGGGATTATGTGGGGAACGGCCACTCTGATTATACTGCTTGCTTTCGGGATGGGGCTTGGCGATCAGCTCAAGCTCAATTTCCGCGGGATGGGGGAGGAGATCGTGCTGGTGTTCGGGTCGCGCACCACCATGCCCTATGAGGGATACGGCATCGGCCGGCCGGTCCGGTTCCGGGAAAGCGACGCCTGGGCGCTGCAGCAGAACATCCCGCAGATCAGCCGGATCGCTCCGGAGTACACCACATGGCAGGCCGAGCTCAGGTACAAGAATCTTCGCAACTCCCCTCAGCTGACCGGGGTTCCGGTGAACTACTCGGACATGCGCAACATCTTTGAGCAGAAAGGCGGCCGCTGGCTGAATGAACGTGACATTGAAGAGCAGCGAAGGGTCATATTCATCGGTGACAAGCTCAAGGAACTGCTTTTCGGGGAGGAAGAGGCCGTTGGGAAGCAGATATT
>RECX01000278.1 GCA_007693825.1 Balneolaceae bacterium
CCGGACGCAGTTCGACCACAATCCCGGAATTGGCCGTGGAACGGGCGCGGCGCGACGAGGACCAGCCGTTGGTGACGATCTCGCCCGGACTGGTGGCGCACGGCGCGATCACCCCGCCCGGACACATGCAGAAGCTGTACACTCCGCGTCCACCCACCTGCCGCACAATGCTGTACGCCGCCGGCGGCAGATACGGGCCCCGGTCCTCGCACGAATACTGGATGCGATCGATCAGCTGCTGTTCGTGCTCCACGCGCACGCCGATGGCCAGCGGCTTGAGCTCAATGGCAATGCCGAGCCGGTGCAGCAGCCGGAACAGGTCGCGGGCGGAATGGCCGGCTGCCAGTATGACACGGTCGCTCCGGAAGACATCGCCATCCCGGAGGCGCACCCCCCTGATGCGGTCTCCTTCCAGAAGAAAATCGGCGACCCGGGACTCGAAATGGATCTCGCCGCCGTGAGCGCGGATGCATTCGCGCATTGCGGCGATGATGCCCGGAAGCTTGTTTGTGCCGATGTGCGGATGCGCATCCACCAGGATATCCGGCGTGGCGCCGAAGCCGACCAGCAGCTCCAGTATGCGCCGCACATCGCCGCGTTTTTTGGCCCGCGTGTACAGCTTGCCGTCTGAGTAGGTACCCGCGCCGCCTTCGCCAAAACAGTAGTTGGAATCCTCGTCGACGATGTGGTCCACGTTCAGCGCCTTGATATCGCGGATGCGCGCCTTGACATCCTTGCCCCGTTCCAGGATGACCGGCTTCCAGCCCAGTTCCATCAGCCGGAGGGCGGCAAAGAGTCCGGCCGGACCTGCGCCGATGATGATCACCTCCCTGCCACCGGAAACGTTCGGATAGTCGGGCAGCTGCGGTTTTTCCGGCTGATACGGCTCGTTGATATACACCCTCACCTTCAGGTTCACCTTCACCCGGCGGCTGCGCGCATCGACCGAACGGCGCAGGATCTCCACATGGCGGATCTCATCGGGATCGACTTTGGCCGCCGCGGCTACCTGCCGCCGCAATTTGTCCGGGTCCCCGGCCACATCCGGCGGTACGATCAGTTGAATCTCCTTCCGCATGGCAATTACTTTCGGCTTTTACTCTTTTTCAACCGTTTACCTCCATCTGGGCTGTTCACTTCCATCTGGGCTGTTCACTTCCATCTGACCTGCTTGCTTACATCCGGCCTGCTTGCTTACATCCGGCCTGTTTACTTCCATCCGGCCTGCTTGCTTACATCCGGCCTGTTTACTTCCATCCGGCCTGCCAGGCTGCAATTCTGCCCTGAAAAACGGTCTGTTTTATTAGAAACGAAAGATACGCGATTTGCCGTGCAAGAGGCACATTATTTCCTGGCCGTTATCCTGAAGCGGGCGGTCATCCGGATTCCCGGTAATTTCGCCGGCAAGGCGTACGTTTTTATAGTTTTGTTTTGCTATAATCCGTTGTTGCGCGGCTCTCGGTTGAGAATGCTTGTTCTGCCATTGGCCGGGAAACATATCTGACACCCCATCCAACAGAAATGAACATTTGCGGCGTCTGCGGAAATGAGTTTGAGGGATCGACGGCCTTATGTCCCTACTGCGGGTCACCGGCCGGCGCGGGTTCGGTGCAGAAAAACCCGTCTGCAACGCCACCAAGGGTCAAAAAGGCGCAGAGGGCGGGTGGACAAAAAATGATCACCGTCAATATTGAATCGGGGATGCCGGATGTGGCCCAGGCCCTGGTGCAGCTCGACATGAAACTGGGCGCGGCGCGCCAGCAGGGAGTGGCACTGGTGAAGGTCATCCACGGCTGGGGCTCCACCGGTGCCGGCGGACGCATCAAAGCCGCTTTGCCGCAGCATCTGGCGGACCTCAGGCGGCGACGTGTCATCCGGGGATTCGTTGCGGGCGATCAGTTTGCCGTATCCACCCGGCAGGGCGCCGATCTCATCTCGAAATTCCCGGAACTCAAAAGTTCGATGCACACCGACCGAAAAAACGCGGGAATCACGTTTGTGGAACTGTGAGTCATCGGCAGCTCACCCCCCATCCGCCTGGATAAAGAACCCCATCTCCTCCGGATGATCGGAAACCAGCAGGTTTTTGTCGAGCCGGGCGAGTTGGAACAGGGCGATCATGTCGCCTCCGGCCGCCCAGGTGAAGAACAGGCCGAAGAACATGAGCGTACCGCTGCCGGTGATGATGGCTGCGACAACGGGCAGCAGGCCCAGGACCACGAGCGGGAGTCCGGCCCCGAAAGCATAGTGCGGCACCTTCAGGGGCTCTTTACAGTGGCAGTAGGGCGTGAGGAACTGCCATTTGAACCCGAACTTGACGGATCGCAGGCCGTTTGGGGTGAACAGTGCCCATCCGGCTCCGTGCAGCACCTCATGCACAACCACTCCCGGGATCACCACCAGCACCAGATACTCCCACCTCAGGAACCGGGTGACATCCAACGGTCCGTATCCCCACAGCAGGATGAACGGCGCTGCCAGCAAGATGGTAACCGGCGGGATCAGCGCCAGGGCGATGAGGTTGACCTTCCACAGGCTCATGGTCTGCTCGGTTACGGGTGCGTTTGCAGACGCCTGGCCTGTTGTATCTGCTTCGTTGTCTGATTTCATTGTTGCAGTGAGTTCATTGGTTTCCCAAGTGATCATTCTTATCCCAATAATCAAGGCGGAGTGAAAATCATTCCGATTTCAGCATCTTCTTTCCCCGCTCTGTACGGTTTTGTATTATAACTTGAAATTCCTGTTTACACCAGACACCCATGAGCAATACCGAGTCACTGAAACCATCCGGTAAAAAAGATATCGAACCAAACGACCCTGACATGCCGGCTCACTCCGGGATCGACGCGCTGACGCGTGAGCTGATCGCTTTTCGCGACGAACGTGACTGGAAGCAGTTCCACAACGCCAAGGACCTGGCCATTGCCGCCAGCATTGAGGCCAATGAGTTGCTGGAACTCTTCCTCTGGAAATCACCGGAGGATGTGGACCGGGACAAACTTCGGCGTGAACTGGCCGACCTGCTCATGTACTGCCTGCTGCTCGCTCATGAACAGGAGCTGGATGTCGCCGCCATCATCCGGGAAAAGCTCGCCGAAAACCGCGACAAATATCCCGTCTCCAAAGCCCGGGGGAATGCCAGAAAGTACACGGAATTGTGATTGTACGACGGCATCCCATGTCACTTTTATCTTTTTATTGATTTTATCCGTATATTGGGGCTTACAGTTTTTTTATGGCCCGGCTGTATGATTATACAGCGGGCCATTTTCGTTTTAATACCATATATGTCTTTTACATCACTAGCACTATCAGAACCCATCCTCAGATCATTATCAGAAGAAGGTTACAGCAAACCAACCCCCATTCAGTCACAATCCATACCTGTCGTCCTTGAAGGGAAAGATCTTCTTGGCGCGGCACAGACCGGAACCGGCAAAA
>RECX01000138.1 GCA_007693825.1 Balneolaceae bacterium
AGTTGGTGCCAATCGGAAAATAATCCCAGTTCATCCCATTAATCATTAACGGTTCCCCGTTCACGAGCATGCGCCAGCCGTCGGCGCGCTCTTCCAATTCTACGCGACCGGCCTGCGCCATCGCCGTTGCAGAAATACATGTTATCACAAATAACATGCAAAAAAGCGTTCTCAGTCTATTCATTACTTTTTGGCTTCTTGGATTTGAGTTTTTTTCATATAAAAAAGCCCCCCTCGATCTAATGATTATTTCGGGGGGGGGCTCATTCGTCATGAAAACTATTTAATCAGTGTCATTTTCTTTGTCAGTACCATACTGCCTGCTTGCAGACGATACACATAAATTCCACTTGCCAATGTACTTGCATCAAATGATACGGTATGGTTTCCGGCAGTAACATTTTCATTTACAAGCGTTGCTACCCGTTGCCCAATCATGTCATATACATCCAATATCACATGGCCGGTTTCGGGCAGTGAAAACTCTATCTGAGTCGTTGGGTTAAACGGGTTCGGATAGTTTTGCGTAAGTACAAATCCGGTTGGACCATCATCACCTTCTTCAACACTTGTTGCATTTGCGTCGTAAAAGAAGATATTATCCAAAAATAAAGTTGGTGAACTATCGCCACCATCAAACTTCATCTGAAAAATGTCCGACAGATTCACATTGTCAAAAAACGAAAGGGGAATATCGTAACTGACCCACTCACCCTGTGTGATATCCAATGCAAACAGTTTTTCCTGAGGCCCCGGGCTTATGACCGTGAAGTTAACCGTCGTTGCGTCGGCTGTCCACATGTCAATATGAATGTGAGTCATTTCAGAAGCATCAATTGCTGGTGAGAGCTCAGTACCCTGGTAGTTGAAATTGGCATACTTAATTGTATTGTTGCCTTCTATTTCAACAAAAGAAACCTGTGTTGATTGTCCCCAACCCGGGTTGAAATTGGTACCATCAACATCTGTGTAGGCATCGCTGAATACCGAGATTACATGGTCCGCATGTTGAGATGGGGTTGGAGCTGCTGCCGTTGGCGCATCATCATCACCATTTTCGACTACGCCTGTTACAACAAAACCATCGAACGAGATATTATCGAAATAAATAACATTTTCCTGTCCGCGATTGTCCTGAAAATCAGGGAATACGGAAATAGCGATAAACTCTTCTCCTTCTGGAGGATTTTCGCGGCCGGTGAAATCTATAACGATTTCTTCCCACTCGTTTTGTTTGGTATTCGCTACTTTGATTTCTTCCTGTGCCCAACCGGAAGCCGTTTCCAGTTTGATACCAACATCGCTGATAACGGATTTCCAAACCATTATGGAAATAGTCCTGTTTTCTTCATCAAAAAGGAATTTTGATTTTCCGAAACCTGTGGTTCCCGCCCATGGGGCACCATCGGCACGTGCTGTAAATTTTGCGACCCTGGCGGAAGCATTGATACCGGATGCATCCGGGTTGTCGATGATTTCAAGCGGGGGATTATCTTCATTCTCAAATGTCACCCAATTCCAGTCGGCACCCGTTCCGTCTTCTTCAAAATCGACTGCTGCAACGTCCTCGCCATCGCCATTATCGCCGTTATCACCATTGTCGCCGTTATCGCCATTGTCGTCTTCGCCGCTTGTCTTAAAGCCTTCAAACACGATATTGTCGAAATAGACCACATTATCTTCTGTACGTTCTCCAAAATCCGGAAAAATAGTGACTCCATTGAATGGTTCTCCATTCGGGGGGTTTTCGCGCCCGGTAAAATCAATAACGATCTCTTCCCACTCGTTGATTTTGGTGTTTGCTACTAAAATTTCTGGCTGCGCCCAGTTCGAAGCGGTTTCCAGTTTAATACCTACATCGCTGATTTTGGTTTTCCAGACCATTATTCTAATAGTCCTGTTATCTGCGTCAAAAATGAATGGTTCTCCACCGGTTCCTCTTGTTCCTGCAAAAGTTGCACCATCGGCACGAACCGTAAATTTTGCGACCCTGTCCGAAGTATTAATACCGGATTGATCCGGGTTGATGATAAACTCAAGCGGAGGTTCATCATCATTTGCGAATGTGATCCAATCCCAGTCGGCACCATTGCCATCTACTTCAAAATCAATTGGTGGAACCTCGTTTTGAGCCAGGGCCTGATTGGATAAGCCGAAAATTCCGAAGCCCAAAAAAATTATTGCCAACAATCGGATGGCAATGTTCTGTGTAGTTTTTTTCATAGTTTCTTGTATTGGTGTATAAGTGTGGAAACGCTTTTCTAATTTATATCACCATAAACACACATGCAAATTTTTTCCACAATACATGCATTATTTTTTCCAATATCTTAACCTTTCTTGTCAATCCTTCCTGCAAACACTCGTCGTTCAAGGGTCTTGGAAATTACTATTATACCATTAGAGGCTCAAAACTAAACCATTCCCGACCCTCCAAACAAGCCCAATCCAAACCATGCTTTCAAAAATCGTACTGCAATTATGATATTTTGTTTGTGGAAAAAATTTTCATGCAAAAAGACTGGAATCGGGTGTTGTTGTCACAAACTGCCATAGGCAACCCGACTTGGTGTGTTCATAATGATTACTATGATTCTGAATTCGAGCAAAATTTATCCGGCTGTTATCTTGCAAAAACATGGCTTAACCTGGCAGAAATGCTAATTGCAGAACCATATCAGTCCGGACGGGTTCCGGAAACTTGAGTTACTGGAGTTACCGTAACCCCAAAAAAAATTGCAAAGGAATTCAAGGGTATACAGAAACCTTTCTTATAAAGTATGGGGTGTTATTGAGGGAAAGCATCATAACGAACCGCAAACGGCCATTTCTTGAAGAGCAACTATTTTGCAAATAGCTTGCATAATAACGGGAAAAGACACATTTTTACTCATAAATGAATGCGCTTCAATAGCTAAATAGCTATGCCATGTATTTTTCCGATGATATTACATTGCACACTGATTTGCTGAATCCGGATACGTCATTTTCACTGGTTATCTCTTTTTATTTACTCAAACGTAAAACAACCTTTTTATCCGATGAAAGTTACTCTCAAAGACATTGCCAAAGAGACTGGGTACTCCATTTCCACCGTGTCCAGGGTATTAAGTGATTCCGAAAACATCAGCAGGAAAACGCGCGATGAAGTTCTTTCAGCTGCGAAGCGACTCAACTACCCCTTTTCCGGTTTTAAAAGTATCAATCACGATGGCGAAAACCTGAATATGGCACTAATTACCGATTTTTGGGAAGGTGAATTTTATGCATCCTACTTTTCCGGTTATTCGGCTACCGCTCTATCGGAAAAAGTCCGCCTCTCCCTTCTTAGTATTGCAGATCCCCGCAACCAGCTCAATTCTTTTTTGACCGAACTGATCCGCGAAAACTACTACGACGGTTTCATTCTGTTTCTGCCGGATCTCGAACGCAATAATTATCAATTACTGCTTGAAATTATTCCTGAACACTATCCTGTTGTCTCAAATGCCATGATTGAAAACCCAGTTTTCTCCACGATCACATTTGACGGATACAGCGGGGGGCACCAGGCCGCAAACCTCTTTTATGATCACGGATACCGCAATGTGGGCATCGTAAAAGGCCCGCCTGAAAAGGCCGATGGAAGATTTCGTTACAATGGTTTCAGGGACTTCATCTACAACAAAAAGGATATGTATCTCATTTGGGAATGCGAAGGTGATTTCACTTTTGATTCCGGTTATCGCGCCTACGATTTGCTCAAGCAAAGCGGGATGAAACCTGAAGCTGTATTCATAAGCAATGACCTTATGGCAGCAGGTTTCATCGAGAACGCCAAATCGAATAATGTTCACATCCCCGGAGATATTGCCGTTCTCGGATATGATGACCTCCCCATGAGCCGGCACAGCAAACCGGCCATATCCTCCATCCGAACAGATTTCGAGCAGCTTGCAACAGCGACACTTCGAATTATTAAGTATCAGAAACAACAGAAAGCATTCCAACGCGGTATCATGAGCCTGATTCCTGTGAGCATTTCTGAACGCGACTCTACAGGTGTTCTGAAATCCGATAGTGCCTAATCAGAAGAACTTGCTGCGATTACCCGCAAGCTTGTACCGTGAGACGCAAGTTTGCATGGCCAGTGAGGTCGTGCATGATCCAGCGCCTCATTGATGTTTTTTTGTGTTCCAAAACTGCATAGATGTGAAAGGATCTAAAATCCATCTCAGATGCCATTTATTGAAACTTAAATAAATACCACTTTCCAAGGTGGACTCAATTATTCACATTTATTTAAGATTTTAGAAAATAATTTCTTTTTTTGAAAAATACGGTTTATGACTAATCAATGGCATCGCCCTGAGACCAACAAGGGTTCCATGCACGCGCTCCCCTATAAAAACAGCTCGCTATCTGCACCAGAACGGGTTGATGACCTGATGCAGCGATTGACCCTGCCGGAAAAGATCGGACAGATGACGCAGCTCGATATCACCATGATCAACACGACCGGGAAACAGAAAGATGTGGACCTTGATCCGGAGAAGGCGCGGGACATGATCCTGAACCACCACATCGGCTCATTTCTGAACGGCGAAGCGGCACCGGCCCGGACCTGGTACGAATTTATGCGTGAACTCATGCGGATCTCTGTGGAGGAAACGCGCCTGGGCATACCCGTTATTTTCGGAATCGATCACATCCATGGCGCCAGCTATCTTGAAGGGGCCACGATATTTCCGCAGGGCATCAACCTCGCCGCGTCGTTCAATCCCGGACATGCCCGGAATACGGGCCGGGTCACGGCCGTGGAAGCCGCCGATCTTGGCCACCACTGGATTTTCACCCCCATACTGGATCTGGGCGTGCAGCCGCTCTGGCCGCGGCTTTGGGAAACGTTCGGCGAAGATCCCCATCTTGCAGCATCAATGGGTGCTGCATTCGTCAACGGCCTGCAAAACTGCGAGGAAACGGCACCCCTGAAACTGGCGGCCACCGGCAAGCATTTCCTCGGGTATTCCGATCCAAGGTCGGGCTGGGATCGCACCCCGGCCTGCCTCTCCATGCAGCAAATCCACGAATTCCACCGTCCCTCTTTCCAGAAAGCGGTGGATGCGGGACTGAGAACCATCATGACCAACAGCGGCGAGATCAACGGCGTCCCTGTTGTGGCATCGCACGAGATCCTCACCAGGCTGCTCCGCGACCAGATGGGATTCGAGGGCGTGATCGTCACGGACTGGGACGATATCGGCAAGCTGGTAAACTTCCATTACACCGCGGAAAATTTCAAGCAAGCAACCTGTGACGCGGTCATGGCCGGAATCGACATGAGCATGACGCCGCTGCACCTCGAGTTCAACACATCGCTGCTGGAACTGGTTGAAGAAGGGCGCATCACCGGGGAGCGCATCGATGAATCCGTCCGGCGAATCCTCACACTGAAGTTCGAACTGGGGCTTTTTGAACACCCCTACCCGCGCGACGATCGCTTCGAGCGGATCGGCTGCCGGGATAACCGCCAGCAGGCCCTGGATGCGGCCCGGGAATCCCTGGTGCTTCTGAAGAACGATAACCGTGTGCTCCCCGTCAAAAAACCATCCAGGATTGGAATCCTTGGCCCTTCTGCCAACAGCAGGAGAAATCTGTGCGGTGGATGGACCATCGCGTGGCAAGGCGGCAGGGAGTCGCAATACCCGGACCATATCCACACCATATATACGGCCCTGGCGGAAGAGTTCCCGGACGCGGAAGTCCATCACTTCGGACCGGATGACATCCCGGCCCCGAAAGATGCAGCAGCATCGCGTGCCTCCTTCATCGAAAAACTGAACGGGATGGATGTGCTGGTCTATGCGGGAGGCGAAGAACCTTACTGTGAGTTCGCCGGAAACATCACCGATCTGGGGCTCCCGGAAAATCAGGTCCATGAGCTGAAGCTGCTCTCTGAGTCGACATCCCCCCTGGTGCTGGTGCTCGTCCAGGGCCGTCCCCGCCTGATCAATGATGTCATCGATATTGTCGACGCCATCCTTTTTGCGGGGCTTCCCGGGTTTGAGGGCGCCGGGGCCATTGCCAATGTCATCAGCGGAAGGGTGAACCCGAGCGGCAGAATGCCCATATCCTACCCCATGAACCCCAGCCATTACCTGCCTTACAACCACAAGAAAAGCAATCTGTACTTTTTCGATCCGGCCGTGGCAAATCAGATCGTCCAGGGCAGCGTGACAAATTCCCTGTTCCCTTTTGGATACGGACTGAGTTACACCACATTTGAATATTCCGACCTGACGCTCGATGCGCGGTCAATGGATACAGAAGGGAGCATCAAAGCGACGGTCAAAGTCTCAAATACCGGCCGGGTTGAAGGGGTGGATACGGTCCTGTGGTTTACATCGACCCACGTCGGACGCATTACACGTCCCGTCAAAGAGCTGAAACACTTTGAAAAAGTCCGTCTGAAACCCGGGGAGTCGGCGACCCTCACATTCGTCATTACCCCTGACCAGGTTGCCTACCCTGATGAAAACGGAGACCTCATCCTTGAAAAAGGGAAATACAGCATAATGGCCGGCGACAAGAAGCAGGAGTTCCGGATCACCGGTTAGCGTCTGTGATCTGACCGTAACGCCTCACAAGAGCATCCGTATACTCCGGCTCATGCTTCCTGATAAAATCAAAGACAGCTGTTCTGAGATATCTTCTGCCCTGTTCGTCTTTTTGGGCAAAGACCTCATTCATGGTATGCCGTAAAAACAGATCTGCACCATCCACCGAGATCAGATCTGCGAGATCCTCATCCGCATATTCCTTTTCCGGTGGAATTTTCTGGATGGGTACATCCAGCCCTGTTTCCTCCCGAACCTGCTCCAGGACGTTCCTGGAATGCGTCCAGATCTCCCGGAACAGATCGGGTGCCAGTTTCGACATGCACTGCAGGGCAGCCAGATAGCTGAGATCCTCAATGACACCGTGAAACTTCATTCCCGATGTCTCATGCGGGATATTGTCCAGATGATCAACGGATCCTGACAGGCCGGTGAGCCGGGTATTGCGGGCCACAGTCCAGTGTTCGGTTGTCAGGTCGCCGGGTGCCACAAAATCAATGTTCACATCATGCCTGAGCAGCTCCGTCACAAGAAAGAAAAGTTCAAACGGAGTCAGGGCACCTTCCGATCGTGCAAAAGATACTTCCAGGATCAGCTCGTCGCGGCGCCCCTCCTCAACCATCACTTTTTCCATTTCGATCACCTGGATGATGATCCCGCTGAACATCCGGATTGCCGCCAGGATTTCCGCCTCGTCCGGCATGATGATCATGGATTCATGCTGTTCATCATCTTCGGAAAAACGGACCGGTCCCAGGTCAATCCGGTTCCCCTTGTAACGGTTGAACATCAGCTCAAACTTGTCCCTGAGCTCAATCCAGGGCACTTCAAACATGGATGCGAGCAGCTCTTTTTTGGGTTTTTCCCGCCAGGAAAAGAGTGTTTGGCCGGATGGCTCAAGTGAAAACCGGGTATAGCCGGCATCCATCATGCTCCGCATCTGCTCCGGTGTGGTCAGGTGGCACGCCTCGGCGGCATACCCCCCTTCGTATCCTTCCTGAAAAATGGTCCGGGTTACCGCATCAAGGGCATCCTCCGGATGGATATCCAGCTTTTCCAGCTGGTGGAAACACTGACGGGAGAATGCCAGATCGGCTTTGCCTTCAAAAGCCCTGAGCTGCGCCTTGCCGGCCTGACCCAGCACATCGCCAAAGGAGATGCTCACCTGCTCCTTTTGCTCCGAAGAAGGCGCACAATACGGGAAATCTTCCCGGATCTTCCGGGCTGTCGTCCGGTTCCAGCGGCATTTCATGACAGAAAAATCGGAATGCCGGAGGATGATCTCACCGTCGTATTCCTTCATTACCCGAAGCGTCTCCTTGCCAAGGACAAACAAGGCATCCCTGTCATTGTATCTGCCGGAGAGCAGCACACCGCCTTTGGGATGATTTCGAACGGAGGCCGGGTATACTTCGAGGGGACGGTCCTCCCCGGGAAAACGCACACTCACAGGTTCATTCTTCCTGTTTTTCTTCCTTGCGGCTTCCAGTTTGGATACCAGTTCGCGACGGTTTGAAAAGTTTTCAATCGTCATTGGATCAGCTGTAATTTTGGATGGATATTAGCCGGAGCACTGGCCGAAGTACTGGCCGGAGCATTAGCCGGAAAGTTGTCCGGAAAACCGGCCGGAATATTGGCCGGAATACATGTCACGTAACGCGTACGGAACCCGGTCTGGATTGAAGTGTGATCAGCAATGCAAAGAATGGCACGGCCGTCATGAAAGTTGCAATCCAGAGGTGGAAAACCTGTGCGGCCGGTGGAATGCCAAGGTAAACCAGGCCGGCTCCCAGCAGGACCTGAAGCAGGGTGGCGGCCATGGTCAGCCCGGCCAGAAGCGGCAATGCCGTGCCCCCGGCGTGTTTCACAGCCTGGTACATGAACAGCAGCACGAACCCCAGCACCAGCCATGAGAAACTGCGGTGAATCATGTCGATACGCCCGACCCGCTCTATCCAGAGGCTCCGGTCAAGGGCCGGATAAGCCGCCTTGACCATCTCAAGCGCCTCCCGCACCTGGGATCCGAAAACAACCTGAAGGATGATCACCGCCAGAAGAACCAGCAGCGTGGCAATCAGGTTCCTGCGCGCCCCGGTTCCGATGGATATCCGGACACGCTCTTTCACCGACCGGAACCATGTCCATATTAGGACGTTCAGGATCAAAACGGCCACGACCATGTGAACGGTGATCATGCCGCTTTCCAATCCGCTCCGCACCACCTGTCCACCCAGCCATCCCTGGAACAATACGAGAACCAACGAAGCCGCGGCACCGAAAAAGACTGAAGGGGTGTTGCGCAGGTACTTCGTGGAGAAAAGGAAAGTGAGCACGATGAGAAATCCCACCAGGACACCAACCAAACGGTTCACATACTCCATCCAGGTCTTGAATACATTGAACTCGGCCGGGTCAAACGCCTCCGGAAGCTCTGCCGCGGTTGTCGGCGGTATCCACAGGCCGAAACACTTCGGCCAGTCGGGACATCCCAGGCCGGCACCGGTAGCGCGCACCAGCCCGCCGATGAATATCAGCAGGAAAGTAACAGCAATCGTGACAAGCGCTGTTTTCTGAAAAAGGTTCAGGTTTTTGAAAAGGGAACGAAGAGCCATGCAAACTCCTTTAAAAAGCGAACGCCCGGTGACAGTCCGTGCTGCCGGCAACTTGAAAACGGCTGTAAACCTTCAAAACGCCTGCAAGCCTTGAAAATGGCTGTAAACCTTCAAAACGCCTGCAGGCCTTGAAAATGGCTGTAAACCTTCAAAACGCCTGCAGGCAATAACAGGCCGAACGTTCAACATGCACAATATTTTGATCAAAAATACCGCATTTTTTCGTATTTTTGGAACTTCTTTTAAGCCGGCACCGCGACAAGACCACTACAAGCGGACCACAACCATTTGCGATGAATTCAGCCCCTGTACAAACCGCCGCCCAAAGCAAGACCGGTGCGGTTTTCTCTGACTATCTTGAGCTCACTAAGCCTGGCATCACCATGCTGGTGCTGGTCAGCATGAGTGTCGGATTTGTGCTTGCTGCCGGTACGGATTTTTCGCTGGTGCTTTTCCTGCATGCTGCTATCGGGACACTCCTGATTGCCGGGGGTACGGCTGCCCACAACCAGTTCATTGAGCGGGATCTGGACAAGAAAATGATGCGGACGGTCAAGCGGCCCCTGCCTGCCCGGAGGATTCGTCCGTCGCATGCATTGCTCTTTTCCATCACCCTGATGGTGGTTGGGTTCGTCTACCTGCTGTTCATGGTGAATCCGCTTACCGGTATCATCTCCGGGCTCACCTCGGTTCTTTACCTCGCTTTTTACACACCGCTTAAGCGTATAAGTTTTGTCAATGTGATGGTCGGAGCCGTCCCGGGCGCCCTTCCCCCCGTGGGTGGATGGGTGGCTGCTTCGGGATCGCTTGCCGACCCGGTGGCCTGGATCCTGTTTGCCATTGTCTTTCTCTGGCAGGTGCCGCACGTGATTGCCATTGCATGGCTGTGCCATGATGATTATCGCAGTGCCGGTTTCTGCATGCTCCCCGAAGCAGACAAAAAGGGAATCATTTCCGCCCTGACCGTGACGGGGTGCCTCATCTTGCTGATCCCTGTGAGTATTGCGCTGTTTGTCTATGACATGAATGGACTGTTGTATCTGTTGGGCGCTTTGGCCGCCGGCATTCTTTTCCTCTATTTCGGCCTCCGATTCCAGCTGGCACGGACAAAAGAAAATGCCCGCAAGGTACTTTACGGATCCCTGATTTACCTGCCGGCGGTCTGGCTGCTTATTCTTGCCGATCTTTTTGTTGCGTGGCTGTTTTGATGCCGTCTTACTGTTTTGATGCCGTCTTACTGTTCTGACGGCGTCTTGCTGTTCTGATGCCGTGGCTGCGGCGTTTCGGGGTTTTCCCGCCAACCAGCAAAAAAATACCCGGGCCTCCGGTAAAACCGGCTGCCCGGGCACAGCAGCAAAACAGGATCTGTTTTTGCAGATCGCAAGGTTCACCCGGGTTTTATTCGGTGAATCCGCCTTTGGTCATCTTGATCGGATCCAGCGCCTTGTCCAGCTCCTCTTCGCTCAGATCGGTCATCTCGAGGGCCACTTCCTTGAGCGGACGGTTTTCGGCGAAGGCCTTTTTCGCGATTTGGGCCGCCAGGTCATACCCGATGATCGGGTTCAATGCCGTAACCAGAATCGGGTTCTTGCCGATTTTATCGGCAATTTCCTCTTTCTTCACAATGAGTCCGGATACTGACTGATTGGCAAAGTTGCGGGCGACATTGGCGAGCAGCACGATGCTCTGGTTCAGATTGTATCCGACCACCGGCATCATCACGTTAAGCTCGAAGTTGCCGGACTGCCCGCCGATCATGATGGAAGTGTCGTTGCCGATCACCTGAGCGCAGACCATGGTCACCGACTCTTCGATGACCGGATTTACCTTGCCGGGCATGATGGATGATCCGGGCTGCAGCGCCTTGAGCTGCACTTCACCCAGCCCGCTGTTCGGACCGGAGTTCATCCAGCGAAGGTCGTTAGCCATTTTCATCATTCCGACAGCAATGGTTTTCAGCTGTCCGCTCATCTCGACCGGGGCATCCAGCGTGGCCTGGGCCTCAAAGTGATCCACCGACTCGGCAAAGGATTCTCCGGTCAGTTCTGAAACTTTGGCTGCAAAACGCTTGCCGAATTCCTTGTGCGTGTTGATGCCGGTCCCGATGGCAGTGCCGCCCTGGGGAAGCTCGCGGAGCCGCTCGAGGGCGGAGTCAAGCCGCTCAATACCCAGTGCAAGCTGGCGCTCGTATCCGCCAAACTGCTGGGCTACGGTCAGCGGCATCGCATCCATAAGGTGGGTGCGGCCGGTCTTCACGACATCGGCGTATTCCTGCCCTTTGTCATGGAATGCCTTGCGGAGATGTTCCAATGCGGGTACAAGCTGGTGCCTGACAGCCAGAAGCGCCGAGACGCGGATGGTTGTCGGAAAGACGTCATTGGAACTCTGGCCGAAATTGACATGGTCGTTGGGGTGGATTTTCACATCCACGCCATCCTGCTGAGCCAGATAATTGGCCCGGTTGGCAATCACCTCGTTGGCGTTCATATTGGTCGATGTTCCGGATCCGGTCTGGAACACATCCACCACAAAATGGTCGTCCAGCTCTCCGTCAATTACCATCTGACATGCCTTGACAACATATTTCGCCACATTGTCCGGCAACATTCCCAGGTCCTCGTTGACCAGGGCGCAGGCCTGCTTTACATAGCCAAGGGCCTGGATGAAAGCGCGGTCAAAGCGCATATCACTGATCGGAAAGTTCTCTTTGGCCCGCTGGGTCTGCGCTGCGTAAAAAGCATCCTGAGGCACCTGAACCTCACCCATCGAGTCTTTTTCAATTCTGTATTTCGTCATAGTCAAAGTCCTTAATTGTGAACAGATTACTTGAATTTCCTAATTCATCCAAAATGCAAAGTGCAGATGAATTAATAATGAATCAGCGCATCCACTGCTTTCCTGACGTCATCGATTTGGGGCAGCACGTACTCCTCGAGTGGCGGGGCAAAGGGGATGGGCGAAAATCTGGCAGCGACCCGTTTGACCGGGGCGTCCAGATGGCGGAAAGCTTTATCAGCAACCTGAGCTGCAATTTCAGCGCCGAATCCCATGAATTCCTGGTCCTCGTGGATCACCAGAACCCGGTTGGTTTTTGCCACTGATTCCAGGATCGTTTCGGAATCCAGCGGCAGCATGGAGCGGATATCGATTACCTCTATTTCGACACCATTTTCCGCGTATTCCCTGGCCACGTTGAGTGCTTTCTGGACAAGCGCACCCCAGGTCACCACGGTCAGGTGCCGGCCTTCCCTGGCAATGGCTGCTTTGCCCAGCGGCACAAGGTAATCACTGTCCGGTTCCGGTCGCCGGGCAAACCCCTGCCGATAGAGTCCCTTGTGCTCCAGGAAAAGGATGGGATCATCGCTGCGGATGGCGGTCTTCAGCATGCCCTTGGCATCGGCTGCGTTGCTTGGCATCACCACCATGAATCCAGGAAAATGAGAGAAGGTGGCTTCGATGTTCTGGCTGTGGCACAATCCGCCGTGGATATAGCCGCCTATCGGCACACGAATGACCATCGGACAGCTGAATTGGTTGTTGGAGCGATACCGGAGCGAGTCGATCTGATTCTTCAGCACCTCCATGGCCGGCCAGATGTAATCACCGAACTGGATCTCCACGACCGGTTTGATGCCGCGAACCGCCAGGCCGCACGCCGTGCCGAGTATGGATGCTTCCGAAAGCGGCGAATTGTAGCAGCGGTGGCTGCCGAATCGCTCCGTCAACCCTCTTGTTGCGGTGAACACCCCGCCTTTCCCGCCGGCCACATCCTCCCCGAACACCACGATATTTTCATCCCGCTCCATCTCTTCCTTCATGGCGTGATTGATGGCGTCCACCATGACGATGGGCTTGCCGGAAGGAGTGCTCTTTTCATATTCGAGCCCGGGCGGACTTTCGGACAGGACATGCTGCAGCGCCTCTCCCTGGGACGGGTCATCCTGTCTCAGGCACCATTCCGTATCTTTTTCCACCTGGTCACGCACTTCCGATGCCAGATCATCCAGTTCCTGTTCCGCTGCCGTTTCCGATGCCAGCAGGCGCTGACGCAGCTTTTCAAGCGGGTCGTGCCGAAGGTCGTTTTCCAGATCTTCCGGGTCACGGTACTTCTTTTGGTCATCGGATGAGGAATGGGGTACCAGTCGCACCACATGCGCGTGCACCAAAGACGGCCCATCCCCTTTTCGCGCCCGTTCCACCGCTTTTTTCATGGCGGCATACGAGTTGAAAAGGTCCGTTCCATCTACTTCGTGGATTTCCAGATTCTCGAATCCACTTACCGTTTTGGAAATGCTCTTGTTGCTGGTCTGTTCGTCCACCCGCACGCTGATGGCATATTTGTTATCCTGAATGACAATGACTACAGGTGCTTTGCTGCGTGTGGCCCAGTTGAGAAGTTCGAAAAAAACACCCTGCGATGTTCCGCCTTCCCCGGTGGAGATGTAGGAAACCTCATCCGTTCCCTTGTACATGGATGCCTGGGCCAGCCCCAGACCAGGCAGGAAATTTGCTCCGATGGCACTGGAGGCGGCAAAAATGTGATGTTCACGGCTGTTGAAGTGCGAGGGCATCTGACGTCCGCCGGACGGATCGGTGACCTTGCTCAGGTGCGCTGAAAGGATGTCCCGGGATGTCAGGCCGAAACCGACCGAAAAAGCATGGTCCCGGTAGTACGGAAACGCCCAGTCTTTCTTTTTCTCAAGTGCCATGGCGGCGGCAAGCTGAATGGCCTCGTGTCCGGCACAGCCAATGTGAAAATGTCCGCGCCCCTGTTTGAGAAGAATGAGCATCTTCTCATCGAGTCTCCTCACCAGGAGCATGTTCCGGTAGGTTTCCAGCAACTGCTCCTTCTTAAAGGAGTTCAGAGGTACGGAACGGACTTTGAAATCTGAATTATTCCTGACCAGCGCGGGCAGCCTGGTCAATGTCTTTACAGTCATAGGTCAGATCTGGTTGATAAACGTACATCACCAATCGATGTGCAGGTCGGGTAAAAAAGGGAAAAAAACGGTCTTTTACAAATCAGACCAAAGGCTGGCCATACATACGGTAAGTCTTTTCTTTATAACCACCTATGCGTTCGACAACCCGTAATATACCGGTATTGGTTTCAAGAAGCCAGCCTACTTCTGCAGAAACAAAACCGCGGCCAAGACCATTCACTATGGATTCTCTTGTGAGCAGTGCGTCAATTCCCCGACCCTGGTATTCCGGTATAACGCCCATCAATGCCGTTCGAATGGAATTGATTTTGCGGCGATGCCAGAGGAGTTTGATCAGTCCGGTCGGGAACAGGGTGCCGTCCATTTTGGCAAACACCTGGTTGTAGTCCGGCAGGGCGATCGAGAAAGCCACCGGTTCCCCGTTGACCTCGGCAACGTGGGCATAGTCCGTGTCGATGATCATTTTGAGTTCTTTTCCCAAATGGATGAAGGTCTCCAGACTGATCTCGTAAAAACCCCAGTTTTTTGCCCAGGCCCTGTTGAAGATATCATGGATGATCCGGACTTCCTCGTCAAAATTGCGCAGATTAACCTTTCGCACTTCTATTCCGGGGGTCCTTTTCTTCACGATCTCCAGTGCCCGGTCCATGCGATCAAAACGCACGGTACTGGAGAGCACTCTGTAGGCAAACAGATCCATTTCCTTCTTGAGGCCTGTTTTTTGGATCATCTCATCATAGTACGGCTTTGAGTGCGGCATCATGACGGCGGGACGGTGTTCAAACCCTTCCACCTGGATGCCGATTTCGTCCAGCAGGCCGGGATTCATGGGTCCGAGAAGCTTGGTGCATCCCCTGAGCTTCAGCCAGTCCCTGACCACGCGGAACAGAAGGTCGGTGACGAACTGGTTCTCGTTGCACTCAAAAAAGCCAAAAAAACCGGCTGTGTCGTTGTTATGACGATTGTATGCGTGATTGTGGATGGCGGCTATCCTCCCGGCAACCTTTCCGTTGTCGTAAGCGAGGAACAGGGCCATCTCCGCGTCCTTGAAAAAGGGGTTCTTTTTGGGATTCAGGAGGTCTTTCTGCTGAATTTTGAGCGGCGGCACCCATACAGGATCGTCGGCATAATGGCGGTAAGGAAAATCGATGAATTGCCGGCGTTCTTCTTCCGTGGAGACAAAAGCCACCCCTTTAAGGTTACTGAGGTCACTATTTGAATCCATACTGACCTTTTCCACGTATCAGACCTGAATTAGAGGATGGCCGTTATGGTCGATGATGCCCCGACGGATACCTACTTTCCGGAAAGCATCCAGGATACGGTCCAGCTGTTCGTTGGTGTGTGTGGCCATGTAACTGGTGCGTAACAATGACTGTCCGCGCGGCACGGCGGGCGGCACCACCGCGTTGGCATAGACCCCTTCTTCAAACAGATCGCGCCAGAACCGGAGGCAATCCATCAAATCACCGATAACGACCGGAATGATGGGGGACTGGCTTGTCCAGATGTTGAAACCAAGGTCTTTGAGGCCCTTGCGCATGTAATTTGATATCTCTTCAAGCCGCTCCAGGCGCCAGGTCTCTTCCTGGAGTACTTCGAGTGCTTTGAGCACGGTAGCCACGTTTGCCGGCGGCATGGAAGCACTGAATATATGTGCGGGAGAGTGATGCCGAATATATTCGATCACCTCACGATCACCTACAAGGAATCCGCCAAGGGATGCAAAGGATTTGGAAAACGTACCGCTGACGAGGTCCACTTCATCCAGTAGATTGAATGCCGAGGCAGAACCGCGTCCGCCTTCACCAAGCACTCCGATCGCGTGCGCGTCATCGAGATAAAGCCGGGCGTTGAATTCCTTCGCAAGCGCCACAAGTTCAGGAATTTTTGCCAGGGAACCGGACATGGAAAACACCCCGTCACTGACAATGATTTTACCGGTTGAGGCGTTCTCCCGCTCCAGAAGCTTGCGGAGATGCTCCATGTCGTTGTGATAATATCGGACCGTGCGACCGTTGGAAAGGAGCGTTCCTGTCACGATACAGGCGTGATTGTCCTTATCGGAGAAGATAACATCGTTTCG
>RECX01000026.1 GCA_007693825.1 Balneolaceae bacterium
ATAGGACCCTGGAAATGTCCCTACCACTCGTCCCGCTGCGCCATGGAACTGCGCAGCATCTTTGAAACCGTCAGCTCATAACGGACCCGGCCTTCCAAGACCGTTTTTAAGCTCATGAGAAACCGTCCCCTTATAACCATCTCTGATATTTTTTCAGGACACGCTGCCACAATCCGTGTCCGGGCCGCCAAGGTACTGGGCCTGACAGCTTTGATCCTGACCCTCACCGGCGTGGCCTTATTACATTCCTGCACTACAAAATCTTCCGGGCCGGATGACCGCATCGGCGAAACCGCCGCCATGGATATCATGGCTGGGGAAACCACAGTCCACCCGCTCGTCGATCCTCGCGCCACCCCGCAAACGCGCAATCTGTATGCCAACCTGAAGCAGCTGACCCCCGATGCCGTGCTGTTCGGCCACCAGGCCACCCTCGACTATGGCTACGGCTGGCACCATCAGGAGCTGCCGGAAGGCGAAAGCCGCTCCGATGTCAAGGATGTTGCCGGATCCTTCCCGGCTTTGTATGGATGGGACTTGTCCTATATCATCCACCCGCGCTTTGACCCGGACCAGAAGCAGGAACGCATCGACCGGATGCTCGGCTGGACACGCGAGGGACTGGAACGCGGTGGCGTGCTCACCTTCTGCTGGCACAAGTATCATCCGGGGTCAACCGGGACATTCTACGACACGACCAACGTGGTCTACAGAATCCTGCCCGGCGGCGACCTGCACGAAGGATTCCGGCGCGACCTGGACGCCGCCGCCCGTTTTTTCCACGAACTCAGCCCCATGCCCGTCATTTTCCGTCCCTGGCATGAGCACAACGGCGACTGGTTCTGGTGGGGCAGGGGCATCGCCACCGAACAGGAGTTCATCGACCTGTGGCGGTTCACCGTGGAATACCTCCGGGATGAAAAAAACGTCAACAACCTGCTGTGGGCTTTTTCGCCCGACCGCAGCCGGATGGACATCGACAATTTCTACGAAGACTACCATTACGGCTATCCCGGTGACGATTATGTGGATATCATCGGGCTGGACAACTACTGGGACCTCGGCCATCCTGTCAACGAAACCCCGCCGGATCAGCAACGCGCCGAGTTCGTCCGAAGCCTGCAGTATACCGTGGAGATCGCCAACAATAAAGGCAAACTGGCCGCCCTGACCGAAACAGGCCTCGAGGCCATTCCGGATCCGGACTGGTGGACCGACGTCATGCTTGCCAGCCTGCTGGCCAATGACCTCACCCGGCAGATCGCATTCTTCAAGGTTTGGCGCAACGCCAACTTTGAACGGGAACAGCGCAATCACTACTATGCACCTTTCCCAGGCCAGACAAGCGCCGAAAACTTTGTGCAATTCCGCAACCATCCCTTTGTCATGTTCGAGGACGACCTGCCGGACCTGTATTTACCATAAAAGTTTATGATTGGACAAGTATGTTTATAATTGTACAAAAATGTTTGTGCTTGGACAATAATGGATAAGAACTCATAAAATAGAAAAATTCTAACAGCCAACCCTCTTTACGACTATGTCAGATAATACCGGTGAAACGCGGGCAGAGGGCAGTGCCTCTGCCGAAAAGGAACTCATGGCCGGCACGGACGGTGAACATGTCACACTGAAACTCCGCGAAAAGGTGGCCTACGGACTCGGGGATTTCGCCTCCTCGATGTTCTGGAAACTGTTTTCCATGTTCCTGCTTTTCTTCTACACCGACGTGTTCGGCATCTCGGCTGCCGCCGTGGGCACCATGTTCCTGGTCACGCGCGTCTGGGACGCTTTCAACGACCCCATCATGGGCCTGATATGCGACCGGACCTCCACACGCTGGGGCAAATTCCGCCCCTATCTGCTCTATGTGGCATTTCCATTTGCCATCATCGGCATCCTCACTTTCAGCACGCCGGATTTCGGCATGACAGGCAAACTGATCTATGCCTACGTTACATACACACTGATGATGATGGTCTACACCGCCGTAAACGTCCCGTACGCCTCGCTTATGGGAGTGATGACCGCAAACACCGTTGAGCGCACGTCCCTGGCCTCATACCGGTTCCTGGGCGCTTTCTCCGGGGGACTGTTTGTCACAGCCACGGCCGCCTGGCTCATCGACTACTTTGGTGACGGCGTCGACAGCGCCATCGGATACCAGATCACCGTGGGCATCTACGCATTCCTGGCCGCCGGACTGTTCATCCTCACCTTCCTGGGAACCCGCGAACGCCTGCGCCCGGCCATCAAGACCAACAAACTGAAAGACGACCTCAGGGATATTGCGAAAAACGCCCCGTGGTTCATCATGCTCGGCGCCGCCATTTCCGTACTGATATTCAACTCCCTGCGGGAAGGGGCCATGCTCTACTACTTCCGCTATTTCATCGGAAGCCAGGAAGTGATGTTTTTTGGTGAAGTCTCCTGGAACGCCCTGGTCTCAGCCTACATGTCCATCTGGCTTGCCGCCAACATCGTCGGCGTACTCCTTGCCAAACCGGTATCGCTCTGGCTTGGCAAGAAAATCTCCTTCCTGACAGCCATGCTGCTCTCGGCCATGCTCAGCTTCGCCCTTTTCTTCCTGCAGCCGCAGCAGATCGAACTCATTTTCCTGCTCAATGTCCTGATCGGGATCACGGCCGGACTCGTACTGCCGCTCATCTGGTCCATGTACGCCGATATCGCCGATTTCTCGGAATTCCGCACCGGTCGCCGCGCCACCGGACTCATTTTCTCGTCCTCGTCCATGTCCCAGAAATTCGGATGGACCATCGGCGGGGCGCTTAGCGGCTGGTTCCTGGCCGCATTCGGCTACCAGGCCGGGGTGGATCAGACCGATACGGCCTTGCTCGGCATCCGCTTGATGATCAGCGTTCTGGCCGGACTCGGAGCCCTGCTCGCCGTTGTCTTCATCTGGTTTTACAAACTCGACGAGAAGAAAATGGTGTCTATCACCGAAGAACTGGTCGTCCGTCGGAAAAATGACGGCAAGGGCCCACAACACATGATCTCATGACACTCACAAGCCTTTTGATGCTGGCATTCCTTGCAGCATTGTCCGGCTGCAACACTGCGGAACCGCCGGAATCTTCCGATGTATCAGCGGCAGGAGAGGAGTCGTTTCGCATCGCCACAACGATCCACCCTCAGTACACCAGCTATATCGACTTAGAACCGCAAAAGGAACGATACCGGTATGGAGACACCGTCCGGGTTACAGCCCGGGGCGGCGGCCGGTTTTCTTTTGAAGACTGGGTGGATGGCATCCCGCCCGGCACATCCAACCCGTTTCCGGATTTCGTGGTGACTTCTGATACGGTTATCGCCGCCTCCTTCAAACCCGGCTATCTGTCCGACCGCCCGCTGTTGAGTCCCCGAAACCAGGTTTTTTATCCGGACCATCCGCGCGATCTCTATTTCATGATCC
>RECX01000024.1 GCA_007693825.1 Balneolaceae bacterium
CCGGCTTGAACCGTTCGTTTCCAACGGTTACCGATGGCAGGACGAGGCATTCCGCAGCCAGGAATTTGAACGGCTTGAGGTGCAGCCCGCTGCCGGGGGCATGAGCGCATCCGCCGAGGCCATTGCAGCCTTCATGATCGCATTCCTTCCCGATGAAACCGGCAATGCGGCGCACGGGGCATCCGCACACGATGAACCCTCGGCTGATATGGCCGCAGCAGATATCTCAGCAGCCGAGACCACAACCGCACTCTCGTCCGGTATCCTGCGTCCCGAAACCATACGTGAAATGCTCTCAACGGCGTTCTCCCCTGACCCGCGCACCAACGGCATGGGCCTGGGTTTCATGCAGCTCGACTCCCACGGACAGCGCATTTTCGGTCATGGCGGATCCACTTTGCTCTTCCACTCGGACCTGGTTCTCCTGCCTGAAAAGCGGATGGGGATCTTCGTCTCCTTCAACTCCGAAGAGGGCGCCTTCCCGGGCATGGGTGATTTTCGACTGGCACTGCTCGACCGGCTTTATCCCGATTGGATAGCCGAACGGACCCGCTTCCCGGAGGAACCTGCGCCCGGATGGGATGAGCGGGCGGCGGCGCTGGAAGGAAACTATCTGCTGATGCGACGGCCTTTTTCGACGTTCGACAAACTGCTTGGGGCAGGCATGAGCCGGATCAGTCTGAAAGCCCAGCCCGACCAGCCCGGCACTGTGACGATGGATTGGCTGCTCGGAACGGACCAATTGAAGGAGATCGAACCGGGCCTGTTCCGCGATGTGGACGGCCATCGTGAAATGGTGCTCCGGGGCGATCCGCAGCAGGGCTTTACGCATCTCTTCTTCAGCGACCTGCCCATGTTTGCCGTCGAAAGAGAGTCAGGCCCCCTCAGCCTCTCCTTGCGGCTGATCCTGCTGGCGGTTTGCTATGCAATTTTCCTTACCGTTCCCTTTGCCGTGTTTTTCCGCTACCTGATGCAGGTCTTTTTTGGCAAACCGGAGCCGTTGCGCGGGGCGGAACTGTGGTACCGGCGCGCCGGTTTGGCTTTCGCTCTGCTTTCGCTGGCGTTTCCAGTGCTCCTGCTCCTGGCCATATCGGATCAAACCACCTACATCGAAGCAACCAGCAAGACCATGATCCTGTTTGTGCTGCTCATGCCCATGGTGAGCCTTCCCCTGGCGGCCGTTCTGGTCCACGGAAGCGTCCGGGCACTGCAAAAGGGGCTGTGGAACCTGTCCGGCCGCATCCACTATATACTGGTAACCCTTGCTGCGGTGCTCTTCCTGACACAACTCTGGTACTGGAACCTGATCGGATGGAAACTCTGATCTATCGGACCCGCAACAACACCATGGTTATATCGTCATGCGGGGGTTCGTCGCCGGTGAATTTCCGGATCCGCTCAAGGATCATCTCCAGCGCTGCTGATGCCGATGGGGCTCTGGCCGATTCCGCCAGCGCCAGTTCCAGACGCTCCTCCCCGAAGAGCAGGCGGTCCCCGTTCCGGGCTTCGTTGATGCCGTCGGTGAAGAGCAGCAGATGGTCGCCGGAAGCCAGTTCCAGGGACCTGCGGGCATAATTTACTTCGGGCGTGGCCCCAAGCGGCAGGCGCGGACCGTGCGAGCTGATCGCGGACACCTTGCCGGATCGCAGCAGCAATGGCGGCATCTGTCCGGCATTGGTGAAAGAAAACTGCTTCTTTCCCGGATCCAGGATGCCATAGAGCATGGCGGCGAACATGCGGCGGTCGCTTTTCCGGTACAGCGGACGGTTGATCCGGATGAGCACCTCGGCGGCGTTGTTCCGGTGGATGGCCTCGGCATGCAGCATGCCACTGACCATCACGGCAGTCATCGCCGCCTTCATCCCCTTGCCGCTCACATCAGCCACGGCAATGGCCAGGGCGTTGTCTACGCCGTCGATGCGGATGTAGTCGTAATAGTCGCCGCCGACCTCCGTTGCCGGCAGGCACACTCCGGCAATGTCGTAGCCGGGCAGGTCGGGAGCAACGGACGGCATGAGTCCCATCTGCATCTCACGCGCCATTTCCAGCTCGCCGCGAAGCCGCTCCCGCTCCAGCTGGATCCGGTAGCTCTCCTTCAAGTTAAGCCGCATGGTGTGGTAGGACACGGCAAAGGTGCCGATTATGGCGATGACCACAAACATGGCCAGCCAGTAACCAAGCGAATCCGCTAACTGGAAATTGATTGTAAACCCGGGATACAGCACACCGTAGGCGAGCCCGGCAAACCACTGCAAATTGAACAACCCGAGGGCAAAGCCCAGAAAGGCAAATAGCATTCCACTTCCCTCACTGAGTAATTTTCCGCTGGATTTGACTCTGTCCCACAGCACGGCCCGGAACACGACAATCATCAGGAAAATGTGCAGGAAGACAAAGTAGCTGTACGAAAGCTGGAGGACAAGCATGCGCAGCCCGGTATGGGACACTTCCGGCCAGTTACTACGGTTGAGGTACCAGTTGACAAACGCCAGTACAGTGGCAATGGCAAACCAGATCAGCAACTCCTTGCCAATCGGGGTCTCCTTGTTCAGTTCGGTCGGTTTTGCGTGTTCGTTTTTACTCATGCCATGGCTGGGTTTTGGTGGCCTTGACTACCCGCATCAATTTCTTCTCAATACTGCCCGGTTTCCTCCAACGCCCTTTCCAGCTCTTCCACTTCCCTCTTCTGCCGCTCGACAACACGACGCATTTCTTCGACTTTCTCCTCGGCCCGCGACAGGCGTTCACGCATATCCCCGGCCTCATCAGCCGTGATCTCACCTGCCTCTTCACGACGATCGACGCGCTCCCTGGCTTCGGCAATTCGTGCTTCATTGGCCTGAATCCGTTCTTGCTGCTCGCTGATCCGCTGCATGGCTTTGGCCCGCATCTCAATGCCCCTAGCCCTTGCCTCGGCAGCACGCTGTTGTCCGAATTCCCGGCCTGTCACTCCTTCCCTGTCGGGTCGTGCCTGCTGACCGGGCCCCCGTCCACGACCTTCCTGCGCCACGGAGTCGGCCTGCTGTCTTGCCTGGCGGGCTGCCTGACGCACATCATCCTGCCCCATGGCTGATTCGTGCACAAAAAATAGTGCTATCAATAGAATTAGTCCTTTTTTCATGGTCATCATATCCCGTTTAACAGTTCATCGACTTCATTTTGAGCAGCTTCAATCTGCCCCCCGGAAGAACGGAGTTCCTCTTCGAGCCTTTCGACAGATTGTTCGACAGCTTCCAGTTCCACAGTCTCTTCAACCGCTGACGGAAGGTCTGTCTGTTCGGCCTCTTTCGAACATGCCATAAAGAGTCCGGCCATCAACAAAATCACAATATACTTTTCCATGGATATTTACCTCAGATCTTTAAACACCAATGTTTCATTCAATAAACGTCACCGTCCGGATGTCAAAGG
>RECX01000023.1 GCA_007693825.1 Balneolaceae bacterium
TCCTTCCGGCTTTTCCGGCTGATCTGATCCTTCCGGTCCCTCCGGTCCCTCCGGTCCTTTTGGTCCTTCTGGTCCGGCAGGTATTTCCGGTTTTTTTTCCTGCTGGTCGAAATCCGCCAGGGATTCCGCCTGTTGGCTGGCTATTTCGCGCAGCCGGTCCACCAGCATCTGTTTGCGGATTCCCGTTACCCGCTTCAGGCCTGTTTGCCTTGCAATTTCCTGTAACTCTTTGAGTGTTTTATCTTCGAGTTTATCCAATTCTTTCAAAACTGATACAACTTAATGGAGGTTGTGTTGAAACAAACGTCGCAATTCTCCTTGTCAAGCAGGCTGCATACGTTGCGTTGAGGCTGAGTAAATATCCGGTAAATTCGGATGTTACCCGATACTGTTGATAGAGGTGTAAATCACAATGATCGGAGAAAGGAGACAGCTAGTCGGCCTTGATGATGCGTAAAATCCATCTTTTGACCACACCGTAAAAGTAAAAACTTCCAGTGAAAATTACTACTTGTTTGGTTAACCCGGCGAAGATTTCCGTTATTTCATCTTCGTTGGGGGGCAGGCTCCGTATATTGGCTAAATAAGGCGTGATTAATGCGATATCTGCCGCCCTCTCCATCTCCAACCTATAATAGTAGTTTTTTGCAACAACAGAAAACGGTTGAAGCATTTTTTTTTGTGCCTTGTCTTTCATAAGGCTCAGTACCATAACGGGTGGATGGTCCCAATCTTGCCTGCGAATGGTCTGCAGCAGTTCTTTCACGGCTTCCGGGTTGTGAGCTCCGTCAAAATACCAGGGCAGACGGGGATGGAGCCGCTCAAACCGGGCACGAAACAGCCCGCTCGCCGCCGCATTTTCAAATGCATGCAAAAAAACCTTATCGGAAACCGGGAACACGGATTCCAGCAAACGAACGGCAAGCCAGGTCATTGCGATGTTCCAGCGATGCACCGGAGCCATGAGGTCCGAAACAATGTTGCGGGTCAATCCGTCCTCCCTGATCCGGAATACCGATTCAGGGCGGCCATCCCGCTTCCGGTAATGATGACGCGGGTTAAGCACACGCACTTCGTGGACATCCGTCCCGCACGTTCCGGCCATTTCAACCAGCATTTTTTGCGCCTGCTGCGGCACTTTGCCCAGCACCAGCGGCCTGCCCGGCTTGATGATCCCCCCTTTCTCGCGGGCTATCTCCGCCAATGTGCGGCCGAGAAAATTCTGATGATCGTGTGCGATGGATGTGATCACGCTGAGTTGCGGCGTGACGACATTGGTGGCATCCAGCCGCCCTCCAAGACCGGTTTCCAGAATCACAATGTCCGCTTTCTGATCCGCAAACCACCAGAATGCCGCCGCTGTGGTGATCTCGAAATAACTCAGGTCGGCACGTTGCAGTTCATCGCCGTATTTTTGAAAAAACCGCAGGAAATCCTCTTCCGGAATGGGTTGGCGGTTGATGCGGATGCGTTCCGTGACATGTTCCAGGTGAGGGGAGCTGTACAACCCGCACCGGTATCCCGCCTGCTCATACACCAGCGCCAGCAGCGCGCTCACACTGCCCTTTCCGTTGGTGCCCGCCACATGGATACATGGCACCTTGTCCTGCGGATTGCCCATTATCGCGCAAAACTCCCGGATGCGATCCAGCCCAAGCCTGGCAGCTACAGCACCATGGACCTGGAACGAAGGAAGCGAATCCAGGTACCGGTTGACATCTTCCGGTGAAACAAAGGACAGGTTATCTGTGGATGTGTTCGGCATATTTCTGCTCATTGCGTGCCCTCAAATATCGTATATTGTGGCGAAAGAAACAGACCGTTTTCGCCATATTTCGATGCCGGACACCATCCACCAGTCACATGAAATGAACATGACAGCCTCCGGCTGACACACAGGGAGATGATTAAAATCTGTCATGTGAATTCATTCTGACCATATGAATCGAAATAATTCAAACAGATGAAAATTCGAACCCGGAACCGATGTAACCCATGTACTCTTCCCTAATCCGTCCGCTGCTTTTTCAACTGGATCCGGAAAAGGCGCACCATGTTGCCACCCGGATTGGAACGGCGCTCTGCTCCCTTCCCGGCGCCGGGCCACGCCTGGTGCAGAGGCATGACGGTAACTGGCCCCGGCTGGAACAGGAAGTGCTTGGGATCCGGTTCCCGAATCCGGTGGGAATCGCTGCCGGTTTTGATAAAAATGCCGGCTACACCGGGTTGCTTCGCTTCATGGGTTTTGGATACGCGGAGTATGGAAGCATTACGGCCAAACCGTCACCCGGCAATCCGCAACCGAGATTGTTCCGCCTGAGAAAAGACCGTGCGCTCATTAACCGCATGGGGCTGAATAACGATGGCGCCGAAACGGTTTGCAATCACATCCTGGAGAAAAAAACGGCAGAACCGCATCTTTTTGAAAATTTTCCTTCCGGAATCAATATCGCCAAGACCCATGATCCTGCCATAACCGGAGACGATGCCA
The DNA here is from genome assembly GCA_007693825.1 of Balneolaceae bacterium. Taxonomy (GTDB): domain Bacteria; phylum Bacteroidota; class Rhodothermia; order Balneolales; family Natronogracilivirgulaceae; genus SKNL01. The sequence continues at coordinate 2,492 of RECX01000023.1, forward strand.
TTCGTGATTATGTTGCAAGCTATGCCTGTGCCAGGACCGCCGCTGACTATATCACCATCAATATTTCCTGTCCGAATACCCGGGAGGGCAAGACCTTTGAGGACAAAAAAGCGCTCACCGAACTGCTGGACGGACTCGGCGAAGCACGAAAAAACGGTGATCCGCCTCTTCTGATAAAGTTTTCGCCCGATACCAAAAGTACGGTATCTGACGAGCTGGTCACCGTTTGCGAGGAGCGCTCAGTCCAGGGTTACGTACTCACAAATACCTCCTCAAAACGACACGGGCTTCGCACCCCCGGCGAGCAGGTGGAGAAGATCGGGGCGGGCGGCCTCAGCGGTGCGCCGCTTTTCCCGGGTACGCTGAATCGCATTGCCAGACTTCGCCGGCAGCTGCCAGAGGACCGGATCCTGATCGCCTGTGGAGGTATCGATTCTCCGAAGAAAGCGATGGAACTGCTGTCGGCCGGTGCCAACCTTCTGCAACTGTACACGGGCCTGATCTACCAGGGTCCCGCACTGGTGGCAAAAATCAACGATTTTTTGGTGCGCAAGCTGCACGACCAGGGCATCCCCTCACTCTCCCAATGGCCGAGATACGAGCCCTGAATTGGGGATTGGGGAAACGCCAGCCTTGGCTGAAATGCCAGACTTGCCGGAGATGCCAGACTTGCGGGAAGCACAGGATTTACCGTGAATGCCATACTCGCTGAAACGCCAGACTTGGCTGAAACAACGAAGGGCACCCGGCATACCGGTCATTTAGCGCCGATCAGTCATCCACATGGCTTTCATATTCAAATTCAATCGTGTATTCACACTCGGTCTGGACAGGGACTCCGGTAAATTCGGGAACCGTAAATCGCATGTGCTGTTCGACCGCTTCCAGTAGTTGCA
>RECX01000306.1 GCA_007693825.1 Balneolaceae bacterium
TCCGGCATTGACAAAGCTTACGACCATGACGGTTGTAGCGGTGGAAGACTGGGTAAGGACCGTTACAACAAACCCGGTGAACACTCCCATGAGGCGGGTGGAGGTCATCCGGGTCAGGATTTTTCTGAGTCTGCCCCCTGCCACTTTCTGTAGCCCGTCACTCATGGTTTTCATACCGAATATGAAAATCCCGAGCGAGCCGATCAGCTGGAGAAAATCAAACAGGGTGTAACTCATGGAAGGAAGATAAAAAAAAGTGCGGTGATTCCCGGGTATGGGGCAACCCCGAACGGATTACTGACTCAGGTAATTTCAGCTTAAAACCGTCGTTTGGATCACCGCACTATGTCATGATTATCTTAACTAAAAACGGTGGAAGACGCCCGGCGATAATCAGAAGGACGCCTTCCGACTATTGATTAGAAATGATATTGGGCACGAAGATTTAATACGACAGGTGTTTCATCGATTTTGTCTACGTTGATGATAACAATATTGCTCATGAAACGCAGGTTTCTCGTGACATAGCGGTTGAGGCCCAGTGTGATGTTGTTTTGCTCGCCACCGGTAAATCCGGCATCATTCAGGTTCATGTGGCTGAACCTTGCAGCGAGTTCCCATGCTCCTGTTTCATCGGCAGGGCGCACACCGCGCACATCACCACTCGAGTATCTGCGGGCACCACCCAATACATAACTCACCTGGACATGTCCGCCGGAAAAAGTAGGCTCGTCTCCATTTTCACGATTGACGGTTGCCATCAGGTACTCTGCTTCCAGTGAAAGCGGTCCGCGGACGAATGCCAGTTCGCCGCCGAGTTTCAGCGTACTCTCCACCTCGGTGATGGTACCGGTATCGATAAGCCGTACCGAGCCGCCTTTGCTGTCACGGGCTTCCGGCCGGTCTCTGTATCGTACCGTATTGTTATCCATCAGATCTTCGTAAGCAACGGATGCTCCAATATGCAGAACACCGCCGGCAAACTCCGGTGAGAAAAAACCACGGAAAGCCAGACCGAGAGGCATGTCCCCTTCAATAGCACCTCGCTGTCCCAGTTCCCTGCCGAACAGCATGGTTTTGAACCCGAGATCCCCCCGGAAATATTCATAGCCGATACCAATACGGCGACTGGGCGGAATGATATTGTTCGCGGAAGCTCTTTCAATAAACGTGATTTCATTGGAGCTTGTAAGCTCGTTCAGGCCCTGGGGCACCTTGTACTGTCCCAGCCACAACCTTCCACCGTGATCAAACGATCGGCGTAATCTGAAATCTTTAGCGTCCAGACTGTTATCAGCGAAATCAATTTCAATGCGACCATCCCATTTATCTGTCAGTTTGCCATTGGCGCCAAGTCGGGCGCGGCGGTTATTGAAACCATTGCTGAAATCATCTGCATCGGAAACTCCCACGAGTGCGTCCATGTGAAGACGCCCACGAAGACTGAAATCCTGGGCAACAGAAGTAGAAACCAGGAACAAAACAGACAGCATAGCAGCTAGCACTGCATGTGTGCAAAAAGTTTTCATATCCCCTCGTATGTTAAAGGAAAATTGTTTTAGAGTGATAAAACCAGATTGATGAAGACTAAAACAGAAATAAAATAAATCGGAAAAAATAACAATCTGCCGGTGTACATACCGGCAGATTGTATAAGATGCAATGGATTATTCCAGACCTTTTACCAATTGTCTTTCCTCACCTGTGTCTTCCAGATGATCGCGGTAATAAAAGACTGCCCAGGCACCGAATGCCAGGAGAGCGAGCAAGAATAGCACCGAAACGCTACGTGCAACTAACTCGACTCTTATGGAAGAGCTTTTACGATAGGCCAGATCTTCTTTTATAACACGGAATCCGCGTTTGCCCAGATCATGGTCCGTGATTACATTAATGGCATCAAAGCTGCTGCTTCTTCCGCGCACGATATTGGTCAGTTCCCCGACAAAGTGAACATTATAGGGGTCAATAAACAAGACCGTGAGCATATATTCCTTGATATTTGCCGGAACCGTATTATCGAACGTATAGCTGAAGCGTATGCGACCAAGGTTATCCTTGCGTTGTTTCTCATACACATAGAAGCCTGGCAAATTATAAGTCAGGACTATAGGCTCATTTATGCCTGCCGGATCTTCCGGGAAAGTAACTCCAAGAAACTTGACCCCCCGATCTTCAACAACGGATATCTGGACGGGTGACCGGGTAACCTGGGTAACATTTTGCGCTTTTTGCGAATTCAGCGGCACAATGTAGGTCCCGGGTTCGGTAGCGGCAACATGCACCGTTACCGTAACCTCTGCATCACCGTTTTCAACGATGACAATCTTCTCGTTGTATACCAGAACGGAATCCGGAGCCAGCAAATCATTTGCAAAGACGCTTCCCCCGAATACGATTATGGCAACAAGTGTACTTAATAGATGTTTATAGAGAATCATTTTTTATCTCCTATTGATTGAAATTCATTTCAAAATCTGCCGGTGGGGTCAGAATCCGAATGGTGGTGTGATTCCAAGGATGCGGAACCATGTCATTCCGAATATGACCAGGAGTATGATACCGATCGTCTTGACTACGAATCCGTAGTAGAAGTTATCCATAACGGAGAACTGGCCGGTTGCATACAAAATCAGGTTCGGCTTTGCATTAAAAGGCAAACCGATGACCCAGCACAGGGTGAACGCTCCGGGAAGGGCAAGCCATACCGGGTTGTAACCCAGTTCCTGGGCAAGGATTACCACAAACGGGATGAAAATCAGTGTTCTCATGGTCTTGCTGGTAAAGAAATACCCGGCATAGGCCATGAAAGCAACAATGATGGTGTAAACAACCCAGAAATTTGGTTGCCTTCCAACAAGGTCAAGCCTGTCAAAGCCCATGGATACGATCCAGCGTGCCGCATCTGTTGCATTCAGGGCCAGACCCCCGGCATATGCTCCCGCGCTGAAGATGAGCAGGTGCCACGGAACATCGGCCTTGTTCCAGTTGATAATACCGGCTTTGGGCCAAAGTGCTATAGCCGCGCCAATCAATGCAGTTACAATCAGTGAGATTTCAAATCCCAAAACAGGCATGTGCCATCTGTCGGTAACCCAAAGCAGGATTACTACGATGAAAATGACACCCGCCTTTTTCTCTGTAAAGGTCCATGGACCCATTTTGTCCAGTTCTTTCTTCAGGGCTTCTTTACCACCTGAAACCTGTGGTTTTGATTCCTTTTCGCTCATTCGGAAAATGAGTTTGCCACCAATCCACCATGATGCCAGCATCATGAGAATAGCGACCGGCAAGGCTCCGAACATCCAGTCTGTGTAGAATATTCTTTCGCCGGACATAACGAAAATAAGGCCCGCAGCAATAATGTTACACGTGGACCCGGTTATGAAAGCGGAGGAGAAAATACTGATTCCATGCAGGTTATGCAGGAGCAGGAAACGACCAAAATTGTTCGGGTTTCCACCTGTTGATCCGAAAATTGCCGCTACAAGCAGCATAAGCGGAAGTGTCATTACCGTTCTGGCTGCCGTTGCAGGGATCAGGGGAGCAAGTACAAGCTGTACCAGGAAAAATGCAAATACAGCAGACATAGCCCCTTTACCATACTTCAGGATCAATATCATTGCCACCCGCTTGGCTACTCCGGATACTACCAGTACCGAACACAAGATGAATGCCCCGATATTAAGCCAGATAACATCGAGACCCAACACTCCCAGAACATTTTTCTCATCCCATCCTCCCAGGACAATAAGGAGACAGATGAGTACCATGGATGTCACATGCGTTGGCAGCGGCTCCGTCAGCCACCAGGTGAGCGCCAGCGCAAAACAAGCCAGAACGATCTGGCCTGATACCATCAAACCATCCGGTGTCGGCATAAAAAATATTAATGCAAAAATAATTATACCGAGCGGAAAGCCGAGGTAGTTCAACCACCGGTCCGTTTTTGTAAGCTTCTTTTCTTTAATCTCAGATAGCCGCGCTTTTTCGAGATCAAGCATCTCTTCAAAATCGCCCTGAGACATGTTATTTTGGTTTTCAGCCATTTAGATACCTCTTCGGTTTCAATAAAAATGATTTTTGATATCTACATTACCTTTTGAAATTGAAGTGCTGGTATGCGCCGGAATGTATCCGGAACAGAAACAAAACACCTCCACTACATTGCGTTATTTACTGCTTGCAAATAATTGCTGGTTCGATTAAGTCAAAAAGCATGCCATCAGTACCGATTATCTTTTTTTTCCCTTGAATCGCTTCATTGACGTCATCCAACGAGGCACATTAGAAAACCGCTTCCAGATTCATAAAATAGCAGTAGCGAAAAAGTCAGGAATTGACGAAATTTCGTTAACGATTTTTCGCCACCCTCAAAATGATTCCCCGAGGAGGAAAAAGGTTGTAATTCAGTTAGATATTTCGCTGCCAGGGTTTTCAAAATGAGTGGCGATGCTTCTTAACCTGAGTTATAAGAGCCGCAGTACCTGATTGGAATACATTTTGCAAGATGTAACACAGATAATCATCCATCGCCCCATAACATGAGAAATTTTCTAGGATTATGTCCCATGAGCCGTTTTCGAATCCTGGCAACCCTTGGCGGACTGTTTTGCCTTCTGCTACTATTCACTTTCATGCTCTACCGATCCGTCGTGAATCTGTCTGGCGAATACATAGATAACAGAACAGTATCCATTGATATCCAAAATTTCAGCGAGTACCCGACAAAGTATTTTGGTGTTGTTTCCCGATATCCGGCCCATATTATCTATCAGCAGTATCAGCCGCTGATGGATTACCTCAACAGAAACACGGACTACCATTTCCAGCTGAAGCTGAGCAACAGTTACAGTGAGACCGTGCAGCAACTTGCCAGCGGCGAAGTGGACGTGGCCCTCTTGGGTTCTTACATGTATGCAACGTCAAAGGATGAGCATGACCTGATAGCCATTCTAAAACCACTCAATGAAGACAGTCTGGCCCTTCGCCGGTCGGTGTTGTTTACCTCGAAAAACAGCATTATCCATAAAACTGATGATCTGCGCGGAAAAAAACTGGCACTTGCTTCAAAAGAATCCTTCTCCGGAAACTGGATGCCGTTGCACATGCTGCGTTTGAACGGAATCACAAGAGATGATCTTGAGGACATTTCCAACTATCCCAATCACCATACGGTCATTCACAAAGTATTACGAGGCGAGTATGATGCCGGTGCCGTACGTGAAAGTGTGGCCCGGGATTTTATGGACAGGGGGCTGCGGATTTTTGAGTATTCCGACCCTCTTCCCACCTCTCCTATCGTTGTCACAAAACAACAGGATCCGGATATGGTAGCCGCGATCATAAACGCACTGGTGCATCAAGATCCTGCCAGGACTGACAAGGCAGGTCCTATTGATATCATGGATGGCGGCACCGTTGTAAGTTACATAGAAACAGATGGCTCGGAATACAACTTCATCCGCCGTGTCACAAATGAATAACGATATTCCCACCTGATTACGCCAATGAGCCTGAAAATCAAAATCATTTTCTATGTTGGATTGATCATCGCTTTTTTGATGATGATTATTTCCATTGCTTTCCTGTACCAGTTCCGGTCAGTGATTCTGGAAAAGGAGATATCGAATGCCCGTTCGGTCAGCAGTGCTGCTGCCATACCCATTCTTGATGCATTTATTTTCAGTGAGCAGGATTTTTACGATCCGAGTCAGATTCTGGAACGTCATATATCCTATTTCATGGCAAATGTGAATGGAATGAAGTTCATGCACGTCTATAACCGTGGAAATAAACTTACTGCCAGTACCCACTGGGATCCTGCAACTCCGTTACAGGCCCGACCGCCCGAATTCAGAGTAACGAATACGGTAAGGGAATCTGTCTCCATTCACCGGCACGATGAGTATGGCTGGGTCATTGAAATCGAATACCCGCTGTTCATTGCCGGCAAGTATCTCGGCACCACTGTGATGGGATTTGATGGAAATCCGGTCCGGAAGGAGATCCGGTCACTTTTTATTGGATTGCTGATCCTGAATATCGTAGTCACAACGATAACACTTTATGTTCTCTACAAACTGATCAGCAAATTAACCAGATCTCTTGGCCAGCTCACTGATGCAATCGATCAATTTGACTTGAAAACACCCGAAAAGAAGCTGCCGCTTCCTGACAGCGATGATGAAATCGGGCATCTTGGCAAACGATTCGGGCTGCTTCAGCAACGGTTGATCGAATCCAAACACAATCTGGCAGAGTCACAAAGAAACATTTACCGTGCCGAAAAGCTTGCTTTTATCGGGCGGCTTTCATCCGGGGTGGCCCATGAGATCAACAATTCCGTGAACGGCATCCAATCGTGCATGTATGCCATAAACAAGGACCCGAAAAATCACGAGCAGACCGAGGAGTACATGAAGCTGATCAGTGAAGGGCTTCAGCATATCGAGATCATCGTCAAGAAACTGCTCGAATACTCCCGAAAGAATTCACCGTCACTGGTGAACGTGAATATTGCAGAAATCGTGGAGAATGTGCTCAAACTTTGTTCTTACAAGATCCAGAAGCTGGGGATCACCATCACTTTCAAGCCCGATACCGACCTTCCGGGAATCAAGGCTGACAAGTACCTGATTCAGGAAGTCCTCATGAATTTGCTTATCAACAGCATGGATGCGGTTTCCGATGGCGGATGCATCTGTATCAAGGCCGGGAGGAAAAACCGCCAAAGCATCTATCTGTCCGTTGAGGACGACGGCCCGGGTATAGCTCCAGAATTTACAGACCTCATATTTGAACCGTTTTTCACCACCAAGGATACGGGCAAGGGAACCGGACTGGGGTTGTCCGTGGTGCAGGGAGTTGTTGAATCCCATGACGGGACCATCAGGCTCGACAGTCAGCCCGGAGTGAAGACAGTTTTCACTATCACACTACCAATCAACGGGAAGCATGAACGTACTATTAATTGAAGATGAAAAAATTACCAGGATCTCACTGGCCAATAACATCCGTAAGGCCGGTTATGACGTAGATACCGCCGATGACGGAGAACAAGGTCTCCAGCTTTTCAAGAAGCAATCTTATGATGTGGTCATCACCGACCTGCGCCTGCCGAAAGTGAACGGTATGGATATTGTCAAGTACGTCAAGGAGCATTGCCAGGATTGCGAGGTCATCGTCATAACAGCCCACGCCACCGTAACCACGGCAATTGAGGCCATCAAGCTTGGCGCTTATGACTATGTGACCAAACCCTTCTCCCCTGATAAAATCATTGGGATGCTTGAGAAGATTTCCCAGTTCCGTTCTATCATTGACGAGAACAAATCCCTTAAAGAGAAACTGAAGGCCTACGAGCACAAGAATATCATTGGTAAATCACCGGAAATGCGCACTCTGCTGAAAACCATACATACCATTGCAACGCACGAGTATACGGTTTTGATCCAGGGTGAGAGCGGAACCGGTAAGGAGGTCGTGGCCCGGGCCATCCATGACTGCAGCCACCGTAAAGACAAACCTTTTATCGCCATCAACTGTGCCGCCATTCCGGAACCACTGCTGGAAAGTGAGCTGTTCGGACACGAAAAGGGTTCTTTTTCAGGAGCTATCCAGCGCCACCTGGGCCATTTCGAACGGGCCAACGGGGGCACGTTCTTCATCGACGACATTGACGATCTGCCCGAACCGCTTCAGGTTAAGCTGTTGCGCGTTCTCCAGGAAAGGGAGCTGTTCCGGGTGGGCGGATCCGAAATCATCAAGGTGGATGTGCGGATCATCTGCGCCACGAAGGTCCGGTTGAAGGATCAGGTGGACAAAGGCCTGTTCCGCGGCGACCTTTACTACCGTCTCAACATCATCCCACTCATCATTCCGCCGCTCAGAAACCGGCTGGAGGACATACCGGATCTGATAGAGCATTTTTTATCCCAGCGTAATTCCCGTGACAAGCTGGAGTATTTCACAAAAAATGTCTACAAAAAGTTTCTGAATTATCACTGGCCCGGCAACGTACGGGAACTGGAGAACATCGTGGAGCGTGTCATCGCCCTGTCCGACATCAACAAATCGTCCGATCTGCTGTTTGATGGCGCCTCGGACGACATCGAGGTAAACCAGCCCTACGAGGACGATTTCCCCGGTCTCAAGGAGTATATCACACAGAAAGAGAACGAGGTGATTCAGTGGGCCCTGAAACTGTCCAAATACAACATCAGCAAGGCCGCACAATTGCTGCGTGTGCCCCGCAGCACCCTGCGCAGCAAACTGGAAAAGCACGAACTGGAGCAGCTGGTGGAATAAACTGGCCCTACTAATGCACCCTGCGGTAGCGTACGGTGCGGGTATAATCGGAGGGATAGGCGCCGACCTGAAGCATCTCGGGTCTCAGATTGAAGGTGACGTCGATGCCCTCGACCACGGCACGGGGTCCGAGGACAAATTCCACGAATTTTTCACGTTGCGCCGGATTGCGCCAAACTGCCCGGTACCGGTCGCCCTCCCAGTGCTCCAGGTCGGCCGTGAGCGTGTCATCCTCCCAGAACCTGAGGACCAGCCGGCCGTCTTCCTCAAGCACCTCGAGCTCCGCATAGAGATCATCGTAATAACGGCCTGTAAACCGCCCGGCCGGCAGTGAAGGCGGGACATGTGCCTGACGCATCTGATGGATGGTATCGCGACGGGCCATTTGCCGCTCATACTCTTCTTCGTATTCCTGACGAAGCTGCCGGTTCCAGTCCGTGTCGCTTACTCCCAGGTAGTGATCCAGTATACGGAATGCGATGGCATCGCGGAACGTGGTGAAGGTATTGGCAACGATGACCAGGCCCAGATCCCGTTCCGGCATGAGCATGATGGTGGTGTTCATTCCGTCCGTGCCGCCGCCATGGCGCTGTATACGGTGACCGCGATGGTATTGGACAAACCAGCCGAGAGCATAGCCGCGCAGGTCATCGAACAGTTCGCGTTCGGGCAGCAGGACTTGCGAGGAGTGCAGGTCATGCATCACTTCTTTGCTGACCAGCCGTTGCCCGTCGACCAGGCCCGGCTCACCCAGATGCAGGCGCATCCACTGCGCCATGTCGGTCACGCTGGCATTGACGGAGGCGGCCGGACCGGCATTGTCGAAGTTTCGGCGCGGTATGGTCACCAGCTCACCATCAATCTCCTGATGCGGCCATGCGGCATTCTCGTCGTCAGCGATCTGTGTAACCGACGTATTGCTGCGGTCCATTCCAAGCGGAGTGAATATGCGCTCGGTTACAAAATCGTCCCAGCTCTGGCCCGTCACAGCCGGGATGATCTCGCCGGCAACCATGTACATCATGTTGTTGTAGACGTAGCCCGACCGGAACGGGATTTCCGGCTCAAGATATCGCAGACGGTAGATGAGTTCGGAGCGGTCACGATCGGTCATGAACTGCAACCTGTTGCCGATCATACGCCCCAAACCGCTGCGGTGCGTAAGCGCATCGCGGATGGTGATCTGCTCTGTCACCCAGGGATCGTACAGCTCAAAATCGGGCAGATAATCCACAATGCTGTCGTCCCAGCCGATTTTCCCCTCATCCACCAGTATTCCCAGCGCGGCGGCCGTAATCGCCTTGGTGATGGAGGCCACGCCGAAAAGTGTGTTTTCGTCGACCGGATCCGGCTCGCCCTTCCTGCGCACCCCGTACCCCCCGGTAAACACCACCTCGTCCTGATGGACGATGGCCACGGCCATCCCCGGAATATCCCATTCCTGCAGGCCCTCTTCTATGAAAGAAGAAAGGTCCGGAGGAGGCGCGTCCACCGGGCTGTCAGCGGCTGGACGGCATCCCGTTGCTGACGCTGTGATCCATCCAAGAAATACTGCGAAAAACAAAGAACGGAATGCGTGATAATACTTCATTTAGAGCTGTTTACTGCAATTTTGATTATTTACGGATCACCAAAACCAAGAGGGGGGCGGCGCTTGTTGCCTGGTTTATGGAGCCGGGTCTGCCTTATTTTTTATTTGCCGGATTTGCCTCCACCCGACTTGCTTCCGCCGGACTTGCTTCCGCCGGATTTGGATCCGGATCCTTTGGATTTCGACCCGCCGGATTCACCTTTCTTTTTCCGGGATTCCGTGGGCCCTCCCTTGGAATCAAGGCCGGAGTCTTCCATGTCAACATCCTTGGGATCCATGGCAGCTGATACCTTGCGACCCGAGTCATCCGTAATGGACGGCCTGAATGCATCAAGGAAGTTCATGGGAATGGGCAGGAAGGTGTGGGAGGAACTCTCACCACTGATCTCCTGCATGGTCTGCAGGAAGCGCAGTTGCAGCGCGACCGGAGTATTCTCGATCATTTTACCGGCTTCCACGAGCTTGGCTGCGGCCTGGAATTCACCCTGTGCGTTGATGATCTTCGCACGGCGTTCACGCTCCATCTCGGCCTGCCGTGCCATGGCTCGCTGCATCGATTGCGGCAGAACAACATCGCGCACCTCCACGGTGACCACCTTGATGCCCCACGGATCGGTGTGCTGGTCGATGATTTCCTGGATTTTCTTGTTGATCTTGTCGCGTTCCGCAAGCAGTTCGTCAAGTTCAGCCTGTCCCAGGACACTGCGCAAGGTTGTCTGTGCCAGCCAGGTGGTGGCCACATAGTACTGCTCAACGTTGATGATCGCCTTCTCGGCATCCACCACACGGAAAAATGTGATGGCATCCACATGAACCGTCACGTTATCTTTGGTGATGATTTCCTGCTTGTCCACGTTGATAGTCAGTACGCGCAGGTCAACACGCTCAATCTTATCAATGAACGGAATGAGGATGATCAGGCCGGGCCCTTTTGTCATGTGGAATTTCCCGAGTCGGAAAACCACGGCGCGTTCGTATTCCCGCATGATTTTGAACATCTGGGGAAGTACGATTCCCAGGAAAATAATGATAACGATTGCCCAGGTGAGCAGATCGGTCAGACTAAATAATGTTTCCATATCGGTCCTCTTTGAGATTACGATTTGTCCTTTTCTTTCAGCGGCCGGACCCGGAGAGTGAGGCCGGTAACCGCCGTTACTTCCACTGTTTCTCCTTTTTTGACCGGTTGGTCGCTGCGGGCATTCCAGATTTCACCCATAAGCATCACCCGGCCATGATTCTCATCAATTTTTTCCATGGCTGTCGTGGTCTTGCCTACCATCGTTTCCACCCCGGACTTGCTCTCCCCGAACTGAGCCCGGAGTCCATAGTAAACCACAAATGCGAAGAAAAGGACTGTGACAATGGTGGCAGGAATGATCCAGCCAAGTGAGAGTTGCATATCCTGCGGCAGATCCTGGAACAGCATGAGTGCACCCAGGAAGAAGGCGATGGCCCCGCCGCCAAGCAGCAATCCGAAGGTTGGTGTGAATGCTTCCATAACGAATAATATAATGGCGAGTCCGATGAGCAGAAAACCGGCAATATTGATCGGCATGGCCGCCACGCCGAAGAGCAGCAGAATGAGGGCGATCACACCGGCCACACCCGGAACAATGGCACCGGGATTGCTGATTTCACCCAGAATACCATAAATCGAGACCAGCGTCAATATCAAAAGAATTTCAGGGCGCATGATGAACCCGAAGAACAGTTCGGCCAGGTTCTGTGGGATGTGGTTGACATCGGCATCACGGGTGACCAGTTTGTGGTCATTCACCACGTGTCCGTGCATCTGTTCCAGCAGATCGTCCAGGTCGGTGGCCAGGAAGTCGATCACGTTGATCTCAACGGCTTCCCTGCTGGTGATGGAAGCTCCGTCGCGCACCGCCGATTTGGCCCATTCCACGTTGCGGTCGCGCCGTTCGGCAACGCTCTCGATAAAGCTCTCGGCATAGTTGAAAATTTTCTTCTGCATCACGGTGTCGGCCTGCCCCCCTCCCATGGTGACTGGTGAGGCCGCCCCGATGCTGGTGGCCGGAGCCATGGCCGCCACGTGGGCCGCAAGGGTGATGAACGTACCGGCGCTGCCTGCATTTGCTCCTTCCGGCGATACGTAGACGGCAATGGGAAGGTCGGAACCAAGAAACATGCTGACGATTTCCTGGGTGACGTTAAGCAGCCCCCCGGGCGTATTCAGTTCCATGATCAGAACCTCGTCGCCCCGCTCATTGGCGATATCAAGCGCCCGGGTGATGTAGTTGGTCACGGTGGGACCGATGGAGCCATCCACACGGATGACACTGACAGTGGGACGCTCGCCGTCGGCCTCAAGTGTGTCTTCAGCCGGCCTGTCTTCTTCACCTGTGTTGTCAGCTGATCCATTTTCGACATTGGCTCTGCCATTGTCATTTGTTCCGGAACGCGTGTAATCATCCGTCAGAACCAGAGCGGTTCCGGTCACAAAGAGAAGCAGCGCGGCGAAAAGTACATGTGTTCTCATAGTATTATAAATGTATCTCAAAGATGTATGGTTCCCTGCTAAAATGAAAGTCTCTGCTGTAAATAACGCTTTCCCCCCACCTTAAGGTACAAATAAAGCAGGGCGAACATCTTTTGGCGACTCACTCTTCTTCGTCCTTTTCCGCAGCACGCCGCGCCTGGCGCATGACATTTCCGGCTGTGACACCATAGACCGGTGTGATGGGCACGCCGGCCGAGCGCAGTGCGCGTGCGGTCCAGGTATTGGAGGTCTTTGGAAGGTAGTATCTGCCGCGCGCCTTGAAGAAGGCACTGTTGCCATAGCGCCCCCATTCCTGGAACTGCGGCGCGCCGTCCTCATCCAGGCGAAAGTATCCCGAAAGGAACTCCGACATTTGAACCATGCCCTCCTCGGAAATATGCAGCGTTATCACTTCGGCACCGGGAAAGTACTCATCGGCCGGCACATCCATCCCGACCATATGCAGGACACTGCGGCTGGGCCAGAATCCCGCGCGCAGGTACAGCCAGAACGAAGGGTCGGGTTCCGGGTAGAATTTGTCGTCCCCCCAGCCGATTTTGAGGAGTTCTGCCCGGGGCATGTCTTCGTGTTCCGGAAAGTCTTCGTCCAGCTGATCCGACTCTACGATAAGCCCGGCGTGCCATCCCACTTTGACGATATGGACCGGTACCGGGCGTTCATCCGGGTCGTCGGGATAGAGTTCGGCGACGGGACCCAGGCAACCGGCCGTCAGAAATGCCGCCAGGAGCAGCAGGATCAGCATCAACGGAAAATGGTTTTTCATTGTTATACCTGCGTGTACACCGATATTTGCATCCATCTTTTTTACAAAATCGAAAAAAAACACATAACTCGGAAACGGGAAGGGACGTGAATCCGTCGTTTTGAATCTTGCGGACCTGAACGGGTGGATGTGTCCCCTGACAATATATCTTCACTATGCTGAACGGGTGGATGTGTCCCCTGACAATATATCTTCACTATGGAACTTGGAATTTATACTTTTGTCGAAAATACCCCGCTGGCGGATACGGGCGAGGCCCGGTCACCCGAACAGCGCCTGAAAGACATGCTCGAAGAGGTCGAGCTGGCGGATCAGGCCGGGTTGGATGTCTACGCCATCGGCGAGCATCACCGGCCGGAATACCTGGCATCGTCGCCACCGGTCCTGCTGGCGGCAGCGGCTGCGCGTACGAGCAAAATCCGCCTGAGCAGTGCGGTGACTGTTCTGGGTTCCGAGGATCCGGTGCGCGTTTTCCAGCAGTTTGCCACGCTCGATCAGCTGTCCGGCGGAAGGGCGGAGATCATGGCCGGACGCGGTTCGTTCATTGAGTCGTTCCCCCTTTTCGGCTATGAACTGAACGACTACAATGAGCTTTTTGCCGAAAAACTGGATCTGTTGCTGGCGCTCCGGGAGTCGGAAAAAATCACATGGTCAGGCAAGCATCGTGCAGCCATCAGGGACCGCGGTGTATATCCGCGTTCCATGCAGAACCCGATTCCCGTCTGGGTTGCGGTTGGCGGCACGCCGGAGTCGGCGTACCGGACCGGACGGCTGGGGCTTCCCATGGCCCTGGCTATTATCGGCGGGAATCCGGAGCAGTTCGTACCCATGGCCGATCTGCACCGGCGCGGAGCACGGGATGCGGGACAACCTGCACCCATGCTGAGCATCAACTCGCACGGGTTTATTGCAGAGGACTCCCGTCAGGCACGGGACGATGCCTTTCCGGCATTCAAGCTCACCATGGACCGCATCGGCCGGGAACGTGGCTGGTCTCCCATGTCGCGGGATCAGTTCGATGCCTCATGCACGCTGCGCGGTGCGAATGCCGTCGGCAGTCCGCAGGAAATCATCGACAAAATCCTGCATCAGCACGAACTATTCGGACACCACCGGTTCCTGCTTCAACTTACCGTCGGCAGTATTCCACACAAAAAAGTACTGAAAGCCATTGAGCTTTTCGGCAGCAAGGTGGCGCCGGAAGTGCGCAGGGAGACCATGGTCTCCTGAAATCAAAAACAGGACCGGCTGGTGAATCTGTAAACCGGCCGGTTTGACACCGGCACGGATGGCCGGACATTATCCAACCACTTCCACCACTTCAATTTCAAAGGTAAGTTCCTGTCCGGCAAGCGGATGATTGGCATCCAGCTGGACGGTTTCGTCGGTGACCTCGGTAATCACGACCGGAATGGCACCACCGTCTTTCTGCTGGATCTGAAGCTGTTGCCCTACTTCAGGTTTGATATCAGGAGGAATCTGGCCTCGGTCAACATCAATCACCATATCCTCACGTTTTTCACCGTACGCTTCTTCGGACGGGATGGTCACCTTGCTGGTGTCGCCGACGTTCATGCCGACAACGGCTTTCTCAAAACCGGGGATGAGCTTGCCCTCTCCCAGCGTGACCTCGAGCGGTTCACGCTCCCTGGAGGAGTCGAAAACCGTTCCGTCTGCAATGGTTCCGGTGTAGTGTACTTTTACGGTGTCACCTTCTTTTATAGTAGCCAATGTATTTTTTCTTTTGGATTCGTAATTAGCGTTCGACCCCTTAACTGATTCCATCAAGGGATATTATGTATGAATGCTATTTTTTCTGATTCAAAATAAGCGTTTGTTACTCTTGCCAACAACTTCATCAGCTGCCGGGTTCCGGGTCGTCGGGCGCCCAGTTTTTCATCCGGCTGCGGATCACCTCGCCCACCTTGTCAAAGGCGATGCGTTCCTGCTGCATGGTGTCGCGCTCGCGGATGGTGACGGTTTGGTCTTCCAGTCCATCAAAATCGACGGTGATGCAGAACGGCGTGCCGGCCTCGTCCAGGCGGCGGTACCGCTTGCCGATCGACCCTTTTTCGTCGTACAGCACCTTGTAATCTTCGGCCAGTTCCTCATAGATCTTGCGGGCCACTTCCTGCAGCTCCGGCTTCTTGATCAGCGGGAAAATCCCGGCCGTGATGGGTGCCAGGCGCGGATGCATCTTGAGCACGGTGCGGGTCTCGACGCTGCCTTCTTTCTCGCCGGGCACTTCTTCCTCGCGGTAGGCGTCACAGAGCACCATGAGCAGGGTGCGGTCAAGCCCGACGGATGTCTCCACCACGTACGGGATATAGCGCTCCTGCGTGCGCGGATCGAAATACTCCATCTTTTTGCCCGAAAATTTCTGATGCGCCCCGAGGTCGAAGTCGGTCCGGTTGTGGATGCCCTCCACTTCCTGCCATCCGATCGGGAATTCATACTGCACGTCCACGGCCTCCTTGGCGTAATGGGCGAGCTTGTCCTCGGGATGGTCGTGGAAACGGAGCTTGGACGGACGGATGCCGATGCTCTTGTGCCAGTTGAACCGTTCCTGCTTCCAGCGCTGGTACTCCTCGGAGTCGGTGCCGGGCTTGACGAAATACTGCATCTCCATCTGCTCAAACTCACGCATCCGGAACACGAACTGGCGGGCCACCACTTCGTTGCGGAAGGCCTTGCCGATCTGCGCGATGCCGAACGGGACCTGCTGGCGCGTGGTGTTGAGTGCGTTGACGAAATTGACGAAAATGCCCTGGGCGGTCTCCGGACGGATGTACACTTCCGA
>RECX01000022.1 GCA_007693825.1 Balneolaceae bacterium
GGGGCGACGCTGTCCCGGACTCCCCTGTCCCTGCCCCTGCCCCTGCGGGGGGATGCAGTCCGCCAGCAGCTCCTTGAGTTCCCCGTCCACCGAAACGGCAATCACGGCGACGCAGTCTTCCAGGGACCGGGCCGCATCCACCGGATCCATCATGGGGGAAAGCTTGATCAGGCAGCGGTGTGCGGCGGAGCGGATCAGGCCGAGATGACGCGTCACATCGGGTTCGCTGTCCTGAAGCGAGAGCACGCGTTTCCCGCCGGGCCGCCGGGACGGATCGATGTACAGCAGATCCAGCTTCCGGTCCTCCGGCTGGCTGTCTGCCGGCTGGCTGCCCTTCCGCTGGCTGCCCTTCCGCTGATTGTCCTTCCGCTGATTGTCCTCCGGTTGGCTTTCCTTCCACTGAACTTCCTCCCGCTGCCGGGATGCCAGCCATTCCATGCCGTCGCCGGTGTGCCAGCGTATGCGCGGTGCGAGCTCCAGCAGGCTGTGGTTGTGCCGGGCCACGGACGCAAGGACCGGTTGCCGTTCGCAGTAGTCCATCTGCGCTCCGGCGCGGGCAAAAGCGGCCGCATCGATGCCGAGTCCGCCGGTGAGATCGGCGACCCTCAGGGTTCGGGACCGTCCGGGTGATGGGGACAAGTCGGCATGTGGCTCAGGGGCAGTGCCCACAGAAACATCGGTGCTTGCGGATTGCCTGGACTTATAGGTGCTGGCGGCTCGTCCGGCCTTATAATGGCCTGCTAGCCAGTTCCGGGCCCGCCACGTCGCCGCCGCGTATCCCGATGCCTGCTCCAGCGCCTCGCGCAGATAGATCATGCCGGGTCGGTGCAGCGGGCCCAGTTTCGCTTCCGCGCGCGGGTAGCAGTGCAGCTGTTCGGCGATTTCGCGCACCGGCCAGTCGGTCCGACCGGAAAAACGGAGAGCAAATTCCGATGCGTCAAGGTCATAGTGCTGCCGCATCACATCCAGCCAGCCGGGGTCATGAAGCAGCGGGTAGTGTGACATCTTATTCTGCCGGGATCAGCCGGTAGATGATGCCCGGATTTTCCGCAGCCACGTACAGGTATCCGTCCGGGGCCATGCGCACATCGCGGACCCTGCCGATGCCGGGAAGCAGCTCTTCCTGGGCCACCACCCGCTCACCGTCCAGCTCGACGCGGTGCAGGTAACGCGGCGCCAGCGTACCGACCATCAGGCTGTTTTTCCACCCGGGATAGCGGTCGCCGGTGACAAACGCCATGCCCGACGGGGCGATCGACGGCGTCCAGTGCAGCAGCGGCTGCTCCATGCCCTCGCGGGCCGTATCCGGGGTGATGATGCTGCCGTCGTAGTTGATGCCGTGCGTGATCTCGGGCCAGCCGTAGTTGAGGGCCGGACGGATGATGTTGATCTCGTCGCCGCCGCGCGGACCGTGTTCGTGGGACCATACCTCGCGCGTCTCGGGATGCAGCTGCATGCCCTGGATGTTGCGCGATCCCCAGGCGTAGATTTCGGGACGTGCTTCGGATTGTCCCTCAGGCAGGTTGGCGGGATCGGCAAACGGGTTGTCGGACGGCACCCGGCCGTCGTCGTGCAAGCGGATTACCACACCGGCATGGGTGGACAGGTCCTGCGCCGTAGCCATCATACCGCGGTCGCCGATCGAGAAATAGACGTATCCATCATCGTCAAACACGATACGGCTTCCGAAATGGTGCCGCCTGTTGGATGTGGGCTCACCGGAAAACAGCAGTTCCACATCTGTGAACGCGTATCCGTCCAGACGCATGCGGGAAAGCGCGGTGTTGGAACCGCCGCTGCCGTCGGGACGCGAATAGGTGATGTAGATCCATCCGTTGTTTTCGTAATCGGGATGCAGGACGATGTCGAGCATGCCTCCCTGTCCATGCGCATGCACCTGCGGCACATTGTCGAGCGGCTGCTCGCGCAACTCGCCGTTTTCAACAATGTGGATGCTGCCGGCGCGTTCGGTGATCAGAACACGGTCGTCGGGCAGGAACGCCAGGCCCCACGGTACGCTGAGCCCCTCAAGCACGGTTTGCACGTAGAAATCCTGGGCGTCGGAGGAAATGCGTTCCAGGTCGTGTTCAGGGGCCGGGAAGTAGCGGGCGTCCACCCCGGGCGGAGTCTCCGGCTGTGATTCCGGATCGGTTGAGGAATTGCAGGCTACTGCCAGGGTTGCAGCGAGTAACACTGCGAATCCGGTGGCGATAAACTGTGATGCTTTGAACATTTCCATAAACGTAAATTTGTTATTATCGGTGACCACAAAATGTTATGCCATCTTGCCTGGATGAAGCGGAATCTACTTCATTGCGTTTTTTTTAACAATAACTATCAGATAATAAATCCGCCAGGCATCCTGTTTTAATTACCAATGGCGCAATACGAATTTGGGGTGGATGCAATCCATTTTTATTCGTATTCTGTGCTTATGGTAAGTATTATTTGTAACTTACCAGCTATTTTTTCCGGGCTATCGCATTTATTTTGCTGTCGCTTCGGTTGGTACATCCACAAAATGTCGGGTTTATTCTACTTTTTAGTAATCTGTTGATTTTGATTCTGTTGCCATGACAACACTTGCACACTCCTTTCATATCCCGGTAATGGGAACCGGGCACTCCATTGACACTCCCATCCGTGTAGCACCGTACGGCATCGATTCGGTGATCTCCATCGTCGACGATCTGCTGGTCGAGCGGATCCGCAAATACTACGCCGGCGAGTACGGCCTGCCGTTTGAAAGCATCCCCCGGAACGCCGAGGACGGACGGGCACGGCGCATCACCGCCTATCTGAACACGGTCGACGAGATCGTCCGCCAGAAATTCGAAGCACTGTGCAACGAGCCGTTTTTCTCGGAAAACGAAAAGGCGAAGTATTTTGAAATGCTGCCGGACGCATCCACCCTGAGGAATGGATGGGAGCAGCTCAAGGCCATGGCACCAACGGTGGACCGTGAAGCGCTGGAGCAGAAACTCACATCCATGATGAGACCCGGTGCCATTGATGTGAACATCATGACCAAGCTCGACCGCCTGCTCAATAGCAGCGGCGGCCAGCCCATGAGTACGGAGTTCAGTGACGCCAACGCCGCTTTCCGCGGGTTCGCCATGAGCAACGTCCGCGGGTCGGTGGTGCTATCGGCCGGATTCAATCCCCGCCTTTTCGCCTACATGGGTGAATTCCGCGACTTTTACCGCGATTCCGCCGGAGAGCTGAAAAAGAAAATCATCCTCAAGGTCAGCGATTTCCGCTCCGCGCTCATCCAGGGCAAATTCCTGGCCAAGAAAGGCCTGGAGATCTCCGAATTCCGGATCGAGTCGGGACTGAACTGCGGCGGACACGCTT
>RECX01000136.1 GCA_007693825.1 Balneolaceae bacterium
CCGCCCGTTTCACCTCCCTGGATTTGGGTCCGCTGCCTGCGCTGTTGGAAGCAGGGAGCGTTTCCCCCAAAGTGTTTGTCCCAGATTTGCTGGCTGCCTTGTTGGCAGCTTTGTCAGCAGCACTGTCAGTATGCCCGGCAGCGTTTCCCACCGCTTTGCTGGCTGCTTTATTGGCTGTTTTACTGGAACCACTTCTGAGTCCATCAATGGATTTATCCGCAGAAGAAGACGCCTTGTCAGCGGCCGCTTTCTGCTCGCGGTATTTCCACTCGTAGTAGCTGAAGTCCCCGGGATACTCGAACAGGCGGCCGTTTCCGACCCGCCACACCTTGCTGGCAAATCCACTCAGGAAGTAACGGTCGTGGCTCACGGCAACAACCGTCCCCTGGTACTGTTCCAGCGCCCGGAGCAGCACTTTTTTCGAGCGGATATCGAGGTGGTTGGTCGGTTCGTCCAGGATCAGCAGGTTGGCCGGCTCCAGGAGACTTTTGGCAAGGGCAAGACGGCTCCGTTCCCCTCCGCTCAGCACACCCACTTTTTTGAAGACATCGTCACCGGAAAAAAGGAACGCACCAAGGATTCCGCGGATGCGGGTGCGAGCTTCGGAAGTCCTGGCCGATACTTCCATCTCCTCCAGCACGGTCCGTTCCGATGCGAGCACATCGGCCAGATGCTGGGCAAAGAAGGTCATGATCACATTATGTCCGGGCACACGATCACCATCAAACGGCTCGGTCCCGTTGATGATGCGGGCAAGGGTCGACTTGCCGGAGCCGTTGGCACCCACCAGGGCGATTTTGTCGCCTCTTTCGATGGCCAGATCCTGGTTTTGCGTGAAGACCGGTACGGGGTCCTCGCGGTCGGACCGGTACGTCTTGTTCAGCCCGCGGATTTCCATGACCTGCACACCGCAGCGGGGCGGATCGGGGAACCGGAAATCGATGGAAGTGTTGTCCTCTTCCGGCATTTCGATCCGTTCCGTTTTCTCAAGCTGCTTTATCCTGCTCTGGACCTGCCGGGCCTTGGTCGCCTTGGCCCGGAACCTGCTGATGAAGCGTTCGGCCTGTTCCAGTTCCCGCTGCTGGTTTTCATACGCCTGTCTTTGCAGCTCAAGCTGTTGCTGATACTGCTTTTCATACGCGTCGTAGTTCCCCGGATAGAGTGACAACCGCCGGTTTTCCAGTGCGGCAATGTGGGTGACCATCCGGTTGAGGAACATCTGGTCGTGGCTCACGATCCATATGGCACCGGGATAACCAGGGAGGTAGCGTTCCAGCCAGTCAATGCTGTCGATATCCAGGTGGTTGGTGGGCTCATCCAGGAGCAGGATGTCCGGCGCCTCCAGCAACAATTTGGCGAGCAGTGCACGCATCTGCCAACCCCCGCTGAACGTATACAGGAGTTCATCCAGTTCGTCCGATGAAAATCCGAGTCCCTTCAACGCCTCCTCCACTTTGGCCTGACGCTTGCCGCCATCCAGCATATCGAAGCGGTTCTGCAACGATTCCAGTCGTGCCAGCAATTGCGGATACTCCGAATCCTCGTAGGAATCCAGTTTCGGGATCCTTGCGGTAATTTCCGCTATCTGACGCTCGAGATCATTGGCTTCGGCAAAGGCTTCCGATACCAGTGAGCGCACGGTCTGGTCCCTGGGGACTTCCAGCGACTCCTGCTGCAAGTATCCGATACGCGTTCCGGAAGCCCATTCGCATATTCCTTCATTGGGAGTCAACACTCCTGTCATGATCCGCAATAACGTTGTTTTTCCTGAGCCATTCGGCCCGATGAGGCCGATCCGGTCCCCCTTTTTGAACGTCAAAGAAACCTTGTCAAAAAGACAGCGATTTGAAATAAAAAATGTTATATTATGCAGTCTGTACATAAACGTCTTCTAAAACAACAAACAATAGACAACTGATACCACATGCTCGGAGTAAAAGTTAAAGATAACGAAAGCATCGATCGTGCCATAAACCGTTTCAAGAAAATGATGACCCGCTCACGTATTCTTATGGAATATAAAGAGCGTCAGCAGTTCCTGAAGCCATCGGAGCTTCGTCGCGAAGCCCACAAAAAGAGTGTTCGCGAAGAGCGCAAGCGCCGTCGCGACGAGTGGAGATAATCCCGGATTCACCTGGCAGTCCGGGGCCGCACAGCAACAGGGTGTGATCAACCGGGTTTGGAAACAACAAATCAAATCCGGAACTGGTTTCATCCAGGCTGTTTGCAACCTATCCATCCAGGCCGCTTGTCTTGAGAGCGTCGTTTATGTTCGAAACGGCGCTGACCTTTATTTCTTGCCCGCCTCCCTTGAAGCCTTTCGGCACAATCGCATGCCGGAAACCCATGGTTTCCGCTTCTTCCAGCCTTCTGTCCAGCTGAGCCACTCTGCGTATTTCCGCACCCAGTCCCACTTCCCCGATCATCACGACCGGTTCACCCGCTGCCTTTCCCGAGAGTGAAGAAACAAGGGCGGCAGCCACGCCAAGGTCGCATGCTGTTTCGGTGAGTTTCAGTCCGCCGGCCACATTCAGGAAAACATCGTGCTGCCCGAATTGCCAGCCGCACCGTTTCTCCAGCACCGCCAGCAGAAGCGAGAGCCGCCGGTGATCGAATCCCGATGCCGTCCGCTGCGGCATGCCGTAGGATGTGGGCGTCACCAGGGCCTGGATTTCAATCAGCAGCGGCCGGGTCCCTTCCATGGAGCACACAACGGCGTTGCCGCTGACAGCCGGATTGAACTCGGAAAGGAAAAGTTCTGAGGGATTTGCCACTTCACGCAGGCCGCCACTGTCCATTTCAAAAATTCCGACTTCCTGGGCCGGACCAAAACGGTTTTTCAGGGTTCGCAGGATCCGGTGGTGGGACTGCTTGTCCCCTTCGAATTGAAGGACCGTATCCACCATATGTTCAAGGATACGTGGACCGGCGAGATCGCCGTCCTTGGTGACGTGCCCGATGGCGATCACCGTGATATTTTCCTGTTTCGCCAGCTGCATCAATAACGCGGCGCACTCCCGTATCTGGGCCGTGGTGCCGGGCATGCTCTGCATCGTGCTGTGGTACACGGTCTGGATGGAGTCGATGATCAGGATCCCGGGTTTTTCATGGCGGGCAGCTTCTATGACCTGCATGATCTCCGTTTCCGTGTAGAGATGCAGGTGATCCGGACGGACCTCAAGCCGGTGGGCGCGCTGCCTGATCTGTGCCAGCGACTCCTCGCCGGAGACATAGAGCGTCTTTTGTCCCGAAAGGAGCGAAGCCCATTGCAGGGCAAGCGTGCTTTTTCCGATACCCGGATCTCCGCCCAGCAGGATAAACGAACCGGGCATCATGCCGCCGCCCAGTACCCGATCCAGTTCACTCATTCCGGTTACGGTCCGGTCTGCCTCTGAAACGGGGATTTCATCGAGCGTCACCGGCTTCATTGCCGTCTTGCCCGTTGTCTGAAGCCGCGACTTGTGTGTTTTCTGCCCGTCATTCTCAGGAATATGGAACTCTTCAAGGGTATTCCACCGGGAACAGGAGCCGCAGGCGCCAAGCCATTGCGACGACTCCCATCCACAATTGGAACAGACGTACCGGGTGCGTTTTTTACGGGACATGGGTCAATCCTTTTTCGTGTCGTTGGCCTTGCTGACAACCCTTGCGTTGACATACCAGCTCATGGCCATAAGTCCCGCCCCGACAACCAGGTAGAAACTGATCAGCCGCCACATGAACACGGCGATCCCCAGGAACTCGCGACGCGGCATAAGCGGTCCCTGGAAGAGGGCATACAGGCCTTCGAGGCCGCCGCTGCCGCCGGGAGTAGGCATGAACATGCCTGCCAGCGTCATGGCCATCCCCCTGAGGAATGAGAGGAGGACGTCGGCCGGGACGAAGCTGAGAACGACTATGGCAGGAAGCCAGACTTTGGCCAGCCAGGCCAGCGTAGAGAGAGCAAACGCATTTACAACAAAGGACCGCGGTTTTTTTCTTAGTTCGTGGGAGTAGGATTCAAGGACTTCGGCTTCCCGCGCAACCTTGTAGCGGTATTTCCTGAGAAAGGGCAGGCTGAACACATAATTGACCGTGCGCTTGAGGATATAGGGATTCCGGAACACCCCATAGGTCAGAAAAAGTGCATAGGCCAGCAGCAGGATGTAGATAAGTGCCATGGCACCGTGTCCCACCCATCCCGCATTTTCAGGCACAACGGGGAGGAAAAACCCGAGGATCATGAGCATGGGGATGACAAACACCAGGATGAGCTGATCCAGCATGATCGCGTAGATCACGATGGCGCTGGATTGTCCCAGGGAAAGCTTTTCCCGCGTCATTACGTACGTGGCCATGGGTCCGCCCCCAATGGTTGACGGGGTGACCGACGACGTGAACTCCCAGCACAATACTACGCGCAGTGAGGCAACCCAGCTGAGACGGCTTTCGGAGAGATAACGGATCTTGGCACTGAGAAACCAGATGCGCAAGCCGACGACAAACAGGGCGATAAACAGCCCCGGAGTTCGATTCCAATAGAGCCGGTCGAACAGTCCCGGCGAATAGGTCCAGTAGATCAACACTCCCATACTGGTCAGACTGAGCAGTATCGACAATATCAGGTATTTGCCGGATATCTCTGGTGAGGACCTCCCCTTTACCGGCTCATAACCGGAAACCTGGTCTTTTGTGATATGTTCCTTTTCGAATGACAAAGAGTTCGATACCAGTGTTGGCTTTTATCCGGAAAGAATGATGGGGAACGGGTTGCTGCAGTGAAAATCTAGATACGTTGAAATAAAAAAGGGCCCTGCATCCGGCATCCGTAAACACGGGACAAGATACAAGGCCCAAAATTACGTTAATTTTCTGATTTCGTTATCAAAAAATTACGCGGTTACGCAATGGTGATATCCTCATCAAGATAGACATCCTGGATGACGTTCAGCAGTTTCACGCCTTCTGCCATAGGCCGCTGGAACGCTTTGCGTCCACTGATCAGCCCCATGCCACCGGCGCGCTTGTTCACGACAGCCGTCTTTGCAGCGTCGACGAAATCGTTATCGCCTGAAGCTCCGCCCGAGTTGATCAGACCGGCACGGCCCATGTAGCAGTTGGCTACCTGATAGCGTGTCATGTCAATCGGATGGTCACTGGTCAGTTCGGTGTACATGCGCTCGTCCAGTTTTCCGTAAGAGGAATCACCGGCATTAAGCGCCTTGTAGCCGCCGTTGACTTCCGGAAGCTTCTGCTTGATGATATCGGCCTGGATGGTCACGCCAAGGTGGTTGGCCTGCCCGGTAAGGTCGGCCGCCACGTGATAATCAGTGCCGTCGACTTTGAACGCATTGTTGCGGGTGTAGCACCACAGAATGGTAGCCATTCCCAGCTCATGGGCATATGCAAACGCCTCGGCCACTTCTATGATCTGGCGGGATGCGTTGTCGGATCCGAAGTAGATGGTCGCTCCCACAGCAGCCGCACCCATGTTGTAGGCATCATCGATCGTACCGAACATGATCTGGTCGAACTGATTCGGGTAGGTAAGCAGCTCGTTATGGTTGATTTTCACAATAAAAGGGATCTTGTGCGCATACTTTCTTGAAACGGCACCAAGGACGCCATAGGTGGAAGCTACGGCGTTGCAGCCGCCCTCATAGGCGAGCTTGACGATGTTCTCCGGATCAAAATAGATGGGATTTTTGGCAAACGAAGCACCACCTGAGTGCTCTATGCCCTGATCCACCGGCAAAATCGAAAGAAAGCCTGTCCCGCCGAGCCGGCCGTTGTCAAACAGACGCTGCAGATTGGCAAGCACCCTGTTGCTGCGGTTTGAATGGCTCCACACGGTGTCCACAAAGTCCCTTCCGGGGAGATGCAGTTGATCTTTCGAAATGGTTTTACACTCGTGATTAAGCAGGCTGTCCGCCTCATCACCAAGCAACTCATAGATGTTTTTAGTTGCTACTGACATATGTATACCTCCTAACTGGTATTATTGAATATATTCCAAACAGAATGCAGTTGCTATCTGCATATTTTTTAGTGTATTAAAAACACTTGGTCCTACGATATCCTATATCGGCACAATATAACGAATATAGTGTGAAATCTCTATTAAGAATCCCGAAGCGATCCGGGAGTGGCCTACTTTTTTTCCTGAAAAATCTGTAATTTGCAAGTCTTGAGCGGGAATACTCGCTATCCCAACCGCTGGTGTGCAGCAGCCCCAGTCATTCCATCCCGGAGATCGTATTGTGACCAGTAAACCTCACCATCTTGCACCAGGTGCGCCTGCCTTTTCCGGCCGGACTGACACCGGCCTGCCGGTACTCATTCCGGGCAGCAGATGTGTCGTACTCGCTCCCATGGAGGATGTAAGCGACTCTCCGTTCCGCCAGATGTGCCGCGAACAGGGCGCTGATGTGGTTTACACGGAATTCATCAGCTCCGAAGCCATCATACGTGACTCCGACGCCTCAAAGCACAAAATGGCTTTTGAGGAATCGGAACGACCGCTTGGCATACAGATTTTCGGCGGACGCGAGGAAGCCATGCATGGAGCTGCCAAAATCGCCGAGGCCAGTAATCCGGATCTGGTTGATATCAATTTTGGATGTCCCGTTTACAAAGTGGTCAAAAAGAATGCCGGTTCGGCCTGTTTGAGAGATATCGGCATGATGGAACGGATGGCCGGCACGGTGGTGGACGCTACATCGCTGCCCGTGACCGTCAAGACCCGGCTGGGATGGGATGACAACACCATCCGCATTCGGGAAGTGGCGCTCATGCTGCAGTCCGCCGGCGTCAAAGCGCTCACTGTCCATGCCCGCACCCGCAGCCAGGGCTACAAGGGAGAAGCGCGCTGGGAATACTTCAAATACCTCAGGGATACGCCCGGCCTTCACATTCCCGTCATTGCCAACGGCGACATCACCACCCCGGAACATGCGCGGCACCTGTTTGAAGAGAGCGGGGTGGATGGCATCATGATCGGACGTGCTGCCATCGGCAACCCGTGGATATTCCGCGACATCCACCACTACCTGGAAACCGGTGAGCTGCTGCCCGCCCCAACGATCGAAGAACGCATGCAGATGTGCGCCCGGCAGTTGCGTGCTTCCGTAGAACATCACGGAGAGCGTTTCGGGGTAATCATGATGAAAAAGCACTACGGCAACTACATCAAGGGCATCCGGAACGGCAAGTACCTGCGGATGGAAATCATGGGGAAAGAGCGGATGGAGGATATCCTGGAGCTGCTGCTCAATTTCCGTGAAGAACCGGAAACACGGATAGCCGTGTAACCGTGTTGCAAAACGGCTGAAGCTGTTGCAAAACGGTTGGACTAAAGCTGCAGCCGATCCGTGTGGATCCATGGCTGGAGCGCCCCGGGCATCACCACGGAACCGTCCTGCTGCTGATGCGTTTCCAGGAATGCCGCCATGACCCTTGGCAGGGCGAGGCCACTGCCATTCAGGGTATGCACTATCTCGGTTTTCCCGTCGTCTTTTTTGTGCCGGATCATCATGCGCCTGGCCTGATAGTCCTCGAAATTAGAACAGGAACTTACTTCCAGCCATTTTTTCTGACCGGGACTCCAAACCTCCAGGTCGTACTTTTTGCTCTGTGTGAATCCCATGTCAGCTGTGCCCATCAGGAGGGTACGGTACGGAAGCTCCAGGGCTTCGAGCAGCTCCTCGGCATCACGCCTGAGTGACTCCAGCTCATCATACGAGGTATCGGGACGGACCAGTTTTACCAGCTCCACCTTGTCAAACTGATGCAGCCGGTTCAGTCCACGCACATCGCTGCCGTGCGACCCGGCCTCCCTGCGCCAGCAGGGCGTGCTGCAGACATAGCGGAGCGGCAGCACATCGGTCTTCAGAACTTCATCCCGGTGGAAATTGGTCACCGGCACCTCTGCAGTCGGTATGGCGAAATAGCCGTCGCGGGGAATCACATACATCATGTCCTCCTTGTCGGGGATCTGACCGGTGCCGCGTGCGGAATGCTCATTCACAAAATAGGGTGCCATCATCTCCACGTATCCCTTTTCAACGGCCTGGTCAATGAAAAACTGGATCAGTGCCCGCTGAAGGCGCGCGGCCGGACCGATATAGAACGGGAATCCTGCCGACGTGACCTTTGCCCCGCGCTCAAAATCAATCCACCCGCCATCGGAAACCAGATCCCAGTGAGGCTTGTACCGGTCATCAACGGCCTCCAAGGGAGTCCCCCAGGCATGGACCACTTCATTCCCGGACGGATCTTTTGTGACCGGAACCGAATCATGGGCGATGTTCGGTATCTTCAACAACAGGTCATCCCGCTTCCCGAGAAGTTCCCGCACCTGCTCCTCCAGCTGTTTGACTTCCTGCTTCATCTCACCTGTTTCACGAATCACATTCTGCGCCTCTTCTTTCTTGCCCTGCCCCATCAATACGCCGATCTGTTTGGCGCGGGTATTGCTTTCATTCCTGAGCTGATCGAGCTGGTGGACCGTTTTTCGCCACTGCTCGTCCGTCTCAAGCACCTGGTCCACAAGATCTGTCTCTTTCTCCCCCTTGGCTTTCATGGCCTGCTTGACCTTGTCGGGATGCTGGCGGATGCGTTGGATTTCTAACATGTCACAAATTTTTCATAAATGAGTCGTATTCTTTCGTCGCCAAAGATACGACATAACCCGTTCAAGGGGAACCTGTCAGATTGCTTTTCACCGGCTGGCCGTTCCTCATTTGAATAGATCCCGGCTGCCGTTTTAGAAAAGCCTGCCACCCCTTGATTACCTAATTTTTTTAGGTTACCTTTCGGAAAATTCACAACTTGTTTAGAAACATACAGGACAAACGGACAATGCATCAACTGGATGATATCGATATTGCCATTCTCAAGCACCTGCAGCAAAACGGTCGCGCACAAAGGAACAAACTGGCAAAAATTGTAAACCTGTCTGTTCCGTCGGTGTCGGAACGGATGCGCAAGCTTGAGGAGAAAAAACTCATTGACGGGTATCACGCCGTATTGAACCCGAAAAAGTTCAACTTTGACATCGTGGCGTTCATCTTTGTCGAAATCGACAATTCAAGCTTTCATGCCTATTTTGTCGATCAGGCCATTCTTGAACCTGAGATCCAGGAATGCCACTCCATCACGGGCGACGGATCCCACATCCTCAAGATCACAACAAAAAACACGGAATCCCTGGAAAAGCTGCTGTCCCGCATCCAGTCATGGGAAGGTGTAAAAAAAACAAGATCCAATATTGTACTCTCCTCGTTCAAGCAAACGCGGGAGATACCACTGGAATCTGACCGGGTACCGTCCAAAGCCTGATCTTTTTCATCTGTTTATATCATTCTATTCATATGGTCAGAATGATCTCACATGACAGGATACAATCATGCTCCTGTGTGTCATCCGGAGGCTGTCATGTTCGGTTCATGTACAACTCATTCCGGATACTGGCGGCGCTCCTGTTCACCACCATTCTGCTGTTCCATCCGTTTTGCGAAGTTCAGGCCAGCCGATCCTTTGGCCTAATATACCAGGAATCCGGGACCGGCCAACTGACGGCTGATGAAATCGCCTTCCTTGAACAGGCGGGTATCCACTGGTTGCTGGTCGAGGAAATACTGGGCGGAGAGCAACGGCGATTGCTGCACCGGTCCGGTTTCTCCGTAATGGTCATGGTACCTGAATATTTTCCTATCCCCTATCGGCTCAACAGGGAAAAACACAGGTATTGGCAGCGCAGTGATTCCCTGATGTCTTTCTACAGGGATGATGCCTCCGTCAAAGGTTTTGGTCTCTTTGCGTACGGGAAATGGCAGGATGGGACCCTGCCTGAAAGGCTGGCGCTGCTGGCCGATCCCTACCTGGAAAGCCGTCGGCTGTTCACACTGGACACCCGTCCTTTGTCGGGACAGATGCTGTATCCTTTTGACAGTGTCATTTTAATGACGCGCAGTGCCGACCAGCTTTCCGAACAGCTGAAACAGAATCCCGATCTTTCCGGTGTCTTGTATGCTCCGGAAGACTCCGGGCTGGACTTGCGTGATTTGCAAAATGTCCTGCAATTACTGGATCGGTACAGGGAAACTCCCGTTTACTTCTACAGAGACTGGTTTGTAGCCAACAGCTCGATGAACGGCGCCGCTCCTGCGCATGATCTGGCACGTGTAACACGCTTCTACCACCAGGTCCCTGCTGCCCGTATCGCCAATCCCCCGCCTGACCAGTCTGATTACAAGGTGAATACGGCGATGCTCCTGCTCTTTATTTTCTGGGTCCTGTATGCGGCGTACTTTCGGCTCAATCCATTGTACCGCAAATCCCTGATCCGTTTCTTCCTGAATTACGACTTCTTCGTGTATGATGTGCTCATGAGAAGGATCCGCTTTGCCGGTGACGCTGTTGCTGTATTCCTCATATCATGTTTCGCTGCGGGCATCATGGGATTTTCCATTGCCGACATCTACCTGGATCCCGTCGCCAGGCAGGCCCTGCTTCAGTATACCCCTGTTTTTTCTGCCCAATGGAATCATCCGGCAGCTTTTTTCATTCTTTTTTTCCTGGTCATGGCGGTTATTCTGTCGGTTCAGATCTTCTGGGTTCAAATTGCCAACAGCCAGCATGCTCACACGTCACAGGTTGCCACATTCATGCTGTGGCCGCAGCATCTGAATATGGTTGTGGTAACTGCGGGAGTCATTATTTTCCGTTCACTCCCTTTCGCTCTCACCGCGATCATCATGGCAGGTATTTTCCTGGCCATAACCGCCATCAGTTTCTTTACAACCGCGTACAACATGAGGCGGATTCACCCAACATCCCCGCTCTACATGACGACAACCTATGTCTTGTTTGTTCTGGTTTCCACATCGGTGGTATCATGGCTGATATTCGGCATGGATTTACTCAAGGCCTGGGAGCTTGCCGTTTCCCTGACGTCAATGCAACTCTGAAACCTTCGGGATTTTTCCATCGGTCATCGGTCGCACCCGGCATCCCGGCTCTGATCAAAGAAATTGGATCTACCCGATTCCTCTCCTCATACGTGCCACCGGAATGTTGAGCTGTTCCCTGTATTTGCTGATGGTACGCCGGGCAACCGGATATCCCTTTCCGGCAAGTTCGTCGGCAAGGGCCTGATCGCTGAGCGGATTCATCTTGTCCTCTTTACTCACGAGATCAAGCAGAATATTCTTTATTTCCCGGTTGGATACGGACTCACCCGTATCGGTTTCCAAACCTTCGGAAAAAAAGTATTTAAGCTCAAATACGCCAAATGGAGTCTGGACAAATTTGCCGTTCACTACCCGCGAAACCGTGGAAATATCCATGCCGATACGTTCCGCCACATCTTTCAGGATCATGGGACGGATACCTTTGCCGGTCCGGAAAAAATCCTCCTGCAATGCCACTATGGTTTTCATGACGGACATAAGTGTATTTTTACGCTGCTGTATGCTTTCAATGAACCAGCGGGCAGCGTCCATTTTTTCTCTTATGAACTGCCGGGTTTCCTCATTACCGTTCCTGCTTTTATTTTTATCCATGGTTTCCCACAATTCCTTGTAGTGACGGGATACCCGTACACTCGGAACGTTCCGGTGGTGCATCCTGATCACAAAATCACCCGTATCACCCTCTGATTCCTCCATGGACTCCTCGTAGCAGACTTCGAAATCGGGAATGATGAACTGATCGGGATTCAGGTACTCATCGGATTCACCGGGTTTCGGATCCAGAAGCTTGATGACCTGATCGGCCTCACGAAGCTGCTTTTCACTGATATTGAGCTTCCTGATAATTTTGTCATAATGCTTTCTCTTGTAGTACGGCCATGAAGTTTCAAGTATTTCCAAGGCAAGTTGCCTGGCAGGATTTCTGGAATCCATGACTTCAAGTTGCACCAGCAGGCACTCCCTGAGATTCCTGGCAGCGATTCCCGGCGGATCCAGCCGCTGAATCTGGTGAAGCACATCCTCAGCTTCCTGATTGGTTACCAGAACACCATCGCTGAATGCTACAGAATCAATGATAGCGTCAAGCTCTCTCCTCAGGTAACCATCAGGGTCAATGGAGCCGATAATTTCAGCAGCGATTTTCTGTTGTTTTTCGTCCAGGTCCAGCAACTCGACCTGCTGTTCCAGCCTCTCCATAAACCCGGTTTTATAAGGCTTGGGCATATCCTTCCATTCGCCCTGATCGCTCCGGTAGCCAGGCACAAACTCATTGTCGTCATCCTGGAAATAAGAATCCCAGTCAATTTCACGGCTGTCATCAACAGATTCCTGATTTTCCGGACTGTCGCTGTCAGATTGCTCGGAAGATGATTCATCGGGATCCATTATCTGTTCGGTATCATCAGATACCATATCATCCTCCTGATCCAGTGTTGCATCATCTTCCAGTTCCAGAACGGGATTTGCTTCGATTTCCTGCTTGACCCGCTGTTCAAGCTGCAGCGTAGGCAATTGCAGCAGCTTGATGAACTGTATCTGCTGCGGAGACAATCGCTGTTGCAGTGTCTGACTTTGTCGGACTGATTGAGATTGCCGGATCATATTTCTACACCCGTTTTGATCCTTACTTCTTCGCAGGCACTGAGAAATTCAGCATACCATTCGGCTCCATAAGCCCTCAGAAATGCATCCCTGAGGAAATCCGAGAGGTAAATGCCTTCGGCTGCTCCTCGTTCACAAGCAGGCCCGCACAATGACGGAACGTACTCCAGATTCAGATATTCCATATTGCCGGCTTTCAGGACCCTCACCGGGAAAAGATGACAGCTGAGTGGCTTTATCCATTCGAAACGCCCCTCCATCCAGGCTTTTTGTATGCCGCATATGGCAACATCATTTTTGTCGTAAGTGACAAATATGCACTCCTTGCCATCCGTGCAATTGAGCTCTGGCGCCCTGTAGCCGTTGCGTATCAGGCCCTCGGCTTTCACGACCTCCCTGGCTCTTGGACGAAGTTCATCCTTAAGCACTCTCCAGGCCTTGTTCAGCACCGGAATTTCATTCTGGGTGACAGGGGCCCCGGCGTCGCCTACCACACAGCATCCACCCTTGCATCGCATCAGGTCACATGCAAAACGAAACGTCGCGATGTCATCGGAAATAACTGTGTGTTGTACCTGAAACATGAAGCAGCCCTGAGAACCCGGATATCTGAATATTTTCTGAAACAGGATGTATAATATGCAAAATTGTCGAGTGTCTCATAATTTACTGAGCGTGAATTTTTTTCCGGGTACTTGAACGACGATACCATCCAGCTCAAGTTTCAGCAGCAGGGAGAGCAGTGCATGGGATGCGATCCCTGCTTCCCGTGAAATTTCGTCAATATGTCTCTCCTTATCGGCAAGCAATCGCAATACGGCCTTTTCTGATGGATCTGTTTCCGGGTTTTGAAGCCGCTCCCGGATACGCTGCCGGTATGCCATCGGGATCTCCCCGTTTTTATTGCATGGCAAATCAAGACGCATGTTCAAAGGCAACTCGGAAACAATATCATCTGCATCACATACCAGTTTCCCCCACCCCCGCTGGATTATCCTGTTGCATCCCTCACCGCGTTCATTCCAAACGCCGTGCGGCACGGCAAACACCTCCCTTCCCTGATCCAGGGCAGCGCTGGCTGTGATCATGCTGCCACCGCTGACACCGGTTTCGGTTACAAGCACGCCAACGGACATGCCGCTTACGATCCTGTTACGCACGGGAAAATGGTGCGATTCGGGCTTTGTACCCGGCGGATATTCACTTATCAGCGCGCCACCGCTTTTCATGATGTCGAATGCCAGCGATCTGTTACCGGCAGGATATACCCGGTCGAGGCCGCACGCCAAGACCGCAACCGTACAGCGTTTGTTTCTCAGTGCCTCTGCATGAGCCAGCGTGTCTACACCATGAGCGAGGCCGCTAACAATACCGGCCTGTGTTTTCTGAATAAGACTCCTTGTCAGACGGATGGTTACGTCCCTTCCGTCACGTGTCGGTTTGCGGGTACCTACAACAGCCAGAAAGTCCCTTTTTAGTGCCTCCGTATTGCCCCTGGCCCACAGGACGGCCGGTGGATCATAAATATGCAGCAAGCGTCCGGGATAGCATTCATCATGCGGTGTGAGCAGAACCATTCCATGTTTTTTTGTCATCATCAGAAGACGGTCGACTTCCTCCCACGCAGAAAAGTCTCTTATGGACCTGGCAACTATGGCACCAATGGACGCCACAGCCGACAGCGAGGCCCAATCGGCCGAAAAAACAGACAGGGGATCCCCAAAATGCTCGAATAAGCGGCGTATCCTGCCGCCACCAACAGACGGTATCATGGACAGCCCCAGGCTGGCCCTGATATAATCCTCTCTTGTACCCATATTTTCTTCCTTTCGCCTCTTCTTGAACGTCTCCACAAACTCGCAGAGATCATGTTTGCAACAGTTATTCCCCTACGTGAAGCATCTTCCAGATGTGCTCCTTCAGATCATCCAGTCCATACCCGGTCACAGCCGATACGGGTACGTACCTTACATCGAGGTCAGGTTGTTCATCCAACGTGTATTCCGGAAAAAGATCAAGATGGGTAATGGCAACCAGCCTTGGTTTGTCCATCAGGTCTTTTCTGTAGGCACGCAATTCGTCACAAAGGATGCGGTACTCTTCCGAAACGTCGCTCATGCCGTTGATGACAAACAGCAAAACCTTGTTCCTTTCGATGTGCCGTAAAAACTGAAGCCCGAGTCCTTTGCCTTCATGGGCCTTTTCAATGATTCCCGGTATGTCCGCCATCACAAAACTTCGGTGATCGGCCATCTGGACCACCCCAAGGTTGGGTTCCAGCGTTGTAAACGGGTAATCTGCAATTTTGGGCCGTGCGGCGGAGAGTGACGACAGCAGTGTGCTTTTCCCTGCATTTGGAAAGCCGACCAACCCGACTTCCGCGATGAGCTTCAATTCAATTTCAACAACGATCTCTTCACCGGGCTCGCCGGGTTGTGCATAATGCGGAGTCTGATTCGTAGCCGTCTTGAAGTGCGTGTTGCCCAGTCCACCCTTGCCACCCCGGGCAAGAACCAGTTTTTCCCCGTGACGGATGACTTCTCCGATGACACGGCGTGTTTCGCTTTCATACGCTACGGTTCCAAGCGGGACCCGCAGCACGATATCTTCCCCTTTTTTGCCTGTTTTCTGGGAAGAACCGCCTGGTTGCCCTTTCTTTGCTTTCAAAAACTTCTTGTAGCGCAGATCCAGAAGGGTGTTCATATGGCTGTCGCCTTCCAGAAGGATACTGCCCCCGTCACCACCGTCGCCACCGTCCGGCCCCCCCTTCGGCACATATTTTTCCCTTCGGAAATGTGCCATTCCGGGCCCGCCGTTGCCGGCTTTTAAATATAGTTTCGCGTAATCAGCAAATCTCATATAATCATCTCTTCCCTGCGTATTGCCATAATCGATTAGCAATAATAACCAAAAGCGGACTGTCAATCAGCACGTTTTTGCTACTTTTCTGTGCGTAATGGGGCCCTTTTGTGATTATAAACCGATCAAGCCGGCGTTCCGGAGATGCACCGGGCTGCAGGCAGCAGTACCATTCAGAGTTTACCCAAGGCACGGCCGACCGCTCATGGAGAGAGAAAAAACGGCGTCAGTCCTCGAATTTGTGCAGCAGGATTTTGAGCAGCCGCGACAGGCGGTTCTTCATTTTGTTGCGGGAAACGATGAAATCAAGGAATCCGTGCTCAAGAAGATACTCGGATGTCTGAAATCCCTCAGGGAGATCCCGGCCTATTGTCTGGCGAATGACCCGGGGTCCCGCAAAACCGATCAGTGCTCCCGGTTCAGCCACATTGAAATCACCCAGCATGGCAAAACTGGCGGTCACACCTC
>RECX01000210.1 GCA_007693825.1 Balneolaceae bacterium
TGACGCCGGCGGTGATTCAGCGTAATATCCTGGAAAATCCCGGCTGGTACACCGCTTACACACCTTACCAGGCCGAAATATCACAGGGCCGGCTTGAGGCGCTCATCAACTTCCAGACCATGGTCATTGACCTTACAGGCATGGAAATCGCCAATGCGTCACTGCTCGATGAGGCCACTGCCGCCGCCGAAGCCATGACCATGATCCGTGACACACGCAAGGGTGCCCGGAAAAAGGGGAACCGGTTTTTTGTTTCCAGTCTCTGTTTCCCGCAGACGATCGACTTGCTGAAGACGCGTTCCGAGCCGCTGGACATCGAGCTGATCATTGATCATCCGGATAACATCGACCTTACCGACGAGAACCTGTTCGGGATGCTGCTCCAGTACCCCGACGGCAATGGCGAGGTCCGGGATATCGCACCGCTTATTGCCGCTGCCAACGAGCAGGAGGTTGGCGTGATCGTGGCAGCCGACCTGATGAGCCTGGTGCTTTTGACCCCTCCGGGTGAGATGGGGGCGGATGTGGTGGTCGGTTCCACACAGCGTTTTGGTGTGCCTCTCGGTTACGGAGGTCCGCATGCCGCCTATTTTGCCACGCGTGATGCATTCAAACGGCAGGTACCCGGACGCATGATCGGGGTGTCGGTGGACAGTGCCGGCAAGCCGGCCTTCCGTATGGCCCTGCAGACTCGCGAGCAGCATATCCGTCGCGAAAAGGCCACGTCCAATATCTGCACCGCGCAGGTCCTGCTGGCCGTGATGGCCGGTGCCTATGCCGTATATCACGGGCCGGACGGGCTGCGTCGCGTCGCACAACGTATCCATGCACTGGCCAGGCTGGCTGAGGCAGGCCTTCAAGAGCTTGGTTACGAGCAGCAGAACGAACTCTATTTTGATACGCTGCGGATAAACGCAGGCACACCTGAGATGCAGCAGCGCATCCGTGAGGAAGCGGAGAAGCGGGAGATGAACTTCCGGTACTTTGATGAGGAGCCGCTGGTCGGTATCTCATTCGACCAGGCCAAGGAGCCGGAGGATGTGAATGCCGTGCTTGCCGTGTTCGCCGCGGTATCGGACAAAAAGGCACCTGACACGGCTGCCATCCGCGACAGTATCACCGTCAGCTATCCGGAGCAGGTAGATCGCAGGAGCGACTTCCTTACCCATCCGGTCTTCAACACCATCCACGGCGAGCATGAGATGCTCCGCTATCTGAAGAAACTCGAAAACAAGGATATTTCGCTCACGCATTCCATGATCTCACTGGGGTCGTGCACCATGAAACTCAATGCCACCACCGAAATGCTTCCGGTGAGCTGGCCCGAGCTGGCGGATATCCACCCGTTTGCCCCCGAATGGCAGGCCGAGGGCTACCGCCGCATCATCGATGACCTGTCGGCCTGGCTGTGCGAGATCACCGGCTTTGATGCCCTCTCCATGCAGCCAAACTCAGGGGCGCAGGGCGAGTACGCCGGCCTGCTGACCATACGCAACTGGCACATCGCCCGGGGCCAGGGGCACCGGAATGTCACCATCATCCCGTCCTCGGCACACGGCACCAATCCCGCCAGCGCCGTGATGGCCGGCATGAAGGTGGTCATCACCAAATGCGACGATATGGGCAACATCGATCTGGCCGACCTGCGCGAGAAAGTGGAAGCGCACAGTGACCGGCTGGCCGCGCTCATGGTGACGTACCCATCCACCCACGGCGTATTTGAAGAGGATATTGTTGAAATCTGCGAACTGATCCATGAGCATGGCGGACAGGTGTACATGGACGGGGCGAACATGAATGCGCAGGTCGGGCTCACCTCGCCCGCCCGCATCGGTGCCGATGTGTGCCACCTGAACCTCCACAAGACTTTCTGCATACCGCACGGCGGCGGCGGACCCGGCATGGGCCCGATCGGGGCACGGGAGCATCTGAGGCCGCACCTGCCCGGACATTTCCGGCTGGAGAACAAGAAAGCAGCCGTTTCGGCCGCTCCCTACGGCAGCCCGAGCATCCTGGCCATCTCCTACGCTTACATCCGCATGATGGGCGCCGAAGCGCTGACGCAGGCCACTCGTCTGGCCATCCTCAATGCCAATTACATCATGGAGCAGCTCAAGGAGCATTACAAGCCGCTTTACGTCGGCAAGAACGGCCGGGTCGGACACGAGATGATCGTGGAGCTGCGTGATATCCGTTCTTCCACCGGGGTGGATGCGACCGATGTCGCCAAACGGCTTATGGACTTTGGCTACCACGCACCAACCGTCTCTTTCCCGGTCCCGGGAACCATGATGATCGAGCCTACGGAGAGCGAGAACAAGGCCGAGCTGGACCGTTTCTGCGATGCCATGATCACCATCCGCAAGGAGATTGCGGCCGTTGAAGCAGGACGGTGGGACAAGGAAGTCAACCCCCTGAAAATGGCGCCGCATACCGCGCAAATGGTTACTGCAGAGGACTGGGACCTGCCGTACACCCGCCAGGAAGCCGTGTATCCGCGTGAATGGGTCGCTGAAAGCAAATTCTGGCCCAGCGTGGGGCGCATCGACGAGGTCTACGGCGACCGCAACCTGATGTGCAGCTGTCCCGACCCTGCTGAATATGCCATGGACTGACGCCCTGGAAACCTGACTCTGATAGCCTGACCCTCACAGCACTTATGTCCGTATGTCCGGTTGCCTGAAGTCTGAATTGCGCAGTAATGCATCAGCTAACAACCTGACAAACGGCCTTTCGCGTAAATGCGCTCTCAGCGCTCGACGCGTCCGGGATGGATCTGGCTGTGCACCACCCAGGCCTCGGGATAACGCAGTCTCACAAAATCGGTGAACTCAAGGGCTCGCTGCCGATCCCGAAAATCCCCGACATGCACTCTGTAAAAGGGTTGCTGGAAGACGATGTAGGTTCTCGGCTGGGGCGGGGCGCTCACACTTTTGATCCACTCTTCGAAATCTTCCTGTATCTCATCGGCAAGGCGGGCATCCTGGGTGGATATGATCTGGATCCGGAAACCGCGGTTCCGGTCCTGCCGGTCCCTGACATCTTCCGGACTCTCAGGTTCCAGATAGTGTGGAGGAATCTCATTGCGAACGCTGTTTTGCAGATCGGAAAGCCGGCTGCGGTAGGCCTCAAGATTTACTGACAATTCGGGAAGTTCCTTGAGCAGGGCTTCGGCGCGTTCCTCCAACTGAATGATCACGTCCTCCTCAATTTCCGCATCTTCCGCAATCTCCTCCATCAGCTCAGCCAGATCGGCGTAATCTTCGTAGGCTTTGTCCAGGAGCTGATCCATCTCATCATCCCGGAGCTCTTCCGTAGGCGCGCAGGACGCCAGCAGCAGAACCGTCA
>RECX01000120.1 GCA_007693825.1 Balneolaceae bacterium
CGGGAGCCATTCCATCCGGGAGCCATTCCATTCAGGAGCCATTCCATTCAGGAGCCATTCCATTCAGGAGCCATTCCATACGGAATCAAGCAGCTCTTTGACCAGTTTTGGAGTACCCTTTGCGGCACTTTCATGAATAAAATGGACATTTCGCGGGAAACGATACTCTGGCACTACGGGGTCAATAACATATATCGGCGCATGTTCGGGCACAAGATCCACCAGGCCGGCTGCCGGATAGACCACAAGCGAGGTGCCTATGATCAGCAGCTTGTTGCATGTGGCAACTTCCATAGCCGCCAGTTCCATCATGGGCACCATCTCACCAAACCATACAATATGCGGACGCAATTGACGCCCCTTTTCATCACAATCGCCAAGATGGATATCCCGGTAACCGATTTCCCAAATCGGATCATTGGCATTATCGGGTCTGGCTTTGGTGAGTTCGCCATGCAGATGGATGACCCGTTCCGAGCCAGCCCTTTCGTGAAGATCATCCACATTCTGTGTAATCACAACAACATCGTAACTCTTTTCAAGCTCAACCAAAGCTTTATGGCCTTCATTCGGCAGCGCATCCTTGAGGTCGCGGCGACGGGTGTTGTAAAACTCAAGCACCTTCACGGGATCCTGGTACCACCCGTCTATCGATGCCACTTCCATAACATCGAAACCTTCCCAAAGTCCACCTGAGTCGCGAAACGTTGTAATACCACTTTCGGCACTGATGCCAGCACCCGTGAGCACAACGAGCTTTTCTTTATCCATAAATTTTCATATACTTAAATTTATATATCACTATATGATATTCACAATCATTTACAGCTATAAAATAAAACTATTACCAACCTTCCAAAAAAATGATTACTGCAACACTGCGATCCAATCCAAAATTTCTTGCAACCGTTGAGATAGAAGGACACATGCAGATTTTGGATGAACCTGTTTCCCTCGGAGGCAACAATCAGGGACCTACACCGGTACAAAACGTCTATTCAGCGCTGGCTGGCTGTATATGCATGACCTTGAGAATGTATGCAGACCGGAAAAAAATTCCGATGCATCAGGTGCGGGTTCAGGTAAATGCCGAAAAAAAATCCGTCGGGCAAGATGACGAGCGCTTTATGGATAAACCCTGGATGATTGACAAAGGAAAGGTCCGCTTTATTCACGCTGATATTGAGATTGTGGGAGACATAACTGCCGAACAACTCCAAAAGCTTGATGTCATCGCGGGCAAATGTCCCGTACACAAAATGCTGAAACATGGTGCCATGATCACGCATGAGACCGTTCTCGCCGGACAGAAAGAGCTGTCAAAGGCAGCGCATTCAGAAAGTGGTTCGTTCGGATAAGGACAGGCATTTACGGCAACACATGCACGTGACGTGCTGCAATGACGCAATGGTTTTTCGATTACAGCTAATAATTGTACGGTTACAGCTAATGGCTGTACGGTTGCAACCGGCTGGATCCAGGCTGATATCGCAGCATATTACACGAAGGCAAACCAGTCTCCATCCGAACCGATGGACTCGGCGGGCTCTGTAGCCGCAGTTACATTCATAGCGGAGAGCATCTTCTGAATATCTGCAGACAACACATCCAGGGTGTTTTGTACCAGGTTTTTCTGAAAACCACGCTCGCCTAGCTGAATTACCATGTTCATTGTTATGGCATATCCAAGCATTTTGCCCATTATCACCTGTTTTCTCTGACTCAGGGTCTGGTCGACCGAAAAGTCTGTTAAAGAACGAAGATATTCCGAGGCCTTGCTGGTCAGCTCATAGTCTTTCAGGTAGGCATAAAGCGAAGTGAAGCCGGACTTTTTCATTTTTTTAATAACGGATTCCGTTATCTGCTGATAAAGGATATCATTGGAACCCTCGAATATCTGAAACGGCCGGCTGTCAATGATACCACGTCCAGCCATATGGTCCAGCCGGTATCCTTTGGCACCCACGAGCTGCAGGAAAGACTGGGCGGCATCCTGCATCATATCCGTCACAACAGATTTGATGGCATTTGCCGGGACATCCTCCATTGATAAATCTCTCGAAATCGGGGCTTTTTCACTGGTATAGCGGCACATCGCTGCGCAAGAAGTAAACCAGGACTGAATCCGGACGATACGTTCCTTGACCTGATCATAATGAAAAAGGCTTTTACCACCCACATTTCGGCTGGTTACATGCGCAAGCGTATCATCGGCTATGCGATGCAGGAATCCCATGGCCATGCCGGGAAATTGCAACCGGCTTCTGTGAAGCATATCCAGCATCAGTTTAATTCCTGTGGATGGGGGTTGCAGCCGGAATGATTCGGGTATATGTGTGTTTATCCGATTTCGGCCGTATGGGAGCATGTACAAGCCAAGGTTGTCGAAGTATTCCTCCACTTCCACGCCCGGGTTTCTGGAATCATGGATAAAAAAGTCGATATCCCTTGCAAGGGAACCGTCTTTCTTTTTCTGTCGGGCTGTAAGCAGCCAATAATCAGCCCAGCCTGTCAAGCCGGCCCAGTGCTTGGTGCCTTCCAGCTGGTATCCATCACCATGGACCTTGTAGCTGGTCTGCATATGCAGGGCATCCGACCCGTATCCCGGTTCCGTGATCATGAGTCCACCCATAGCCTGCTCATTGGCAAAGCGGGGCAGTATTCCGGATGCAACGGATTCATTGGCGTATCGCGTTACGGGCTGAATGAACAGGGCACCGTTAATTCCCATCATCAGGGATAGCGGCAGGGATTCATAGGAGGATGCTTCAAGCATGCTCAGACATTGGCTTACATCACCGCCATAACCGCCGTGGTCCCTGGATATGAAAACATTAAGCGGCCGGCATTGAATCACATCCCTCATCAGCATCGGGGGCACGCCACGGTTCAAACTGACCACCTTATGGTTCTGAGGTTCCCGAAACAGTTTACGCAGAGTCGAGCGATAGTGTGTGATAAACTCTTCAAATGAGTGAAAGCCGTTATTCATACGATTATTTTCAGAATGCAAATTACAGGATTACGATAAGACAGGAACATAAGATTGGTCCCTATGTAAGGATAATACATAAGGATAGGAATATATCATTATTTAATGTCCCAAAGAACTGATAAAACGCGTTTGGTTGATTTATTCAAGGATTTTCAATGTTAGTCTTTGACTTGCAATGGATTTGTTCCGGGTGTCGGACCGGGGGTGCGCATCCATTCCCATTGGTGGTTGCCTTGGAGTTTTTTTTTGATCGCGGGTGTCGCTCCGGGGGTCGTGGTTGTCTGGGGGGCTGTAAACGCGAAGCGGCCCGCAGTCGGCCAGAGGGGGTGGTCTGGCGGGCTGC
>RECX01000152.1 GCA_007693825.1 Balneolaceae bacterium
GGGCGCACATTTACCTGATCGCCAGCGCGGAAATGGTTCCGGTTGTCGGTGTGCACAAGGCATTCGCGGGCCTTGATGCGTACCCGGTACGTGATATCGTGTCCCTTGAATTCCCTTGAGATGATTTCTCCCAGGTAATTGTCGTAGTGGCGGTTCGGCTTTTCCACCGTGAGATGCTCTGGGCGGATGGAGAGGGTGACCCGGCCTGTGGCGGGACGGTCCAGGTTGACCCTGCCGAACTCCGTAAGTGCTGTGGCGCCGATGGCTTCGGCCGTTATCAGGTTGGTGGTGCCCAGGAACTGGGCCACAAAACGGGTGCGCGGACGGTAATACACTTCCTCAGGAGTACCGATCTGTTCGATACGGCCATTGTTCATCACGGCGATGCGATCGGCAAAGGAGAGCGCTTCTTCCTGGTCGTGGGTCACCAGTACGGCGGTCATGCCGGCTTTTTTCAACAGTGAGCGGATTTCATCGCGGGTCGACTGTCGCAGCACGGCATCCAGGTTGGAAAAGGGTTCATCCAGCAGAATCAGTTCCGGTGTGGGGGCAATGGCCCTGGCCAGGGCGACACGCTGCTGCTGTCCGCCCGAAAGTTCAAAAGGGCTCCGGTCTCTGAACTCCCGAAGTCCCATCATGCACAGAATTTCCAGGGCACGCTCCTCACGCTGTTTGCGAGGCGCATTTCGCAGCCCGAACATGACATTCCGGATCACCGACAAATGGGGAAAAAGCGCATAATCCTGGAAGACGAAACCGATTCCGCGCTCTTCCGGTTCTACGCAGACAGAATTCCGGGATGCGGATCCGTTTCTGGCCAATGTCCGCCCATTCAGAACCACTTCGCCCTCATCGGGATGCTCAAAGCCGGCAAGGATTCGCAGCGTGGTTGTCTTACCACATCCACTGGGCCCCAGAATGGCAAAAATTTCATGCCGGTTCACGGAAAACGAAACCCTGTCGACCACCTTTTCAGATGGTTCGAATGCTTTCGTGAGGCCAGTTGCTATGAGAAGGGTATCCATGGAATTTACTTGTTGGCGCATAGGGTGCAAATTAACGCGATGTCCATTCCCGGGCAAAAAGAAGCCCGACGAACAAGGTCGAAAATAACAAAATTACAAGAGCATAGGGAGCCGCCTGACTGAACATGGCTTCGGCGGTATAGCTCCAGACATTGACGGCAAGAGTCTGGAAACCGACCGGCGCAAGCAAAAACGTAATGGGCAGCTCTTTCATTGCCGACATGAATACAAAAGCGGCCGAGACGATCAGGCCGTTCCGC
The DNA here is from genome assembly GCA_007693825.1 of Balneolaceae bacterium. Taxonomy (GTDB): domain Bacteria; phylum Bacteroidota; class Rhodothermia; order Balneolales; family Natronogracilivirgulaceae; genus SKNL01. The sequence goes on from RECX01000152.1 coordinate 1,286, forward strand.
ATGACTGGAAACGTTGCCAGGAAAAAGGCTTTGAGGCGTCCGTAGCCCAGGGATCTGGCTGCCTCCTCAAGCCGGGGTGAGGCCTGGTACAAGGCGGTGCGCACCGGACCGATGGCCTCGGCCAGGAAATGCAGGGAATAGGCCAGGATCAGCAGCGTCAGTGTCTGGTAAAGTATCGGAACGGCGTTGAGCGTGAAGAAGATCAGGGCCAGGGCGAAGGCCAGGGGCGGGGTGGCATAGCCCAGGTAGGCGACGCGTTCGAGTCCGCGCGTGAGGCGCGATGGATGGCGCACCCCAATATACGCCAGTGGGATGGCAAGGGCCGTAGCCAGCACGGCAGCCGGAGCCGACGCCATGGCCGATGCCGTAAGGGCCCGCTTCAAGCCGTCCAGCTGCTGTGTGTCAAAGGCCTGCATCATCCAGAACAGGATGGTGCTGACCGGCAGCACAAAGGAGAGCAGCACCAGGACCGTCACAAAGATGTAGGCGGGCCATTTCCAGTGCCCCAGCGAGATGATGGCCGCCTTTTTTTCGCTTCCGGAACCGATGCGGTGAAAAAACAGGCCGCGAAGCAGCTTGTATTCAACGACGAGTGCCGTGGAAGTGAGCACCAGCAGCATCAGGGCCAGCCATGCGGCATACACGCGGTCATAGGAAGCGGCATACTGCAGATAGATGGCGTAACTGAAGGTCTCGAAACGCATCAATGAAACCGCTCCGAAATCGCCCAGGACATACAGGAAAATGATGAGGGTGCCGGCATAGTATGCCGGGCGCAATTGCGGCATCGTGACACGGAAAAACACTTCGGCCGGACGGTAGCCAAGCGAGCGCGAGGCCTCTTCAAGGGAAGGATCCAGGCCGGCCAGTGCCGAACGGAAGTTCAGATACAGATAGGGGAACGTGTAAAGGCTGATGGCCGTCAATGCCCCCGTGAAACCGCCCAGCCTGGGCAGCTCCAGTCCGAAAACCAGCGCCATGGTGCCGTTGGCGCCCGTGAAGCCCAGCAAGGCGTAAGCCATGACATATCCGGGTATGGCGAGCGGCAGAACACCCATCAGCGTAAGGATTTTACGTCCGGGAATATCGGTACGCGTTGTGATCCATGCCAGCGGCAGGGCAATCAGGGTGCCCACGACAAGTGTCCCGAAAGCCAGCAGCAGCGTATTGTAAAGCAGCCGGAGGTTCCGGTAACGGAAAACCAGTTCCATGGACAGCTGCGTGTCGGCTTCAAGGGCCCGGACCAGCAGATAAAAGAGCGGAATGAGCACAGAAAGACCGACCAGCACCGCAGGTGCCAGGAAGTACCATGAAGGCAGGTTGTACTTGCGGAATATGTACGTTAGTTTTTGCAGCAAATTGTTTGTATCTGTCCGATTACAGCAGTCCCGCCCGGCGCAGGAGATCGAGCGTCCGGTTCAGGTCGCTGAGATCGTCAAGGTCCAGATCGGGGCTCAGTTCCTGGATGTCACGGAGCGGGGTGTCGACCGATTGCGTGGACATGCCTTCCAGTACCGGGTATTCGTAAACCTCTTGTGTTACCCACTGCTGATGTTCCTCTTCGAGAAGAAATTTCATGAAAGCGAGTGCCTCGTCTTTGTTGCCGGCCGTTTTCAGCATGCCGATACCTGCGACATTTACCAGGTTTCCGGCATCGCCATGCGCAAAAAAGGTCTGTTCGACCGGAAAGCCGGGATCTGTTTCACGGAACCGGAACAGGTAGTAGTGATTGGTAAGGGCGATATCTATCTCGCCCGCCGCAAGAGCCTGCAGCATGGCGCTGTTGTTGATATAACTCTGTGCGTTGTTGCCGCGCATGTCCCGAAGCCACTGGAGGATGACATCGTCGCCCTTCTGCAGTCTCATGGAGGTCAGAAGCGACTGGAAAGAACCGTTGCTCGGGGCCCATCCAACCCGCCCGCGCCACTGTCTGTCGGCCAGGCCGAAAATTGACCCGGGGAGCAGGGCCGTATCCACCCGTGAAGTGGAATAGGCCATGACGCGCGCACGTCCGCTGGTGGCAATCCATGTTCCCTCGGAGTTGTGAAGCTGTTCGGGGAGCAGGGAAAGCAGGTCCGACGGAAGTGTTTCAAACATGCCGTTTCGGTGAACCGCTCCCAATGCACCGGCGTCCTGCGCCCAGAAGACATCGGCAGGCGTGCGCCGCCCCTCTTCAAGCAGGGCAACGGCAAGCTGGGTGGATCCGCCGTAGCGTACGTTCATCCGGATACCGTGTTCGGCCTCGAATTTTTTGATCAGGGGTTCTACAAGCGCCTTGCTTCTGCCGGAATAGATGGTAAGGGACTGGGCAGCCGCATCCGCTGCTGGCGAAATCACAAGCAGCACGATCAGGAGTGCCGTCAGCCTGAAAAACCGGCCGGCTTTACTGCTCAGAGAAGCGGCGATATAACCGGCAGAAAGGCGGTTGGGATAACGGGGGGTATGATTTGTTTCTGTCATCATGTTTTTACCTGAATGTTGTCAGTACCTGGATTTTGTCATTATCTGGAGATTGTCAATACCTGAATGTTGTCAGTACCTGGATTTTGCCATTATCTGGATATTGTCATTACCTGAATGATGTCAATACCAGAATTTTGTCATTATCTGCCTATTGTCAATACATGGATATTGTCATTGCCTGCATATTGTCATTACATCGATTATGCAATTGCCTGATTTGGTGATGCGGTACATGTTGTTGCCGTTTTGGCCGTCAGAATCCCGTAGCCTGAAGCAGCAGGTGAAGCCCGCCGCCGGTGATGACCACCACGAGGATCATGATGAGCGTGAGTTTCAGCAGGTCGCGAACGCCGAGTTCCTTGAAGAGAACCACGAAAGTAGCGATGCAGGGGAAGTAGACCATCAGTACAACACTGGCGACGATCAGCTGGTTCAGTTCCATTCCAAGTGGCGCCAGCATGCCGACGGCCACATCCTTCCGTAAAAATCCGACGATCAGCGCACCCCCTGCTTCGCCGGGCAGACCGAACAGTCCGGTGATCACCGGGGCGAATACCTGGCTGATGTATCCGATGACTCCCAGGGTGTAGAACAGGTTTACGATGAAAACCCCGAGCAGCACATAGGGTAACGCGCTGCGGATGAAACCGTTCATCCGCATGTAGATTTTTTTCCACAGGGATTCCCAGTAGGGCATCCGGTAAGGCGGCAGGTCGATCAGCATTTCCGGCGATTCCCCTTTCAGGAAACGGTTCATGATCGCGCCCATGACCATCCAGAGCACAAAAAGGGTACCGTAGACAATCGCCAGTCCGGACAGCCCGGCCTGCCCCAGCAAGCCAATGACCATGGCCTGCTGTGCCATGCAGGGTACGGCGATCGCGATGAGCGTTCCCACGATGAAGCGCTCCTTGCGGGTCTCCAGCATGCGTCCGGCCATGACGCCGGGAACATTGCAGCCGATCCCGAGCATCATCGGCACGATCGACAGCCCGTGAATGCCCAGCCGCTGCATCAGGGCATCCACTACGACACCCAGCCGGGGCAGATATCCGATATCCTCGAGAATACTCAGGACCAGATAGAAACTGAAGATGTAAGGCAGCACCACCGCCAGAGGGATATACAATCCGGTGGTGAGCAGACCGAAGGATTCTTCAAAATGGATTTCACCGTCGATAAGCGTGCCGATCAGGATATCATGCAGCATGCCTGCGCCGCCCATCAGCCCCGAAATCCATGCGGCCACCGGAAGCCAGAGCAACTCGAAAACCCCCTCCAGCATCTCGTGAAGGAAGTTGCCGAAATAAGCCACGAAACCGAAACTGACCAGCAGCACGAAAAGGGCAAAAACAGGCCCGAGTACCGGATGTACCGTCGTGTGGTCCAGTTTATCCCGGAATGTGGATGCGCGTTCGGGTGCTTTTTGGACTTTCTGGCTGATTTCGGCCGCTTTTTGCCAAAGTGATGCCCCGTTTTCCGAAACGAGGGAGCTGCTGCGGGCCTCCTGCACGCGGGACTTGAGCACAACCATCCCGTCCCCGGTGAGCGCACAGGTCGGCACCACGGGCACACCCAGCAACTGCTCAAGCCTGGCGGTGTCAATGGTGATGCCGGCTTTTTGTGCCTCATCCCACATGTTCAGGGCAACAACGACCGGCTTGCCCGTCAAAAGCAGCTGCAGCGTCAGATGGAGGCTGCGTTCCAGGTGCGACGCATCCACGACGTTGATGATCAGTTCGCCGCCGGCAATCATCTCGGATGCAACGGCCTCCGCCCTGTTGGTGGGTTCCAGGTCGTAGGTGCCGGGAACATCGATCACTTCCAGCTCCCGTTCCTCCAGTTGCAAAAAGCCGCGCGTGTATTCCACCGTGGTTCCGGCATAATTGGAAACCACCACATGGGATCCGGTCAAACGCGAGAAAATGGCGCTTTTACCGACATTCGGATTGCCCATCAGCAAGACACGCATGCGCTTCCCCTCAGACCCCGTTCCTTTCTGCAGGCTTCACGATGAGCTTGGTGGCCATTCCGCGGCCCATGGCGGCCTGATGTCCGTCCACACTGATAATTACGGGTCCGCGAATGTACTGCGAGCTTATCCTGGAAATCTTTTTCCCCTGGCGGATCCCCATGCCCTCCAGCCGGCGGTTCATCAATGAACTGCCATTGAAGGCAACGACTTCGGCCTCTTCTCTTAAGTCCAATTCTATTAATGATTTATACATGCGAAGGAAATAATATGTATGCCTACATTCTATTAAGACTTAATCTAAATAAAATCGTGAACAAGTTCATCTTTTTTTTTCTGGTGGATACGGTTTGGTGCCGGGCAGCAACCGGATCAGCTGGTTCCTGTAAGCGTCGCAACCAGGGAGCGGCTGCCGCCGTTGTTCCGGTGTTCGCACAGGTAAATACCCTGCCAGGTGCCCAGGGCAAGCTGTCCGTTACGGATGGGCAGGGTCAGCGAATTGCCGAGTAGAGACGCCTTGATATGGGAGGTCATGTCGTCGGGACCTTCAAGTGTGTGCTGGTAGAGAGACGTGTCCTCCGGCACAGCGCGCGTGAAATGCGTTTCAAAATCTTCCCGGACCGTGGGATCGGCATTCTCATTCAGGGTCAGACTGGCACTGGTGTGCAGGATGTGGATGTGCATCAGGCCAATGCGGATGTCATCGATATGATCGAGTTGGGAGACGATCTCGTCGGTAACCAGGTGAAAGCCGCGTTGCCTGGATGTGAGCCGGAGGGTTTGCTGATGCCAGATTTGTGACATAAGGTTGCCTATGGGTTGAAAAACTGGTTTACATGATAATATACAAACGATTCAGCAGAATAGCCGCTACAGTGGAACAGCCGCTACAGTGGAACAGGCCGCTTCAGCCGAACAGGCCGCTGACCGTCCCGCCGTCGTGGCTCATGCACTGGCCGGTTACATATCCCGATTGAACGGAAAGCAGCCATGCCGCCAATCCGGCAAGCTCTTCGGCTTTGCCAAACCGGCCCACAGGCACCGCTTCTTCCATATTTTTTCTGATCTCGTCCAGCGGCAGGCCGCTTTTTTCGGCATTGTAGGCAATGACTCGTTCAATGGCCGGTGTGTTGTGCGCACCCGGTGCCAGAATATTGACCGTGATGCCCTCGCGGGCCACATCGCGCGAGAGAGACTTGGCGAAACCGGCAACGGCAGCCCGCATGGCATTGCTCAGCGCCAGGACAGGCAACGGTTGCTTGATCGACTGACTTTCTATGAAAAGAATGCGGCCGTATCCAGCCTCCCGGAACCGTGGCAGAAGCCGAAGCACCAGGTCTGCTTTCCAGCGAAACACGGAGGCATAGGCCTCGTCCCAGTCTGACATGGAGGTTTCGATCGCCGTTTTGGCAGGCGGACCTCCCGCGTTCAGCACCAATCCGTGCAACGGTTTGTCCGAGGTGACTTCCACCAGCCGGTCCAGTGTCTGCGTTTTACTCAGATCGCCCTGGATGGGTGTAAAGCGGTCAGGCCACTGGTGGTGTATTTTTGCCAGGGGGTCCTGTCTTCTTGCGACGCCGGTGACGGTGGCACCTTCCCTGCAAAGAAATTCCGTAATCGCTTTTCCAAAACCGGAACTGCAACCGGTTACTATGAAGTGGTGTTGATAGATGCTAAGATCCATTTTAAAAACTCGTTAGGGGTTATCAAAAAAATGGCGTCGCTTTGAATACCGTAACACCAGAAAACGGTGATCCATTCGATCATGCCAGGTTTTCATGCCGTCTCCTTTCTCCATTCCTTTCCTCCATCCCTTTCGTCCATCTCCTTCATCCAGTCACTCTCATCCCATCTCTTTCATTCATCTCCTTCATCCAGTCACTCTCATCCCATCTCCGATTCACCCGCCCGGTCCAGGGGTTCATCCATGGCCTGGAAAGTGGACAGGCGGTATTGCCAGAGCACAAGCACGGGCATGGCCATGAAGAGGATGCGTGGTGTGGTATCCGGCGACAGCAGATAAACCAGGAAAAAAAGCAGCAGAAACCAAAGGGAAAGGGCACTGGTTACGCGATTCCATCCCGCCGCATATATCCGGTAGGCAAAAAATGGCAGTGTGAGGGTGAAGCTGAGCCAGAATGCGCGAAGCATGGAAACCGAGCGTCCGTCAAACTGATCCACGGTGCCGGCAAGCCAGGCATCGGGACGATAAACCAGATGCGTTTCCGGAATTTGCGTGAACAGCGGAACAGCCAGGTAGACGGCGGCGGCCACCCCGAATGCCGTATAACCCTGTGCCCAAACCGACTGGCGAAGATAATCGGCAAGCGGCATGAGCAGAAGGGAAAGGAACAGCCACTCGGACACAAAAACCCCTGTCAGCACGGCCGGGATCAGCAGCAGCAGCTTTTGACGCAAAACGCCCATCAGGATCAGCCCGAACATGCAGAACATCAGTGCGTCCGGCACCGGGAAAAAGATCCCCTGCCAGAATGCGGCCAGCGGGAGCAGCAAAAATGTGGGAAGGGCCACCTCCAGTGCATTGCTGCCTTTCTCTTTCATGGAAAGGTAATACATCCACCCGAATCCAATCAGCAGATAGACAAAGTTCAGGGATCCGGTCAGCAGTCCGACGCTCTCATCACCGCTGAGTCCGAATACCAGGGCGATCAGTCCGCTGATCAGGGGGGCCAGGAACCGGAAGCTAATGACATCCGATCCAAAAAAGTCAAACGTCTCAGCCAACGCGATGTAGTGGAAGAGGTCACCGTAGCGTCCATCCGGACTGATTCTCCCTTCCGCCATCAGCACAAAATGGGCAATCATCACCACCGAACAGGCCGAAGCCAGCACCGGCAGGGAGATGTACAGGGTCATCGAGAAGCGTGTAGCCTTCATTCGTATGCCTTTCGATCACGGGGTAGCATGCAGGATAACAAGGTGCGGCAGGTCAGAGCAGTGATTTAACCGTCTCGCCGATAAGCGCCGGGCTTTCGGAGACGGTTATCCCGGCCGCTTTGAGGGCTTTGATCTTGTCGTCGGCCGTGCCCTTGCCGCCGGAGACGATGGCCCCGGCATGCCCCATGCGTCGACCCGGAGGTGCGGTGCGTCCGGCGATGAAAGCCACCACCGGTTTGGTGACATTGTCCTTGATCCACGCTGCCGCCTCCTCTTCGTCGGATCCGCCGATCTCACCGATCAGCACAATGGCCTCGGTCTCGGGATCGTCCTGGAAGAGCGCAACGGCATCGCGGTGTTTTGTACCGATGACCGGATCCCCGCCGATGCCGATAGCCGTGCTTTGTCCCAGCCCGATCTTGGTCAGCTGGTCCACGGCCTCGTAGGTGAGCGTGCCGGAACGGGATATTACCCCGATGGGCCCCTTTGTGAATACGTTGCCCGGCATGATCCCGACTTTGGCCTCGCCGGGTGTGATGACGCCCGGACAGTTGGGCCCGATCAGCCGCGCACCATGGCGCCGGACGATCTCCCGGGCATTGATCATGTCCTTGACCGGGATTCCTTCGGTGATGCATACGATCAGGCCGATCCCGTTCATGGCGGCCTCGGCAATCGCGTCAGCGGCAAAAGCCGGCGGTACAAAGATCACGGAGGTATTCACGCCCTCCTTTTCAACTGCTTCTGCCACGGTATTGAAGACGGGCCGGTCCAGGTGACGCGTGCCGCCTTTGCCCGGAGTCACTCCCCCGACAACATGGGTCCCGTACGCGATCATCTGCCCGGCGTGAAACGTGCCTTCATTCCCGGTAAAACCCTGCACAACAAGCCGGGTGTCTTTTCCAACTAATACGCTCATGCCAATTTTCTATTTGAGAAATTTGATGGTTTGCCACATATTCAAGAACGTTTGGAATATACCCACCCAAAAGGTGAGATTCCAAACGGATTCAAGGTATGCCGGCTAACGGCATTTTTTGCTGAACAGTTCAATCAATTGCTTTTTTCCGGCATCCGTGACAGATCCGTTCCTCATCTTCACGGAGGATATTGTATCTTTCATCCTGAGTGCAGCATGCCTGGCTGTCAGTGGCTGCCCGCTCTGCCGGTCGGCCCGCCCATGCAATCAGGGCATGTGTGGTTCAGCAGAACTTGCCCACGGCACGGCCGTCTTGTAAAAGTATCTTTTAACCGTCTTCAACACCCCCATGATTCCGGATGACAAAAAAGAGGAAGTGCGTGATGCCGCGGACATCGTGGATGTCGTCTCGGATCATGTGAAATTGCGCCGCGCCGGCAGCAACTTCTCGGGGTTGTGCCCTTTTCACAATGAGAAAACCCCATCCTTCAGCGTTTCCCCGTCCCTGGGCATCTACAAATGTTTTGGTTGCGGCGAAGGGGGGGATGTGTTCGATTTTGTGATGAAAATGGATGGCGTGGGTTTCGAGGAGGCCGTCCGGACACTCGCCGAGCGGTACCATATCGTGATTCCGGAAAAAGCCGAAACCGCCTACGACCCCCAGCAGTTTCTCAAGGACGGCATCTACCACGCCCTGCGTTTTGCCGGCAACTTCTTCCACCAGACGCTGGCCGAGTCGGATGAAGCCGAGACGGCACGCGAATACCTCAAAAACCGCGGATACCCCTGGAAAACCGTCCGCAAGTATGGCATTGGCTACGCCCCAGACCGATTCGACGGACTGCTCAAGGCCGCCGAAAGCGCCGGCATCAATCTGCAATACCTGCACGAGTCCGGACTGGTCAAGGCCCGGGAGGATGAGTCCGGCTACTTCGACACCTTCCGCGGCCGCCTGATGTTCCCCATCTTCAACCCCAGCGGCAAGGTGATCGCATTCGGCGGACGCACCCTTTCCAAAGCCGCCAGCATCCCGAAGTACATCAACTCCCCGCAAACGCTGGTTTACAACAAAAGCGAGGTGCTCTACGGCATTCACGCCGCCAAAAACGAAATCAGGAAAGCCGCCGAGGTGATCCTGGTGGAAGGCTACACCGATGTCATCACAATGCAGCAGTCCGGCATCGGCAACGTGGTGTCCACCAGCGGGACATCGCTCACTGCCGGACAGGTACGCGTGATGAAGCGCTACGGCGATGTGCTGCTCATGATCTTCGACGCCGATACGGCCGGTGTCAAGGCCGCCGTTCGCGGCATTTCCATCGCGCTGCAGGAAGGAATGGCGGTCCGGGTGCTGACCCTGCCCGAAGGCGAGGACCCCGACTCGTTTGTCCGGGAGTACGGCGCAGAGGCTTTTCTGGAGGTCAGAAAGAAAGAAACCGTCGATTTCCTCCGCTTCCTGGTAACACTGGCCCGCAAGGAGGACCGGTGGGACGACCCCGTGGAACGCCGGAAAGTGATCAACGAGATCCTGGAAGCCATTGCCGTTGTGCCGGATGAGCTTTCACGCGCCAACTACATCCAGGAGCTGAACAGTATCAGCCGCATCGGGGACCGGGCGCTGATTCAGGAACTGGACGTGATCCGTACCCGGCTGGAAAGGACCCGCCGAAGAATGGATCAACGGGCGTCACAGCGTGCCGGCCGTGAACGGGAGGATGCGCGCAGAGGCTATCCGGGCGGCCCGGGTGCACCACCGGCGTCCGGAACAGCCCGGCCCGATCCCGGACACCCGGCCGGTTCAAACCGGGAAAGCGGACCCGATGCCGGAGAAGGCCGCAGACCCGAAGCCAAACCGGATCCCGAATCCCGACGCGGACCCGGCGCCAAAGCGGCACACGGATCAAACCCCGGACCCGGCGCCAATCCGGAAACCGCATCCCCGCCCGAAACACATACGGGATCGGCTGGCCGGGCAGGACCACAGCCTCCGCACCAGGAATCACGGCCCCATGATCCCCGTGGACTTGACCCCCGGCCCCATCATCCCCGTGGACTTGACCCCCGGCCTCATGACTCCCGGCCTTATGACCTCCGGCCCCACGACCCCCGTGCACAGGCACCGTTTCCCGATCCGGACGCAAGGTCCGTCCGTCGGCCCGAAGATGAGAAAGAGCTCATCCGACTGATGCTCACTTTTGGTGAAAGGCTGATCGTCTTCATCGGAAACCATTGCGGGGACGTTCACTTTGAGGATCCGGAACTCAGGGCCTTCTATGTCGACATGATGCAACAGTATCAAAAAGGGGAACCGGTATCGGTGGAGGCGTACAGCCGCAGGGAGCACCCCTATCCGGGCCTGGTTGGCGACATTGTGCTGCAACGCCACTGGGTCAGTGAACTGGGCATGCGAAAGCGCGGCGTGACCATCCACAGAGATGCCGATCCCGTCAACACGGCACGCGGAGCGCTGAAATCCCTCAAGATTCGTTACCTTGAACGCAAGCGCAACGAATTTCTGGACGAGTACGCGCAGGCCTCCGACAAGGAGAAGAAGGAGGTCCAGCAATGGATAAAAAAAGCAAATGAGGAACTCAGGCGGCACCGGACCGATTCAACGGAAATTCTTTTTCCGGATTTGTGATCACTTCAAAGTCAGAACATTTCAGACACCCCTGGCCGGCAAATAAAATCGAAAGCATCCATAAACAAATTTGTACGTAATGGAATCAAAGACACTCCAGACAGCACGAAAAGCCGCAGAAAAAGCAAAGGAAGTCATTACCTACTACGATCGCAACAGGAACCGCCTCGAAGTCGGCCTCAAAGGCAAGAACGACCTGATCACCCGGGCCGATGAAGCCGCGGAAAAGGAGATCATCAGGGCCATCCACGAAGTCTTCCCCGACGACGATATCCTTGCCGAGGAATCTGCAAGCGAAACAAAGCTCACCGACCGACGCACATGGATCATTGATCCCATCGACGGGACCACCAACTTTGCCCACGGACTTCCCATCTACTGCGTCTCGATTGCCATGTGGGAGAACCGTCAGCCGCAGACGGCCCTTGTGCTGGAAGTCAACCGCGACGAGTGGTTCACCGCCGAGGCCGGCAAGGGCGCCTGGCTCAACGGCGAAAAAATGTCCGTCTCCAACATCCGGGAGCCCGAAAACTCACTCCTTGCCACAGGTTTTCCATACCGGGATCTTGGTCTGGTGGATGCGTACCTTCAGCTTTTCAAAAAGTTCATGCACGACACGCGCGGGGTCCGGCGGCCCGGAAGTGCGGCATTCGATCTTTGCCTGGTGGCGGCCGGACGTTGTGACGGTTTTTTTGAGTACGGGCTGTCTGCATGGGATGTGGCCGCCGGGAGCCTGCTGATCCGGGAAGCCGGAGGTGTGGTGACCGACTGGACCGACGGCGACGACTGGCTCTTTGGCCAGCGCATTGTGACGGGCAACACCCACATCCACCAGTTTCAGCTTCAAAGAATAAGGGAAACCATCCCCGAACAATATCTGAAATGGCCATGACGACAACCCGTCACACAGAAGCATGATTATAATCGTCATGGACATTCTATGTGACCGATTGAATCAAGAATTATAAACACATGAAAACCAGTTAATTGTTTTACAAAACCTTTTTCAAATCACTGTAAATCACCAGATAATCCAGGAAGTTCCTGCTATGAAATGGTCAGCCGAGGGCTGATGAACCATGTCTGAGCCCGTGATCCGGGGTCGGTGGATTTTTTCCGCAAGAAGCGAACCGATCCGATGCACGGTCGTATAACACATTGCAGGCCGGTTGCAGTCAACCCGGCAGGCAAGCGGCAGGCAGCATCAGACAACAGCTGTAAATGGCTGACATGACAACGGCTGAAATCGGCTGAAAAACAGCTGATAACGGCAGGCAACAGCCTGCACAAGCCAGCAACAGCTGACAACAGCGGGCAAGACATAAGCGGAACATCCGGTGATGATACATATTAGTATTACGAAACGATGCGGCCAACGCCACTTACGGAACACGAACTGGACCGGCAGCTCCCGGATTTCTATCCGAGGATCTACCGTATGGTGCGCTCCATGGTGTACGGCACCGGCCTGGATGCAGAAGATCTCACACAGGACAGTTTCCTGAAAGTGTACAAGAAACGCCATCTCTATAATGGCAGCAGCAGTTTATATACCTGGACGTATCAGATCGCACGGAATACGGTGCTGGATGCGTTGCGCCGGGATAAAATCCAGCGGCGCATTTTCTGGTGGAACGAAACCGATACCGAACCGGACGATTTCAAGGCAGCTGAATCCGGTGACGAAGCTCTGGACCGGCGAGAGCAGAAACAGCTTCTTCGAAGCGCCATGGCCAGGCTTTCTGAAAAAGACCGCCTTATCATCACCATGCGCGACCTCGAAGGAATGTCCTACGATGAAATTGCCGAAGTCGAAAACCTCGCAGTCGGTACGGTCAAAAGCAGGCTGTTTACCGCCCGGCAACGACTCAAAACCGAATTGATCAAACTGGGAATGGATCCCGGATCAGAAGAATAGCGAAGAAAAGCACTGAGGAATCATCCTTATGAACCGAAAACGGACAGAACAACAACTCAGAGAGCAGCTCATCGATGCACAGGACGGGAATTTGTCCCGGCAGGAGATGGAGCAGCTCAAAAAACAGGTGCTGGCATTCGATCCGAAGCTGTGGGAAGACCATCAGTGGATGATGCGGCAGTCCGGTGACGGTATCCCGGGGCTGTTTGAAGGCCTGCGGGAAGAAGCGCCGGCCGGTGATGCCATCCGCCGGTTCCATCAGCGTCGTGAGGCAACCGGAGGATCGGAATCCGACCTGGAATACCTGGTCTGGCGTCTGTTTCGCCGGTATGTGCTGAGCGTTGGTATCGTACTGATCGTGCTGTTCACCGGTATGCAGATGGGATCCACCGAAGATGCCGCCGCTGATTCACGGGAACAGATGACCCGTTATCTCGGATGGGAACAGCAGCAAGCCCCGGAACTCAATCACTGGCTTTATGAGGACTTGTAATCCCGTTCAGGGTTCATAAAGGACAGTACCGGAAACAGAATTACTTATTGACAAGTTTTAGAAAAGAAAGAAAACCATGAGCAAGAATCCAAAAGTCACCATCGCACTGGCATTCGTGCTGACGTTCCTTCTGGGTACAGGCGCAGGGTATATGCTCTGCGGGACGATGCACTCGCAAACCGGCGTGCAGCCATTTGCTGAAGATGACCTCAGCGGATTGGAACGGATAACCCCTGTACCGGCACCGCAGGAAACCGCTCCGGAAACCCCGGAAACAGAAGAGCCGGTGGCACCCGCCAGGGAACGGCGAGGTGCCGGTGGCGGAGAGCGTGCGGGTGATGGAGCCGGCCTGGCACACGGTGAGGGTCCCGGAACGGGTCAGGGATATCGGGTGGATGCAGAACAGCCTGACACCGATGCCTCAGTGGAGAGGATCGGCGCCGACCCGGAACCGGTTGAACAAGCTCGCGTCCAGCGCAGGATGGATGCGGAAGAGCAGCCGGAGGATCGCCCGGCAAGACGCTATCGCAGTCAGGAACAAGCCGCGCAGGACACGCAGGAAGCTTCCGAAGTACAGGAGGCAGAGCAACAGGATCGCCGAACCGTGTGGCGGTCACGCACCGACGACCAGGAACGAACAGCGCTCAGCCGTTACCGGCTAAGGCTGATCCGCGACCTGGACCTCACGGAAGAAGAGGCGGAGGAGTTCTTTTCCGCACTGGAAACGCACCGCCGGCAGATCCGTGCAGAGGTGATCATTCCGCAACGGGAGCTCCTTGAGCGCCAACGGGAGCTGAGCGAGCAGCTGGAGCGTGATCTTTCCGGAATCCTGTCCGAAGAACAGATGGAAACCTGGAAAGAGCGATACGCGCCCCGCATGGATCGAAGCTCACGGGATGAGACCGATCGAAGGAGCCGGTGGGACCGAAGCGGATCCCGCGAAAATGATGCCGACGAAAGTGAACCCGGCGAAAGTGAACCCGGCGACGAATAAACGGTCAGAAAGACTGCGAACGCCCCTGATTGATTCATCGCTGCAGAGTGTGCTTTCTTGAAGCCGCCATCGGGTCAGAGGA